>NC_019682.1:957500-1276666 GCF_000316575.1 Calothrix sp. PCC 7507 | reverse complement strand
GATGGTGGTAAGAAATTTTCACTGGTGACTAGAGCGATCGCTACGCCCACTGGTATAGTTAAAATAATCGCGATCGCACTACTTACCAACGTGCCATAAATATAAGGTAATGCTCCAAAAAGCTGATTACCTGTATCCCAATCTTTGCTCCATAAAAATCCCACTCCAAACTTAGCGATCGCTGGTTGTGCTTCATGGAAAATGACCAAACTCATCAAGAATAGCACCGCCACACTAATCGCGGCAAAAGCATATACTAGCCATGTGAATCCTTGGTCTAACCAAAAAATTTTGTCACCAGTAGCTGTCAAGTTAAAATTTTCATCACTTAACTCTGATTCACGTGATGAATTGTTGTCAGCTGGTTCAAATGAGTTTGTCATTCTAAATTTAAAAAATACATTTTTTTGATTTTTGATACGAGTAGGGTGGGCTATTCTGCCCACCCTACAGGCAAGATGAAGGAGCAAGATGATAAATTACTTGACGGAGCTATTCACTGTTTGTAGCACGCGATTTGCTACATCAGATGGAATCTTGGTGTAGTTAAGGTCATCGTTATATTGTTGACCATCTTTGAGCACCCAATTCACCCATTTTTTCACAGCATCAGCTTTGGAAGCATTAGCATACTGCTTGTAAACTAGTAGCCAAGTTAGACCAACAATAGGATAACCCTGTGACGGTTCTCCTACAAAAACGCGGTAGTTGTCTGGAAACTTGACAGTTGCTAAAGCTGCGTTTGCAGATTCTAAAGAAGGAGCAACAAATTCCCCTTTCTTATTTTGGATTTGTGCTGAATTCAGCTTATTGGCTACAGCGTAAGCATACTCTACATAACCAATCGAACCGGGAGTGCGAGAAACTAAAGATGCTACGCCTGGATTACCTTTACCTTTGAGGACATTTGGCAAAGTCCAACTAGGGGCTGTATTAGCGCCAATTCTGCCTTTGAAGTAGCCATTAATAGCACTCAAGTGATTAGTAAAAATGAAAGTTGTACCGCTACCATCAGCGCGAACAACAAACTTAATTGGCTGATTTGGTAGATTTACACCAGGGTTATCAGCTTTGATTTTCGCATCACTCCAGTTGGTGATTTTACCTGAAAAGATATCAGGTAATGTACTGCGGGACAATTTGAGACTGTTAACACCTGGGAGATTATAAACAACAGAAACAGCACCACCTGCAGTCGGTACTAGAATTACTCCATTCTTGACTTTAGCAATTTCATCATCTTTCATTGCTGCATCACTAGCACCAAAGTCAACAGTTCCCGCAATGGTTTGACGAATACCGCCACCGCTACCAATTGCTTGATAATTGACTTTTAAGTCGGGAAACTTCTTCTTGATTTCACGAGCATATCGCTCATACAATGGAGCGGGAAAAGTTGCTCCTGCGCCATTTATAGTTTCAGCTTGAGCAGTTGCTGTAAAAATAGGACTAAGTGCAACAGCAGCAGTCACTACTGAAGTAGTAACTACACGATTCCAAATGGTGGTCGAAAAAGTCATATTACCTCGTATTTAAGGAATAGTTCCCTGCTGCAATCACAGCCTCCAATAAACTACATTCTTTATGGTTAAGGAAAACTTAACAAAAGATGAAAAAGAGATTAAAAAGGTTTAAAATTTTATTTATGGACAAATAAACTAGATTTTTTACTTTAGATATTATTTTTTAATAAGATGTTATTAGCGAAAATGGTAATAAGGCTTTGTGAGTTGTAAGGAGTTTTTTCAAAAATCAAATACTAGTCCTATATAAAAATCCTAAATGATTTGAGAAATATCTTCAACAGTGTAGGTAATTCCTAACAGATATGGGTTTTGGTGGGCATTGCCCACCCTACTACAAATATTGAACTTTGTTCAAAAATCAAATATGAGTCCTATGTATATTTTCTGGTTACAATTCCTCAGCCGATGGAATTGGGAAAATTTCGCCAGCTAAATAAGCATCAAAATGCTTTTGAAAATATAGCCAAGAGGTCATATCTTCGCCATCAAAAAATGATTTGGGAGCATTTTTATATAAAGGAACACGAGTATTAATTTCCTGTTGTAGCAGTTGGGGTAACTCTGTAAAACTACCAACCTTTTTTCCTGAAGCACTATAGATCAGATAGCCAGGGCGATCGCCCATTTTCATCCAGGGAAGCCACTGACCAATTCGATCCCAACTTAGCCTGAGTTGCGAAACTGCTGACAGTTCTGAGTTCCATAAATCTGCGGTGGGAACAGTGAGTTTAAATAGCTCTGAAGCCTGATAAATTGCAAATGGGCTGTATTCGGCAAACTTTGGATCTGCTGCTAATGGATTAGGGTAAGTAGGAAATATATCAAAAACAAAGGTTGTGCTGTCTTCTTCTACTTGTGCTGGAAATTTGCCCTGGAAATTACCCTGCACAGGATTATTCGCAACATGAATTACTGGTACAGTCTCCCCAGTCCAGGGATTTTCCCATTTCCGTAAAATCTCATCTGTCTGCGGATTGAGGTAATAAGTCAATTCCCTAGACGTAAAGTCCCAGCTACCTGCTTCAGTGGGAAGACATCTACTAACACTCACCCCCACTATCTTAAATAGGAGTTTTCGCTTCTCGCCGGGGATAAATGTATAAATTTTACCTGTCCAGATCAGGAATATGGATTGGGTGGGATCGAGGGAAGAACGAGTTTTCACCCATTGTTCAGCATCCAATTCTTGAATTTGGGTAAGCATCTTGTGTCTCCTGATTAACTAAATAAAGAAAGCGTATACTTAAATGGAGAGTGGGGGAGGTGAGGAAGATTGGGGGAGAATAACCTTTCTTAAGCAGGTTTTGAAAGTTGACTATCAAGACGGCGAAATAAAAATACCCAAATTGGGAGAGAACTATTAATCGCAATCAGTCGGATTAAATGACCCGTCGTGACAATTTCTACATTATGATTCAACGCCAAGGAGACGAGGATCATTTCTGCTGATCCTCCTGGTGCTGTGACTAACAGACAAGTCAACCAGTCCCAAGTGGTGAAATGCATAGCCAACAAAGCAGCGATCGCACCAGTAATTACAGTCATCCCTACAGACATGAAAGCATAGGCTACAGTTCGTTTGCTGAAACTAGGTTTTTCTCCCCAATACTCACCAATGGTAATTCCCAACAACATTTGACCTATTAAGTTAATCAATGGCGGTGGACTGAAGTGAATATTCCCAACAAAGGGTAGCCAATCTAAGAAATGATTAATAGTGAATCCAATCAACAATGCCCCAAAAAAATCGCCTGCAGGAATTTTGAATATTATAGAAAGATAGACTATTAATCCGGTAAATAACAGTACCAAACACAGTAATCCTAGTTGTGATGGATCTAAACTAAATAAACTACTTTTAACAGGCAGTATTTGCGGATTCCAGAAGCTACCAACAGATGATCTGGCGATAAAAGGAATTAACAGAACTACGGTTGTGACACGCAACGCTTGAACTAAAGCCACTAGGGTGACGTTTCTGCCATAATCAGCAGCAATAGCTGCCATCACGCCCACACCACCGGGAACTGTAGCTAGCATTGCCGTCAATAGGTTGATTTTACTGAGGCGGGAATAAATATAACCAATAAAGCCACCACACAGTAGTAAAAAAAACGTGAGTAAGACAAAAATGGGAACGCCAGAAGCAGCACTAGCTAGATCCGCTTGGGCACTGGAAGCACCGACAGTCAAGCCTACAAGCCCCATACCCACCTTTCTAGCAGTGCGGTTTGGTTTGGGAGAATACTGATAAAAAACACGACACGCTTGTAAAATAACAGTACCAGAGGCAATACCCCCAAATATCCAGGCAATGCCACCAAAGTGGAACTTTAACAAAGTTAAACCGAGGGGTAATGCCAGAAGCATTTCCAGCACAAGAACAATTACTTGCTTGATAAATAGCGGTTTCTTGGGAACAGATGGATTTATGGTAGTGGGTTTCTCCAAGACGGGAGAAACACTTAAGCTTTGATTCATCGAAAGGAACTTTTTTTAATTAGTTTAATTATGTACGCAAGCGAATGCGATCGCACAGGACACCCAAGGGCTAAATTCAAACTATCTAAACAAATAAAAAAAGTTTGAATAAAACTTAACAATAACATCAATTAAAGGTCAAGGTTACTGCATTGATGTCGATATCACCTCTTTTACCGACACCCCTGCTTCCACCTTAGTCAAGATGTTACCCTGTGTAAAGGAAACAGTATCATTATGCACGCACTGTTACATTTATGACTGTACAAATCCAAACCGAACCAGACTTTTTTACTGCAAGCACTAATATAAATATCAATCAAGAAACAGAAACCGAAAAAGTTCTATGTCCTCATTGTCAGCGCACAGCGACGAACGGTATTAAATGTAAAGGAATTTGTGTGGCTGATAATGACTATTAGGGGGTGAAACTCAGCCACATTCTGCCACGGATATATTTTTAAGATCCCATAGAGTGGATGTGCCATACAACTGAACCAAGCGAGAAAATTTTCTCGCTTGGTCAATTACAGCCTAGTACAGCACAGCGCAAATAAACCACGCATTACAAAACCTTGAAAACCCTACTGTACAGGTTTCTTTATTTCATACTTCATACTTCATACTTCTCCTTCTGAGACGCTTCGCGTAGCTTGCTTCCCCGTAGGGGTACAGCATTTTCGTACTAGTCTTCGTCAAGGGCTGGGAAAGCTTCCTCCAAACGCCATAACTCATCTTTGTGTTCAATGAACCAAATGCGAGTTTCTGGAGTCAAGTAACTCCAAACGATTTCAATCGGTATATGGGGAGATGCATATTGATACTGCTGACCAAGTGATTTGAGATTTTCTGAAACATCAAGGGGAATACCAAACTCTCGCCAGTCAACTATTAAATGCCTTCCAGAGAGTCCTGCTGTGGGGTCGAAAATCAATTGTGCGGCTCTAATTAAGTCAGCAAAGTGTTTTGGTTGGAGTCCGGTGATTTGCTGAATTTGGAGTGATTCATTATGCTCTTGAGACATTGTCACTGCAGTGGTGAAGATTGATCATCATTGAACTTACTGCCAGAGATTTTTATCCCAATGAATCTAGTTTAGCGTACAGAAAAGTTTTAAGAGCGCAACTGAGCTACCATTGTCGCCGGATTCCAGTAAGCCCGAATAGTTTGAATTTTACCCTCTGCGTTAATCTCGAAAATTGTAATGCCCTCAAAGCTGACTGATTTGCCACTCTTGCTAAATCCTAACATTGTCCACTTGACAGCGGCTGCTTGTCCAGCAACGAAGATGTGTTCAATTGTTGGTTCTAGTTTTGCAAAAACTGCTTGTAACTGCCCAATAAACTGACGAAATCCTTCATGAACTTTTGTAGGTGGTTCGCCTACTGGATCGTAACTCACAGCATCTTCTGCAAAGTTCTCTACCCATCCTTCGGGATTCATGGCTGCTATATTGGCAAAATAGGCGGCGACTACTGTTTCAATGGCGACACTTGACATTGCATCAGTTTCCTTATTTAGGATGATTAACGAGTATCAGAACGCTCAAAGTTTTCAATTTGTATTTGCTTTTGCCTCATCTGTCAAATTAAAGACTTCAGAAATCAATAACACAAAATCACCAGCATGATTATATTTAGCTGTGAGGCGTTTATACTCATTTTCCGCAACTAGCTTCCCAGCTACTATGTCAAATGCATCTCCCAGCTTCACCCTGTCAGGAATATTTACTACAACGCTATCAGGTAAGAAGAAAGACTTGTTTTTTCCCAAAGTCGGATCTAACACAAACTCCGTTATTACTTCGGCATCTGTTATTTTTAAATCAGGAGTTATAGATACTTGTGAACCAATCCAATTTCCTGGCAAAGTTGTAACTTCTGTACCCAGTGGTAATATATCAGGAAAGCTACTTAAAGATTCCCGCAGATATAATATTTTCTCTAAATCTCCATTTTCCGCATAGATACTACCTATACTAGTATTGCCATCCGGGGATTTTAAAAATAATTCCACCGAAAAACCGCGTCCCAATTCCAGTTTTTGGGGAACCCAAGCAGTAGCACCATAATTGAAAAGGGCAAATGCTCTTTTTGATGGGTCGGCTGGATGCAATAATCCATCAGGTAAATTACAAGTGGCTTTTGCAATTTGCCATTGCTTTTCTAGGGTAGTTCTGTCAGCAGATGGAAATTGATTTGTGTGCGTAATCACTGTTTTATCTGCATTAGCCTGCAAAGTCCTGATACCTTGAGAAGATTTGATAATTTCTTGTGCTGGAGAATAGACAGTCCAGACACCATACAGAGATTTCTTCTCTAGTGTCAGGTCACCAAATAATTTTTCCCAATGTTGTGCTTGGAGAAGTGTCATTTTGTTTATTAATGTTGCGATTAATGCCACAGTTATTCAGTCTCAATCAAAACAGTCACTGCCGCAATAGCTATCAACATTTCGTCATTTTTATCATTGAGGGAGGGAATGGCGCGTCCTTGAACCACCATCCCGCCAGATTCTACAGTCAGGGTTTTGCGGCCAAAAGGCAGTACAGCTAGTACTTCCTCTGCTTGTACTTGTTCTGGGTAGGGTACTGCTACCTGGACTTCTACAATCATGTCGTTGGGGTCATTTAAGCCAGCGACTTCCCAAACACCGGGTAAAGCATTGTGAGCGATCGCATTACGTACCGCTCTAGCCGCTGCTACGGTTGGTTCTTGTCCATGCTGATCAATTCCCATCCCCATCTCAATAATCAAGCGTTTACGCGCCATAGATACCTGCCAACAATCCTGCACCTTTCACTTTATCTCCCAATCGCCATCATGCTCATCAATCGCCGCCAATTCCTCACTAGTCTGGGACTATCTATCTTAGCCGTGCAAATGCCAACACTAACCGCTCAAAGTAAGCTATCACCAAACACTATCATCAAGCCACCCCGTTTACGCATCGGCGATACCGTCGGATTGATTGCGCCTGCAGGTATCGTTGACGATGAAGATATCGCAGCAGCCCAGCGCTCCGTATCAGGTTTAGGCTTAAAAGTCAAGTTAGGGGCGCATATTTTAGATCGTTATGGCTATTTGGCGGGTAAAGATGTTGACCGTGCTGAGGATCTCAATGCCATGTTTAGCGATCGCGCTGTCAACGCAATTATCGCCATGCGCGGTGGCTGGGGTTGTAACCGAATTTTACCCTTACTGGACTATACCAGCATCCGCTCCCATCCCAAAATTCTCATGGGGTACAGTGATATTACTTCTTTATTATTAGCAATCAATGCTCGCAGTCGATTGATTACTTTTCATGGCCCAGTGGCGACCTCTACCTGGAATCAATTGACAACGGATTATCTCCAGCGCATCCTATTCAATGGAGAAGCAGTAACAATGCAAAATCTCAACATTGGAGATGTGCAAGTAGAGTTAATAGCGCCGGGAAAAGCTAGAGGTAAATTGGTGGGTGGGAACTTATCAGTACTATCAGCAATGGTGGGTTCACCTTATCTACCTTCATGGAATAAAAGCATCCTATTTGTGGAAGAAATTAGTGAAGATGTTTACCGTGTAGATAGGATGCTGACACAGTTAAAAAATGCGGGAATACTAAATCAAATTGCTGGCTTTATATTTGGACAATGTACTAATTGTGCATCTGGAGATGAACCAAATTTTACTCTCATGCAAGTATTACAAGAGCATATAATTCCCTTAGGAATTCCGGCTTGGTATGGTTCAATGATTGGTCATATCAAAGATAAATTTACGGTTCCTGTGGGTGCGGAAGTAGAAATTAACGCCAACGCGGGGACAATACAGATGTTAGATGCGGCTGTTAACAGTTAACAGTTTTAACTGATGGGTAATGTAAACCAGAATGTGGCTCCTGCTTTCAAGGCACTATTGACGCCAATTTCGCCACCGTGGGCGTTAATGATTTTTTTGCAGAGATACAAACCCAATCCCAAACTGATAGAATTGCGATTATTACTAGAGCGGAAATAAAGGTCAAATAAGTGTTCACTTTGTTGTTGACTGATACCTACGCCGTTATCACTAACTGTGCAATATATATTATCTGCTTCAAAAATTGCGTTAATTGTTAATCGCAACCCTGGAGGATTATGTTTGATCGCATTGACAATTAAATTCGAGAATACCCGCCATAATTGAGTGGGGTCGGCATTCACTAGAGGTAAATCTGCGTTAACTAAATTTGTGAGCGTCGCTTGATTTTCTACCAGCATTGGCTCTAAATCTGCGATCGCATCTCCCACCACCGTATGCAATTGTAACGGTTGACACTGTAGGACAACGCCCTGTACCTCACTGACATGGGCTTCCATCAACGAGTTAATTAATTTGAGTTGGCGATCGCTACTTTGCGCCATTCGCTCTAAAATCGCACGGGAAACAGTGATTGGGGGTAAAGAGGCAGGGGTGCGGGGAGCAGGGTGCAAGGGGGAGTCTCCCTGCTCCCTGCTCCCTGCCCCCTGCCCCCTGCGTTCTTCTAGTCCGTCATCTTTGAGCAAATTCTTCAGCACCATTAAAGTTCCCAGCACTGGGTTACGTAAATCATGGGAAACTGCATGGAAAAATACTCTTAGCGCTTCTTGGGCTTGTTTGCGTTGTGTGATATCTTCAATCAAGCCTTCGTAATAAAGTAGTTTTCCCTGTTCGTCTCGGACTGCATAGGCTTTCTCGGAAATCCAAACAATGCTTCCATCTCGGCGATAAATTTGCGATTCAAACTCTGAGACTCTACCATCCTGTTCAATCAAGCGCACAAACTCTGCACGACGCTTGGGGTCAACATACAATTGACGTTCAATATCAGTGAAGTTGGCTGTAACTTCCTCCGGAAATGAGTATCCGTAAATATTTGCTAATGCGGGATTGGCTGTAATATAGCGCCCATCAGTACTGCTTTGAAATATGCCTTCGACCGCGTTTTCAAAGATACTACGATATTTAGCTTCTGTAGCTTCTAGCTTATGGTAGGCAGATTCAAGCTCTCTGCGAGCATAAAACTCAGAACGTTGTAGGCGATCGTACAAGTAAACACCAATGTCACAGATAGCACATAGCCAAAAAACATACAAAATAAATGTCACGTTATATATTTCTGGATGTTCGGGTATTGGTGCTTGTAGACCCAGTGCTGTGTTAACCCCAAAATAGTAAATCAGTACACCCACCTGAGAGATCAGATGCAATCGCCAGCAAACTGGGATAAATGTAGCTTGGCTAAAAAACAGCAACGACCAACCTAATGTATCGGGTAGTGCAAAACCTTTGAGGGTGGCGAACAACTGCGATGCTAAACCCACTGACCAAGATGAACCTAAAAATAACAGTCCTGGATAACGATGACCAAAGTTAGTTTTACGCAACGCAAAGTAAACAAGTAAGCTCACAAGCATGGCAAGATTGATGAATAGCCCATGAATTCTGAGCGACTCTGGCAGGTTTTGCAACTCTCTCAGAGGGAAAAATAAGTCATAAATGTCTCGCAGGGTAAAGCTTAACAAGCACACCAACGCCAGCCATAACCATAGATGTAACCTCTGCCACAAAAAGCGCTGTCTATTAGCCAGCCACTCCTTGTCCTGGTGATTATTTGTGATTACCCCCCTAGTTGCCTTTTTCCACCACATTTGTAATGTTTTTAATAAGCTACCCATTTATCTATTATTAAATTTTTCTGGGAAATTGGGAATTGGGAATTGGGCATGGGGCATTGGGAACAGACTGATGACTGATGACTGAGTAACTGTACGGCTGTTAAGGTATACTATTTTTTCACAAATCTTATAATGGTAAGGTGAACCAGAACGTTAACCCACGCTGGCGGTGGCTAATAACGCCGATTTCACCGCCGTGTGCTTGAATAATTTGCCGGCCAAGATACATTTTTAAAGCAACGCCTGTTAAACAAGGGCCTTGGGGATCGGGTATATGTAGATTGAATAGGCGATCGCATTCTAGTTTGCTCATAGCTACACCGTCATCTCGAATCTGAATGCGGATCATTTCGTCTGCAACTGTGGCTTTGAGAGTAAAATTCAATCCTGGCGGATTGTGTTGCAATCTATGTGTAAATAAATTTACTAAAAGTCTATGTATTTTCCCTGAATCAGCTAGCACTAAAGGTAAATGCTGTGGTATCAGGTTCTTTAGCGTTGCTTGATTTTGGTTGAGTATTGGCTGTAAGTCCTGAAGCGCAGACTTTAGCAATGTACTCAAAGAGACAAGCTCACGCCGCAGGACAATTCCCTTACCTTCGCAACAATGCATTTCCATCAGTGAGTCAATCATCCCCAATTGGCGGTCATTCCCTTGCATCATCCGTTCAATAATGGAACGGGAAACAGGAATTGGGGATGAAGAGGCAGGGGAGCAGGGAGCGGGGTGCAAAGGAGATTGTCTCTGCTCCATGCTTCCGGCTCCCTCTCCTCCACTGTTAAGCAAATTTTTGAGTACCATTAAATTACCCATGACTGCGGTTCGCAAATCATGGGCTACAGTGTGTAACACTACATCTTTTACTCGTTGCAGTTCTCCAAGTTCCTGCATTTTTTGTTGTAGTTGGGCAGTGCGTTCTTCTACTTGCTGTTCTAAATTTGTGTTGAGTTCGGCGAGTTCTTGGTAAATAAAGCTTTGTTGAATAGCGATCGCTAATTGTTCTGACATCTGCTGTAGCAAATCAATCTCGATGGTTTGCCAATGACGGGGGCCAGAACATTGATTAGCAACCAACGCCCCAAATAATTCATCACCAAGCATAATTGGCACAGCCAAGGTAGCCCGTGTGTGGAATTGTTGATAGTGTGCTTGCAATTTGGGAGAGACGGGAATTTGACTGACATCTTCGACTAAACGCACGCGATCGCTAGTTAATAAACGTTTCAATTCTTGGAGATAAGTTTTATCATCATTTGTCCAACCTAAGATTGATGGATAATTTGGATTTACCGATTCAGCGACGGCTTTACCGCCGCCTTTAGCATCATTTAAACCAATAAACACCCGGTCTGCTTGCAGAAATTGCCGGACTTCCGAGACAGTAGTTTGGAGAATTTGGTCTAAATTGAGCGATGACCGAATTCGTGCTAAAGTTTGTGTCAACAAGCGATCGCGCTGTGCCGAGAGGCGTAATTGTGCTTCTACCTGCTTGCGTTCTGTAATATCATTAGTGATTGCCAGGATGCAGGAGACACCATCTAAATCAACTACCTCTGCTGATAGCAATGCTGTCATGATCACACCAGACTTAGTGCGGAATTCCACCTCTAAGTTGCGGACAAATCCCTGCGTTTGCAACTCCTCTAATAATTTCAGGCGATCGCGCCGCTGTACCCACATATCTAACTCAAAAGCGGTACGACCAACTGCTTCGTCTCGCTGATAACCTGAGAGTCTGACAAAACTATCGTTAACTTCTACATAGCGTCCTTCATTGAGAGTACTGATAGTAATAGCATTGGGACTGCAACGAAAAGCTTTAGAAAACTTTTGCGCTAGTCTTTTTAGACTAGCTTCTGCTTGTTTGCGTTCTGTAATATCTCGGACAATGGCTAGGACTTCGTCTGGGCCACTAACTACCAACCGCGCCTCATAATCTCGCAATCCTAACGGCGATGGCAGTTGATATTCACAAATTTGCAAATCATGAGAACTCAAAGTTTTAGCGATCGCCTCTTGACCAATTACAGCCACATCACTAGGCAATAAATCCCGCAAATTTTTACCAATGATCTCTTCTTTTGAAAGCACAACATTTGTACCATCATCTTTCAAATCGAGATATTGACCATCGCGGTTAATCCGAAACATTAAATCGGGGATAGCATCCAAAATTGCTTTGTAGCGCATCTCACTTGTTCGTAATTGTGCTTCTATTTGTTTGCGGTCTGTAATATCCATTACCAAACCCTCCCAAAGCAAGTCACCATTGGCTTGTCGTTCTAATTGGGAAACACCTTGAATCCACTTGAGTTTACCGCTGGGTGTAATAATGCGACCTTCCCAACGCCAAGGTGATAAACTGGCAACAGCAACTGCCACAGAGGCGGCGAAAGCATCTATATCCTGGGGATGAATCAGTCGATGCAGCACCTGAAAATCTGCCCGAATCGCTTCTGGTTCTAATTCATACAGTTCTCGACAACCTGAACTAACATTAACGAGAAACGGAGAACCATCTTGCCGCTGGAGAAATTGAAAAATCATCCCCGGTAAATTTGCAGCAATTTTCGATAGCAGAGTAATAGCCTCTTGTTGACAATCTGGTGTATGCAGTGACTTAACAGTTTCATCCACTCTTTAAACCCTTTAACACACAAGCAATTGAATATATCTTTAAAGCTTATAATAGCCACTATGGTAATTTTTCTGCTGTGAGAATCATCACCAACCCGATTAAACACATCAATATATTCAGGGTATATTCCATCTGCTAAAACCGCATACCCCCAATCGGGTGAACCAGTCGTATGAAGGTCATAGCATCTTGTAGTTGATTGTAGATACGTAGTAGTGTGGCAAGGTGAAAATAGTGCATTATGAGTAGGTTGGGTTGAGGCAATGCGAAACCCAACAAATTCCGCAAAATGTTGGGTTTCGTCCCTTAACCCAACCTACAATACTGTTAATTTTATAGTAAAGCTAATATTAACTATGACACTCCAAGAACTAGAAGCACAACTTCATGCATTAAATCCCACTGAAAAAGCAGAAGCCATACAAATATTAACTAAAACCTTAAGCAAAGGTTCATTAGGAATTACCAAAACTCCTGGTGTGTGTGGTGGCGATGCTTGTATTGCTAAAACTCGCCTTCCAGTTTGGTCGCTGCTAAATGACCGTCGTCTGGGGATGAGTGATGCTCAGATTTTAGAAGCATTTCCACATCTGACGGCAGCTGATTTAGTAAATGCTTGGGCTTATGCAGACGCAAACCCAGAAGAAATTGAACAAGCAATCCGAGAAAATGAGGAAATAATGCTAGAAAATCTGGAATATTGAAAATTGGCACGGCTCTATACAGATGAAAACTTCCCATTACCCGTTGTAGAATTTCTACGCACTTTTGGTCACGATGTATTAACAGCGAGGGATGCAGGAAATGCAAATTTGAGAATTCCTGATGAAAATGTGTTAGCTTTTGCTTTGAGTAATGAGCGAGCAGTTTTGACGCGCAATCGCCGTGATTTTATGCGATTGCACCGATTACAAGCAGACCATGCTGGTATTATTGTCTGCACAGAAGGGTCAGATTTTGAAAGTTTGGCAACACGCATTCATGAGGCGATCGCTACAGCAAAAAGCTTAAAAGGAAAGTTAATCCGCGTCAATCGTCCATCAGCATGAAATTGTCAACAGCCAAAGGTATTGTTTACACAATAATATCTAAGGCATAATCCGAAATACAGCGATTTGCGTTTGTAGCCTAGTAGTCTGTCAGGGTTGAAATGAGGGACTGTAGTGTGAGCGTCTCGCTTGGTTCTGAAGCTGATTTAGCTTTGCACCAAAAGATTACTCGCCTCAGTTGGGCTGTACCGATAAAGGAGACGCGATAAATCGCCGTCTCTACAGTAGGGTGGGCAATGCCCACCCTACTATATACGTGTATTTCAACAATCAAATACTAGTTTTATAAACCTTATTGGAGATTAAATAATGAAATTTTATTATCAACTTACACCAGCACTAATTGGAGTCACCATCGCCCTTGTGCAAACCAAAGTGGCTATGGCTCTATCACCAACTGAAGTTAATAACATTGCTAAACAAATCACAGTGCTGATTCAAAGTAAAAAGCCCAGATATGGTTCTGGAGTAATTATTAAGAAAGAGGGCAATACTTACACTGTTCTCACAGCGGCTCATGTAGTAGAAGTCCAAGATAATTATGAAATTATCACTCCTGATGGTCAACGTTATGCACTCAATTACAGCAGTGTCAAACCAATGCCAGGAGTAGACTTAGCTGTAGCGCAGTTTACCAGCAGTCAAAATTATAATCTAGCTAAGATAGGCAACTCTGATAGCAGCACAGAAGGCACAGCCGCTTATGTCGCTGGGTTTCCAGCACCAACATTTGCCATTAATCAGTCAGTCTACACTTTTAGCAATGGGACAATTACGGCTAATGCGTCAAAACCATTACGTGATGGTTATGCTTTGGTCTACAGCAATAATACCTCAGAAGGGATGAGTGGTGGTGCGGTATTGAATGAAAAAGGTGAACTGATTGCAGTTCACGGTAGAGCAGATTTAGATACCAAAGAAATTAAAACAGGCTTTAATTTAGGCATTCCCATTAATACCTTTTTGCGATTGTCAGCAAAAACTGGGGTAGATGTGGGAGTTTCTGCACCTAACACACCTGTCGCTACAGCACCCAAGGCTGATGATTTCTTTATTCAGGCTGGAGAGAAGTATCAAAAAAGAGACTATAAAGGAGCGATCGCTGATTACACCTCTGCGCTCAAAATTAATCCCAACTTTGCCCTTGCTTACAACAATCGAGGTTTAACCCACTCTGTTTTGGGAGACTAACAAAGGGCGATCGCTGATTTCAACACCGCCATTAACATTAATCCTAACTATGCGGATGCCTACGTCGGGCGGGGTTTAGCCCGCTACAAATTGGGAGACGATCAAGCGGCAATTGCTGATTACAACCAAGCTCTCAAAATTAATCCTAACTCTGACTTAGCCTACAAAAACCGGGGTGTAGCCCGCTCTGCATTGGGAGACAAGCAAGGGGCGATCGCTGATTACAATCAAGCTCTCAAAATTAATCCCAACGATGCCGAAGCCTACGGCAACCGGGGTAATGCCCGCTTTGCGTTGGGAGATAAGCAAGGGGCGATCGCTGATTGGAAAAAAGCAGCAGACCTGTTTCGAGAACAAGGAAAAACGCGACTATATCAAAAAGCGCTGGATTTAATTAGAGACCTTGAAACTTCAAGCTTGAAATGAGAAACTCCGACCTCAAAACTTGAAATTTCAGATTTGAAAATAGAAATTCCGAGTTCAGATGAACAGCGATCGCGTTTAGGGATGTGCGTTATAAGTATCGCTATTCACTGACTAAAAGAGCGATCGCGTTTATGGGGAGGTGCGATCACTATGTCGTAAAGTCGCCAATAAACGTAAACATTCAGCCCTAAGTCTGGGGCGATCTCAAGTCACGGCAGTGCCCATTGGTGTCAACTCAAGCTACAGATGGCTACCCGCCTTGGAATGAATTCCAAGGCTAATAGGCAAAGTTTACTAAAGTAAACTGGGGATAAATGATAATTTTTAGTTAGCTCTAGCTTACTTTTGCTATTAGACTCAGAATTCATTCTGAGGCGGGACATAAGGTACTAAAAGCGCGATCGCTGGTGATGTGGAATGTGCGATCGCTTTTAATTGCTCAAAGAGCGATCGCGTTTATTGGGGAGGTGCGATCGCCTACACACTATAGTTCTTGTGACAAAATTCTTTCAATATCTCTTCCAGCATAGAGAATACGCAAAATCTCGATATTTTCTTCTTGTTGAAAGTAAAAAATTAGATAGTTTTTGAAATCTTTAACAGCCCATTTCCGTAAACCTTGTAAACGGCGATTCTACACTTTATACACTCTACCCATTCCAGGCATTTTTGCTAACTGTGCAAAAGTCTCTCTAACAGCATCAAAAAAATGGAGTGCAGCATCAGGGTTTTCTTGGGCAATGTAAGCAAAATGCTCATCTATAATCTAAACTTGCTTTAGGTGTGATAATTATCCGCTTTGTCATTATTGTCTTTGAAGCGGCTTGTTCACTAGGTGTATACGTTTTTGTGCCCACCACTCATCAGTTACTTCTATTGCTTCTCCACTCTCAAGCCCTTCAATTAAAAGTTCCTCTATCGTTTCTTGAACTTTGCGCTGTTGATCTTGATTGATTAACTCTAAAAGATATTCACTGATTGAAGCATACCCACCTTTTGTAACTTGTTCCTCAACAAAGGTTTTCATTGAGTCAGACAAGGAAATATTTATACTAGTCATAAGTAAGCTAAAATTCAAAATAGTTCGATTGGGATGCTACCGTTTAACCTTGATTAATATTCTAGTATAGATTTGCTCAAGGGTAGCTTACCGTAGGTATCGCCTGGACTGATTAAAAGAGCGATCGTGTTTATCGGGGATGTGCGTTAGAAGTAGCTTACCGTAGGCGATCGCCTAAGTGCAGTACAATAAAGCTACTATGCCTGCCAAAGATATCTACCACGATACAGTCAAAAATGCTTTGATTAAAGATGGCTGGACAATTACCCATGATTCATTATCGCTCTTTCAAACTCATCACAAAAGCGATCGCTGGTGATGTGGAATGTGTGTTGACTTACTGTAGGCGATCGCTTGTTAATGTTTTGCTTGATATTTAGAGAGAGATTACCTTAGGTGATTGTTGCTTAAATTCCCACACTAGCTGTAAAGATATAAATTGTTGCTGCTTCAGTTGAAGCATTCATAAGAATTGTTTAAGTCTTTGTAACTCAGATATAAGTCGTTGTTGCTCCGGTTGAAATATTCATAAGAATTGTTTAAGTCTTTGTAACTCAGATATAAGTCGTTGTTGCTTTGGTTGAAGCATTTGTAAGAATTGCTTAAGTCTTCGTAACTCAGATATAAGTCGTTGCTGCTTTGGTTGAAGCATTCATAAGAATTGTTTAAGTCTTTGTAACTCAAAATATAAGTCGTTAAGCTTACTCAATTTCAAATGATTTAATCATTGTCTCTGCTATTTCTCTAAAATCATTATAATTATCGATTTTTGCTGTATAGGTAATTACGTAAGCTTTTCCACCTTTTAAAGTAAAAACTTGTAAATTTTTTAAATTATTCTCTCCATTTTTACCGATATACACCAACTCTTCACCTATTTTATTTGCAACATTTTTTTCATTTGTATTGATAATTTTTGCTTTTTTAAGATGATTATTGATATCCTCAGAAGTAATTTGTTTGACTGCCCCAAAGTCAATCAGCACAATCTTACATCTCGTTTTCGCATTATATTATGCGGTTTAATATCGCGGTGAATTACACCTTGTTGATGAACAAATATCAAAATTTCTATAATATCTTGTAAAAGTTTAAACACATAAGGCTCACTCAACTTTTTACCTGAAAATATTTCTTTGCTTAGGTCGTGACCTTCGATATATTCTTGAACTAAATAGAATTCCTGCTCTTCTTCAAAGTGAGCTAAGAGTCGGGGGATTCTATCATGATTCCCTAACTTTTCTAAAATCTCTGCTTCTTTGTAAAACAACCGTTTTGATTCTCGTAAAGCATATTCGCTAGTAGACATTGGTTTAAACTGTTTAACAACGCACTGAGGATTCCCTGGGCGTTGCATATCTTCGGCTAAGAAAGTAAAACTAAATCCTCCTCCCCCAATTTGTTTGAGAATTTGGTAACGTCCACTAAGCTTTTGACCAATTATTGTATTCATCCTGTGTCCTGCAAGTTCTAACTCACTGGAAAAAAAATTTAATGTAGCGATCGCTTAATTTTTCAAGCAGTCGCTACAAATTAAGCCCTGCTAAGGCACAATCAACACCGGACAAGGAGAAAGATTAATCACACGGGTGGTGACGCTATCAGTTGCTCCGTCCTCAGTCAAACCTAAACCCCGACAGCCCATAATAATTAAATCTGCCTGGATTTCATCAGCGACATCACAGATAGTAAATGCTGGTTTACCTTGTCGTTCTATAACTTCGGCGGGAATTCCTTGCTGAGAAAACAAGGATTGGGCATTCTCTAGCAGCTTGGCCACTACCTCTGGCGACAACATTGGATCGGCGCTAGGCGCATCTGCAGCAGGTTCTTCCACCACAGACAGCAACACTAAGCGACTGCCATACTTTTGCACAACGTTGGTAACAACGTCAGCAGCTTCCCGCGCTTCTCGGCTTTGATCGATTGGAAATAGTACTGTCTTAAACATCTACCTCACCTGGATACACCTGACTCCGGTAAAATCTTGATGGTTCTACTTTCAAAACAATAACAAAAAGGCAATCAGGAGGGTCTGGCTGTGTCCAAAAAAAGTTTAGCAAGTTTATCTGCGGCTGATATATCTGGTAAACGCGCTTTAGTCAGGGTTGATTTTAACGTACCTGTGGATGACCAAGGCAATATCACAGACGACACTCGTATTCGCGCTGCGCTGCCAACTATCCAAGATTTGACGCAGAAGGGAGCTAAGGTAATTCTAGTCAGCCATTTTGGCCGTCCTAAAGGTGTGGATGACAAATTGCGCCTAACTCCTGTCGCCAAACGCCTCTCTGAGTTGCTAGGACAAGAAGTTGTGAAAACTAATGATTCCATTGGCGATGAAGTGGCTGCTGCTGTGGGGAATTTGCAAAATGGCCAAGTTCTGTTACTAGAAAATGTCCGCTTCTACAAAGAAGAAGAGAAAAACGACCCAGAATTTGCCAAAAAGCTAGCATCTAATGCTGATTTTTATGTAAATGATGCTTTCGGGACTGCACACCGCGCCCATGCTTCTACTGAAGGCGTAACCAAATTCCTCAGTCCTTCTGTGGCTGGCTATTTGGTGGAGAAGGAATTGCAATATTTGCAAAATGCCATTGAAAATCCCCAACGTCCTTTGGCAGCCATTATTGGCGGTTCCAAGGTTTCTAGTAAGATTGGTGTGATTGAAACCCTGCTAGAGAAGTGCGACAAGCTGATCATCGGTGGTGGGATGATTTTCACCTTCTACAAAGCCCGTGGTTTAAACGTTGGTAAGTCTTTGGTAGAAGAAGACAAGTTAGAACTGGCGAAGACTTTAGAAGCTAAGGCGAAAGAACGTGGTGTGGCTTTACTGCTACCTACCGACATCGTCTCAGCTGATAAATTTGCCCCAGATGCTAATGCTACAACTGTCAGCATTGAAAATATCCCTGCTGACGGTATGGGCTTGGATATTGGCCCCGACTCAGTGAAAGTCTTCCAAGCTGCACTTGCTGACTGCAAGACAGTGATTTGGAACGGGCCGATGGGTGTTTTTGAGTTTGATAAATTTGCAGCGGGTACAGAAGCGATCGCTCACACCCTTGCGGAAATTGGCAAAACTGGCACAACCACAATCATCGGTGGTGGTGACTCGGTGGCGGCTGTGGAAAAGGTTGGTTTAGCCGATCAAATGAGCCACATCTCCACCGGCGGCGGCGCTAGCTTGGAGTTACTCGAAGGTAAGGTGCTACCCGGTATCGCCGCTTTAGACGAAGCGTAAACACAAGGGGACAAGGGAGATAAGGGAGAAATAACTAATGACCCCTGACCCCTTGCCCTGAGCGAAGCCGAAGGGCTGACCCTTGACTCATGACAAATGACAAATGACAAATGACCAATGACCAATGACAAACTAACTTTAATTTTGGCGATCGCCTCACTGTTAATTTTAGCCCTACTATCCATATGTTCTTATATAGCTTGGTCTTGGCCACTAGAACTGATCACTCATTTCCGCATCCAGTATTTCGTTTTATCCTTAATAATTAGTATCGTTTTCGGCATTCTTTGGAGAACACGCCATCTCAAAAGTAAGCTACTACTTTTCATGGCTTTATTACTGCTAGGAATGAATGCAATTGAAGTGATTCCCTGGCATCTGCCTCATGCACAACAGGTAATTGCTAATTCAACTAAACAAATTCGGATTTTATCTTTCAACCTGAATATAAAGAATAAAAATGACAACGAAGTTATTAATTTAGTACGAAATGAGCGCCCTGATTTAGCTTTATTTATTGAAGTTGACCAAAGCATAGTTGAAGAGTTGAAAACTGGCTTAAAAAGCAGCTTGCCCTATAGTTTCAGAAGTCCTGGCGGTGGTCTTGCCATTCTTAGCCGCTTACCAATTAAAGATGCTAAAGGAGATAACTTTAATGGTCAAGGCGGCCATAATCTCATAGCAACTTTAGAAGTAGACAAACAGCTGATTAAGTTCATTGGTACTCATCCCCTAGTACCTGTGACGCGGAATAATTTTCACCGTCGTAATCAGCAGTTAGCAGCACTGACTAATTATATTCAAAATATCAATCAACCCCTGATTTTAGCAGGAGATTTTAACTTAACGCCTTGGTCGCCTTATTATCGCAGGTTTGTCAACAAAACAAAGTTACATAACACCCGCTTAGGTTTTGGCATCTTACCCAGCTGGCCACGACCAGCAAGTCATATAAATTTACCAACCTGGCTGCTTCCAACGATGAATATCCCCATTGACCACTGCTTTGTTAGTCAGCAATTTGGTGTTGCTCGAACTTACATAGGAGCAAATGCTAATTCTGACCATGCATCACTCATCACTGACTTAGTATTACGTTAAATCTGAAGGTTGAGGATTTTCTACGGGATTGGGAATTGTGAAAGAAATAGCGCTAGCAGATTGATTTAGTGCATCTAATTGGGTGCGATCAGTCGATGCTTCAATGTTTGCATCACTGAAGTAAGAGCCAATAATCTTATCGTAGTTGGAAGCGATCGCTAAAAATGCCCCCCCCAAAATATATATAGGCAATGGCAGAGAAAATTCTTGCAACCAGTCAAAAAATTCTGCTAAAGCAAACAAAACAACAAAGCAAGCCAACCAGACCCTCATTTTTCCATCCCCTGTAAGCAAACCACTTTAATAATAAAGTAGACAGCTTGCATCATACTTCATGTTTAACTCAACCACAATCTGCTTCTCTTGAGTTATGACACACAGGGTAGAATCTCCCCCATTGTTGATACCAATGGGGAGACCCCGCCCCTACCGGTGATCCTAATTTTATTGGACTATTAGAACTGACTTCACAGGTCGTTTGAGCGGATTTCCTTCCAAATTAACCTTCCCATAAAAAGTCTTGCCGTTGTAATAAAGTGAAGATGAACTTCCCCCATCCAAATTCATCGCCTTTTGGACACCGAGGGTTTTCATCAAATCTCTCAGCGCTGGTAAGGACATACCAGACGCGGAATCTGAGGGTTTTTGAGCTACCATGACTATCACAATGCTGCCATCACCAGTAATCCCTACAGCAGTTCTGGCGTTGGGTTGAGTGCTATCAAGGGCATCTCGTCCATTAGTGCGATCAACAAAACCTTCTTGTACTGAAGTAATTTCTGGTAATAATCCGGGGCCTGCACCAACAGCATCAACTAACCGACAACCTGCTGGTATTGACTGACTATGTAGAACGATATCATAGCGGATGGTTTGCCCACACTGGTAGCGGCGGAATTCTGTACGATTGAAAATTTGACTCAAGTAAGATTTTAAATTGGGATTATTTACCAACCGCTCATTTTTCTGAGGATCAGCTACCACTTGACCAGAAATAACGACATGGGATGTAGATTTTTGGTTAACTGGGTCAAAAAAGCCGGCGTTAGCGATCGCTTTAGCTTGATGCTTGCGAGCAAATTCTTCTACTGTTGCTACCTGTTCCGATAATGCGGGAGTTATCAAAAATTGACTATTAGCTGGAATCACCAGAATGTGAGCAATACTTTGGGGTAGGGTGCGCTGTTCATAGCGGATGGTTTTTGCAGGTGTTGGTGCAACGGAAGATTTAGATGGTAGGGAGGAACGTAAGACTAACCACGTCCCTAAACTAACTAGTGTTAAACCCAGCAGCCAAATTTTTCTCATTTCTGATTAAATAGTGAAGATTCTACCAAATCTGCAAATAACAACGGAAACGAATATTCTCTGGTACTTCATATGGGGGTTTAATTATGTTGTGATATCGTTAAAAATTACCAAGCCAAACTCTTCTCCAGTAGGACGAAAACCAATGCCTCGATAAGCTGCTTGTGCGGCTTGATTTTTTGATTGTGTAAACAAGATAGCCCGTTTTACTCCTTGCGCTTGTGCTGCTAGCAAGGAACCTGCTACTACACTTTTGGCATAGCCTTTACCCCGCAGTAGTGGCGGTGTCCACACTCCACCAATCTGTACAATATCAGGTAAATAGGCGTTGAAGGCAGAATAAGCAACTGGGATATTTCCTGCTATTAAGACCCAATGTTTGGCGTTAGCTTGATATGCTTCTAATAGGCGGCGACAAGCTGGGCGTAAATCGGGAGTTTCTGTTTCTCCCAAAGCTTCTATATTGTAGGCAGCACTCCACTCTATGAGTAAATCTAACTCCTCTAGATTTGGCAACCGACACTGTACTTTTCCTAACGCTAAATCTGAGGGTATCTGCAAATCTCGCAACTCTAAGGAAAATAATATCTCAGACTCATCTATTTGAGTTGGTCGGTCGATCAGCCCCAAGGCTGCTTTTGTGGCTGCAACTTGTGCTGCTGGCCCAGCAATCCCAGAAATAGTGCGTTGAGATTGTGCTACCACTGCTTGCACTACTTCCGCTAGATACACTGGCGCTTGGACAATCACCATCCCATTCCAATAGTGGGCGGCGACTGCAATGATAGTTTCATCTGCGATCGCTGCAATGTATGTTCCTTGAAATCTAGCACCCCGATCAATCAGTCCCACCTCTCGCCAGTTTGAGCGCAGAAACATCGAAGTATCGGTATGTTGTAAAAGGAAACTTTCTAGTAACTCCTCATCACCAGGTTGTAAGGTTCTCAAGGTAAGCATGATACTAAATCAGTGAACAGTTATCAGTTATCAGTTATCAGATGTATTGGTAACTGATAACTGTTGGTGAGAGATTTAAAAGTTTTGGTAGCTGATATCTTGCACCATTCTCAATAACCGTAGGGTGGGCATTGCCCACCGACACAAACATAGGGGTTTTAGGCAATGGTGGGCAGTGCCCACCCTACAAAAATGGATTATTGCAACTGGTGCAAGATGTAAGGTAGGCTGGGTGTGGGTTACGGCAAAGCCTAACCCACCCTACAAAAGAGCCAAAGTCGTGATTTTCACTTGATTGTTAAGGCTTGTCTATAGGAAGCAAACTCCATTGAAAAAGTTGCCATCCCAGAGGTAAGCGATCGCAAGTCTGTAGAATAACCAAACATCTGCACTAGTGGGACTTCCGCCCGAATCACGGAGTATCCTTGCATAGTTTCAGAACCCAATAATAAACCACGACGGGAAGACAAATCACCTTGAACTCTACCCACAAACTCGTTTGGTGTTTCCACTGCTACAAGCATGATTGGTTCTAGGATATAGGGTTTAGCTTGAGCGATCGCACTTTCAACTGCTTGATGGGCGGCTGACCGGAATGCTAGTTCTGAGGAGTCCACTGTATGATAGGAACCCCCATCTAGTATGACTTTCACCCCAGTTACGGGATAGCCTTCTAACACTCCAGAGGCGATCGCTTCGCGGAAACCTTTTTCACACGCAGGGATATATTCTTTGGGAATAGTACCCCCAACTACCCGGCTTTCAAAGACAAACGCCTCGTCTGTCGGTTCAATCCACCCAGTCACGTGGGCAAATTGACCAGAACCACCAGACTGTTTTTTCAGCTTGTAGTCGAAGTTGGCACGTTGTCCAATGGTTTCCCGGTAAGCTACAGCTGGAGTCCCGACGAAAACCTCGGCGTTGTATTCCCGTTGGATGCGTTCCAAGTAAATTTCTAGATGGAGTTCACCCATCCCAGAAATGAGAGTTGCTTGTGATTCGGGATCGATGCTGACGCGGAAGGTGGGATCTTCTTTTTGGAAGCGGTTGAGTGCTCTGGAAAGGCGATCGTTATCTTCCTGTTTTTTGGCTGTAATTGCCAGTGTAATCACTGGTTCGGGGACAAACATCCTTTCTAAAAATACCAGTGGTTCACCACCACACAAGGTATCACCAGAAGCACAATCTACACCCAGCAAGGCAATAATATCCCCTGCCACAGCCACTTTCACCTCTTCTCGCTTGTTGGCGTGCATCTTCACCAAGCGACCAATTTGCAGCCGTTGTCCGGTGCGGGAATTGTATACACTGTCACCAGGTTTTAATGTACCTGAGTAAATCCGTGTATAGGTCAATTGCCCAAAGGACTCGACGGTGAGTTTGAAAGCCAAAGCCACCAAGGAAGCATCAGGGCGAGGCTGAAGACTTACTGATTCTAAGGTTTTGACGACTTCCCTATCTATGGGTGAAGGTAGATAAAGGGCGATCGCATCCAGTAAGTTTTGCACTCCTTTATTTTTGAAGGCTGAACCTAGCAGTACCGGGGTGAGTTCCAGACTCAAGGTTGCTTGGCGGATAGTTTGCCAAATCAATTCTTGGGGAACTTCCTCACCCGCCAGCAACAACTCAGTCATCGGTTCTGAGAACAGCGACAACGCATCTAGCAGTTTTTCCCTAGCTTGTTGTGCTTCATCCTCAAGATCTGCTGGAATCGACTGTTTTACCCAGTTTTCTCCATTCTCACCCTCAAAATAGTGAGCCTGCATTTCTATTAAGTCAATGACTCCTTGAAACTGGTCTTCACTACCAATGGGATACTGCAACAGCACAGCATTTAACTGTAGGCGATCGCGGATTGCTTGTACTACACGAAATGGATTGGCCCCCATCCTGTCCATCTTATTGATGAACGCCAAACGTGGCACACGATAGCGCTTCATTTGCCGATCCACAGTAATTGACTGGGATTGCACCCCAGCCACAGCACATAAAACCATCACCGCCCCATCCAATACCCGCAGCGCCCTTTCTACTTCAATAGTGAAATCTACGTGCCCTGGTGTATCAATGAGGTTGATTTGAGTATCATGCCATTGGCAGGTAGTAGCCGCAGAAGTGATGGTAATACCGTGTAGCTTTTCTTCGACCATAAAGTCCATCGTTGCACCCTTACCGCCTCCCCGCACCTCTTCAATAGCGTGGATTCTGCCCGTATAGAAGAGAATTCGCTCTGATAGTGTAGTTTTACCAGAGTCGATGTGAGCAGAAATACCAATATTGCGGATGCGTTCTCGGGGAATCATAATAAACTTCCTTTTGTAGAAAGCGATAAACAGTGACTGCATTAGCAGTCATCTCCTTGCATACTACATTATACTACAAAATTGATGGTTTATCGCATTTCCTAATAAAAGTGAAGTACATTACCCAGGTGGGAACCGCTATATAGGACTACTATTTGATTAAGGCGTTTGTGATAAACGTGTCAGTGTTTTTCGCAAACGTCAACCCATTTATCATTTTCCTAAAGGCATTTGCAATGAACCTGCAAAAAACCAGCTAGTGCGATCGCAATCTCTCGTAGGTTGGGTAGAACGTAGATACCAAGACAAGAGAAATTATTTAAACAACCTAAATATCTAAAAATTAACGCTCCTTCAAATATTGTATAAAATGTTGGGTTACGCTACGCTGCACCCAACCTACAAATCGATGCGATGCTACTGTCTTATACAAATTCCCTAATTTTAATTATGGGGATTACCTCCTTAATAACCTTGCTCAATCCACTCTCGCCCCGCTTTCTCTGCTGCTTCAGGAGTAAAATAAAGCTTACGTTGACCAAAGATCACACCACCAGCACTAATTACCCGCAACTGCCAGCAATCTGTTTCTGTGTAAAATACCAACAGAATAATTTCTTGCATAGCAACAACTAAATGAATTTTGGTGGTAGTCATAATTGGTATTCCAAAACCTACCTTTTTTTATCAGATTATCGTATTTGCAAAAGTAAGAGGCGAACTAAGAGGCAGGGAGCAGGGAGATGGTACTTAGTGCGATCGCAATCTCTCATAGGTTGCTTGGAACGTAGTGGAACTCAACACATGATATCAAGCAAAGAGAAATGATTTAAACAACCAAATACTTAATTCAACGATAAAAATCAACCCTTCAAATATTGTATAAAATGTTGGGTTACGCTACCTGTAACCAACCTACGAATCGATGCGATTCTACTTCGCCTGTCCAGTTACGCAAATTCTTATCTAGCAAGCTTTTTGGGCTTTTCTGTCCGTCGAAATCACGTTAAAACAGGAGATTTTCAAAAGGATAACGTTGCTTCCAACGATAGGTGTTAAAGTCACGTTGGTCTACTGAAAAAATACGTCCATGCCCTAAATGTTCTGCTAAAATTACTAGGGAAGCATCAGCTAAATCCATTGGCAGGTCAGCATATTTTTTCATTAATTCAATAATTCGAGGAGTATGGTAAGATTCTAAATTAAAAACCGTAAATAATTCTTGTTGTAGACTATTTATCAAAGTAATTTCAGCATCAACTCCCTTGCGAGTTAGCAGAAGATAACAGGTTTCTGTGACAACACACCATGTTGTAATTAAAGGTTCATTATATTGTTTTAAAGCTTGTTTTGCTCTTTCGTGATAAGTGTCTTTTTTATCAAAAATAGCCAACCAAAATCCTGTATCAACGATGATCATATTTAGTTGATAATGTATTAAATAAAACTTCTTTATATGTGGTTGATAAATTTTCTTCAACAGAGCAACAACCAATTAATCCAATTTCATCAAACTTTTCATAGAGAGTTTTTTCCTGATTATGATTTTCTGACTCTGGTTGTGGATAACGCTTTTTGAGTAACTGAATAAAATCAAGTAGTAAAATTTGAGCTTCTTCAGGTAAGGTATCAATATCTCTATATATTTCTTCAAATTTTATTACCATAATTGACTCCTAAATTAAGTAAAATTTTGGGCATTTTTACATTATAAACTATGCATTGATTGTAGAGTGATGCCGTTAAATTTATTTATGGGGATTGCCTCCTGCCATCATAGTGCGATCGCAATTTCCCGTAGGTTGGGTGGAACGTAGTGGAACCCAACACATGATATCAAGAAAAGAGAAATTATTTAAACAACCAAATACTTAATTCAACGATAAAAATCAACCCTTTAAATATTGTATAAAAGGTTGGGTTACGCTCCGCTGTACCCAACCTACACCTAATGCACTAAATAATTAATAATGGTGCGTTACGCTGTCGCTAACGCACCCTACCAATACCTAATTTTGTTCAAAAATCAAACCGGAATCCTATATCAGTTATCAGTGTTTTGAGTTGTTAACTGATAACTGTTCACTGATTTAATAACCAGAGATACCCACGCGCCGCCAAGGCGCAAAAGCATTATTCACACCAAATAAAGCCGGAGCCAAACCAGGATAGTGACGACGTAAAATAGTCAACAGTCCGTTGTTGTCAATCCAGTCTAGACCAAACTGAGTATACACTTCAGCAGTATAGTCATTGGTAAAAAAGCGATCGCTTTTTAAGCGTCGAGAAGCCATCAAAATAAACACCCGAAAAGCAGTATCACTAAAACCAAAACCTTCTGGGAGGTCTTCGGCAAACATCCCCACGACGAGATCCACGCTGTTAAGATCATTGTTGTAGACTTCGCGGAGTTCTTTTGCCCAGACGGGGTTACTGGTAATCTCCTCAAAGGATTTGAGACGACCACGACCAATTAACTCCCGAAAATCATTGTAGCGGGGAACGCCTCGTTCGCGATCGCGCAAAATATCCACAGCCGCTAAATCGAAAACTTCACCATGATCTCGAATCAGTTGCTGTAAGGCTTTGGGATAATTATGTAAGGTAATCGCCCCTGGGTGGGCAATCCCCAAGGAATAGAATAAATCCGTCAGTCCGATTTCTTCCACCAACGCCCTAGTTCGTTTACCACCCACTTCAAAGAAATTACCGTTGCGGCGTAATGTGCCATCTTTGTGAGAATAAAATTCAAAATCGTCAGGAATCAGCGGATGTAATCGATAAACAGTGACAAATTCTTCAGTAATATAATAGGGGGCAGTGTGATGATCTGTCGGTGAACCAACAATACCGCTGATTGTTTCGTTGTCGCTGACACGTCCCCAAAGCTTTTTCACATGTTGACCGAGTAGCCCCCACCAGTTTGCACTCATGGCAATTTGCAAGGCGGGATGGGCGAGAATACCGGGAGTCCATTCGACGGTATGGATTTTCGCCATCAAAGCGGCGTTAATCAGTCGCGCATGGTCGAAAAGCTCATCATCTTGCCATTCAGGATATTGTGCTTTGAGGCGATCGCAGATTGTATTATGTTCCTTGACAAACAGGGTATGTAACAAACTCAACCCCACCCACCAGTTGTCATTAAAGCCCGTTTGGTCAATACCAATTGCCGGATCAACAGGCAACAGACCATCATCGCCAATGATCAGCTTACCATCCACGTGAGAGCGCAGTTGATCGACCTTTTCTTGGTTACTGCCATAGATTTGTGAGCCATCCCACCAATGAGTTACCTTATTAATAAAAGTCGGAGGTTCGGCTTTATCTCCTTCAGGGCGGCTTTGATCTGCTAAAGTTTCATTGATTGCCAAAGGTCGATATTCTTGAGGCCAGTTATCATCCTCTGCTAGTGGAATGACAATTTTTCTATCTGGCTGGTTATTTCCGTGGGAAAACCAGTCATGGTTTTGGAACTGAATCCAAGCAGCAGCCAAGATATTTAAGGAGGTTGCAGGTATAAATTCATCTCGCGTCATCAGCTTCTGGCTGATTAGGCGGGGATTCGGTTCTAGTAGTTTTTTATCATCAGTAGTGACCTTTGTTAAAGGCACATTCCGCCCAAATCGAGTTCCAGCCATTCCCATTACTGGGTTATTGAGGTCATTATAGCTGCCATCTGCTGTGCGAGCCTTTAAATGACGATTATCGGGGTTAGGCTGAGGCAAATCATCTGTATTGGGTAATTGGGATGTATCGTGGAGGTTTTTCTCTCTCAGTTCTTTGCGAAACCCAGTCAATTTTAACAGCGCTAAGGGTGTAGGTAGGCGATGCCACGGTATTCCAAACATAGTCTCTTTTCCCACAACAACCAGATTTTTATGCACCCTACTACTTAGCGTTGAATTAAGTAATATCCCTGGTTCCTAATTATTTTTTTATAACAATGTTACAAAATGTCATTTGGCATTTGTCATTTGTCATTTGTTATGAATTATTTCCCCC
The DNA here is from genome assembly GCF_000316575.1 of Calothrix sp. PCC 7507. Taxonomy (GTDB): domain Bacteria; phylum Cyanobacteriota; class Cyanobacteriia; order Cyanobacteriales; family Nostocaceae; genus Fortiea. The sequence continues at coordinate 1,247,693 of NC_019682.1, read as the reverse complement.
AGTCCCTGGGCACTGAGCGGAGTCGAAGTGCAATCCCCAATCCCCATTCTTATGACAAACAAACGCTGCTATCACATTGGTTTTGAACAAGAGGATTTGGGTTCACAGCCTCCTAAGATTGCCCTATTATCTGGTGATCCGGAACGATCGCATCTGATTGCTCACACTTATTTTCAGGAGGTGCGTTTATTATCCGCAAATCGCGGACTCAATAGCTATATGGGATACTTACCTAATGGACGCTCTATTATATCTGCTACTAGTGGTATGGGTGCGCCTTCGTTGAGTATTGTCGTCAATGAGTTGGTGCAGGTGGGAATCCGGCAAATTATTCGCATTGGGACTTGCGGCTCTATTCAACCGCATATACCCGTTGGTAGCATTGTTATTAGTAGTGCGGCATTATGTCGCCAAGGTGCAGCCAATGATATTGCACCAGTGGAATATCCCGCCGCAGCCGATCCGTTTCTGACTGTAGCCTTAGTCAAGGCTGCACGAGAGTTACAGGTTGAGCATTATCTGGGAATCACTGCATCTGTAGATACATTTTATGAAGGACAAGAACGCACTGATTCTGCTAACCCGTATTTAATGCGATCGCTCCACGGCATCACGGAAGAATATCAACGTTTAAATATTTTGAACTATGAGATGGAATGTGGTACCTTGTTTAAACTAGGGGGAGTATATCAATTTGCATCTGCTGCGGTCTGCGGTGTAGTCGCTCAACGCACCATCACCGAAAATATCATCGAGACTCACAAAGATATTGCCGTGAATAATGCGATCGCCACTGCGGTAAATGCAGCCACAAACTTGGATTAACGAGAGTTTGATACATCCTGATTTGAACTGCTGCCACTTTTCTAGGTATTGACTATAGTCAATTTTTAGACGGTGCAATATATTTTTAAAATAAATATGAAACTTTCTAAAATTTTAATTATTATGGGAGGAGCGATCGCAGTGTTGATAGCCGCTGGTTATAGCTATGTGTTTGTCTTGGGTGCCCCACAACTAGATCGTCCGCAAAACCAAGTAAATACAGGACTGAAGTTTCAACTAGAAAGCTTCAATTCTCCAGCTATGGGTACTGTCCGCAACTACGGTGTGATTTTGCCTCCTGACTATAACAAAAATCTCCAAGAACGTTATCCAGTCATATTTTTACTGCATGGAGGTCATGATGATAGCAGGGCTTATACTGATAAATATGCGCTTTTGAGCGTATTGCATGAACTTTATCAAAGCGGTAAATTGCCACCATCAATAGTAATTACACCTGATGGTAATGATCGTCGCGGTTCCAATCCTTTTTATGACCCAGATTATTTTGATGGACCTAATGGCAAATTGGGGACTTTAATTGGCTCAGAATTAGTACAAGTTGTCAAGTCACGCTACCGCACCTCGAAAAAACCGCAATTGTGGGCAATGGGAGGTGTTTCTTCTGGTGGATGGGGGGCTTTAAATATTGGCTTACGCTATTTGCAAAACTTCAACGTTTTCTTTAGCCATTGTGGTTACTTTACAGATAAAAGCAGCCCACAAAATAGCCCCCAACAACTTGTACAAAAGCTATCGATTCCAAATAGAAAAAAAATGCGCGTCTATCTCGACGTAGGTGTTGATGATGCTAGTTTCTTGGCTTCTACCAAAGCATTTCATGAAACATTAGATACACTAAATATTGCTAATATATTTCATGCATTTCCTGGAGGACATGGTTTATCTGGCCCAGATGTTGGCTGGAACTACTTCCACAAGCATCTTAAAGAATCCCTTGCTTATGTGGGAGAACAGTTTAAAAATTCAAAATGAATATTCATTAATAACTATTTTAACGACTAATGAGTAATCAGTTGAAAGCTCGGATTGGCCTTTGGAGTACAGCTTTTTTTACAGGTTTAGTCGGAGTAGTAAATTTAGTATCTGCAGTAGCCCCGACACTGCATGAGAGAAATCATTGGTTGAAACATTTTTTACCATTTGAAATTCGTGCCGGTAGTCATATATTCGCGGCGCTATCTGGGTTTGCTTTACTGGCACTGGCAACTAATTTATTACGCCGAAAACGAGTTGCTTGGTTACTGACTGTGACGTTACTGGTAATATCAATTATCAGTCACTTGCTGAAGGGATGGGACTATGAAGAAAGTATTTTGTCGGGGATTTTATTGGTGCAATTAATCCGGTTGCGCCATATTTTTACAGCACAATCAGACCGTCCTTCAATAGCTAGAGGAGTCCGCGTATTGATTGGTGCTTTTATATTTACTCTGGCGTATGGAACGATAGGGTTTTATTTATTAGACGGCAAATTTTCGGTAAATTTTAACTGGGGTGAAGCTATAGTGCAAACTTTGGCAATGTTCTTCACAGAAGATAATGCTGGACTAATCCCAAAAACCCGATTTGGTGATTTTTTTGCTAATTCTATTTATATTATTGCCGGGTGTACGTTCACCTATGCATTTGTGATGCTGTTGCAACCTGTTTTTTTGCGTAATACAGCTACCCAAAATGAACGACAAAAGGCGAAAGAAATTGTCGAAAAATATGGATGCTCTTCTTTAGCAGCTTTTACGTTATTAAATGATAAAAGCTACTTTTTTAGCCCTTCTGGTCACAGCATGATTGCTTATGTCCCTAAGGGAAGGGGGGCGATCGCTTTAGGAGACCCCATCGGCCCCAAAGAAGACCGCAAAGAGATGATTATTGCCTTTGGGGAGTTCTGTCAACGTCATGACTGGTATCCTGCCTTTTATCAAACCTTACCCGATGATCTTGGACTTTATGTCTCTCTGGGTTTTCGCGTGGTGAAAATTGGCGAAGAAGCGATCGCTGATCTCAAAACCTTTAGTTTACAGGGGAAAGCTGGTAAAAACTTCCGACCATCAATCAATCGTTTGACCAAGTTAGGATACGAGGTCAAGTTTTACCAACCACCCATTCCTGATGAATTATTACGCCATCTTAAACCTGTGAGTGACCAGTGGTTGAAAATGGTGCAAGGTTCCGAGAAAAAATTTTCTGTGGGTTGGTTCGATGAATTCTACCTGCGGGACTGTACAATTGCCGTTGTTTATGATGCAGAAGGAAAAATTAGTGCTTTTGCCAACGTTGTACCTGAGTATCAGCTCAATGAAGTCACTTTAGATATGATGCGACACCGTCAGTCGATGGAGAATGGGACGATGGACGTGTTGTTTACGGCGATGCTGCAATATTTTCAGCAGCAGGGCTATGATAGCTTTAATTTTGCGCTTTCTGCCCTGTCTGGGGTGGGTGAAAATTCAGAATCACGTCGTTTAGAGAAGGTACTGGGCTATCTTTACGAGCATTTGAATCGCTTCTACAACTTCAAAGGCTTACATGCATACAAAGAAAAGTTTCGTCCCCGTTGGGAACCACGCTATCTAGTCTATCCCGGCCTGACAGCTTTACCGGATGTAGTTGTAGCGTTGATTCGGGCAGATTCAGGCGATCGCCTCCTCGACTATTTTAAACCTGGATCGTAAAAAATCCCTCTTAGTTGTCTAAGAGGGTAATTAATGGTAGGCGCATTACGAGCTTTTAGATAATATCGGCTTTTACTCTGATAGTGGAGCCATGTTGGCACGAATAATTTAGGAGTACGGCATTTGATTTAACTCAAGGACAACCTTGCTTAGTTGACGCCATAGCCAAAAAATGTGGAAGAAATGTAGGACTTACGCACTGTACAAATTAATCATGATATGAATTTACGACAATAGGTCGTTTCCGGCTTTTATAGGGATTCTCGTTGACGTGAGGTACACCTGTAGGGGCGGGGGTTAAGAGCCTTCACTTGTATTGCATCCGACCGAAAAACGCCATATCACATAATATTTAGTGACATAAAAATTTTAGTTTTGTCTCATCATCACTTGACCTATTGATTGCAATCACAATCTTCTTGATTACAATGGAAAATATGGATTGAGCAATTAGCCATTCCAGGTTTTCAAATAACAACAATTATCAGTCATAATAAACTTAAAAATGGAAAAATATAAAAGCCAGATTCAAATCAATGACCTGATTGATGATGCAATAAATAATGCAATTACACGCCGTCAAGAAGGCTTATCAGAATTATCTAATGAACAAGTAGGAGATATTACAGGTGGTTTAGCCTCTGGGGTCAACCCTAGCGCTACCGTGGGAATCATTAGTGTATTACAACCAGCAACTACAGGCTTAGTAGATAAAAACCCTGCTATTCGAGACACTTTTAGGGCATCTTGATGGAAAATAATTCTACAGAAAAAACAACCCTATGTCCCAGTTCAAGACCAGAACAGGAGAATAGTATTGTCTTCGGTATAGTTAGTGGAACAGTCCAAAAGCCTCATGTTGTTTATCTCAAACAACCACTACCAGTGACTGATGAACTGATAGCAAAAGCTAGTCCAGTTACACCTACTGAAGTTTTTCGGACTGCTTCACCTTGTGCAGCATCGGGGTGCAAGCATTTTGATGGCAAAAACTGTGGTTTAGCCATGCGAGTTACCCAAAATTTGCCAGCAGTAGTTGAAGAACTACCACCCTGTTCTATTCGTAGAGATTGCCGATGGTGGCAACAGGAAGGTAAAGCAGCATGTATGCGCTGTCCGCAAGTAATTACAGACAACTATAATCCCTCTCAAATCATATGTGAAGTGGCAACTCCGACTGCTAGTTAATATATGAATTGGATGGAATAGATTTATTGTGTCTCAAATCTGAATATCTATTTTCTGTCAACCCAATATTTTTCTTGGGTTGATTTTTGGCATGTTTATTTTTTAAGTTTGTTACCAAGTTGCAAAAATAGGACATAAATATTTTACTTTTCTTTCTTGTGCGGCAGTTATCAGCCCTTAAACCCGACTTAAATATAAATAGTTCAGTAATTTGAAAATAGTTACTTTAGAAATGACTATTTTCAGCTTTAATTTCGCATTTTTTATTGATAATTTTAGATAAAAAACTGTATTATTTGTGTCACCTTATCATTTTTGAAATACTTGAAAATCATAGAGAAAATATAGATAATAAAAGTGTGGTGAGGGAATTAAAGCTTCACCATTCAAACACAAAGACAACTGACAAAGGAACATATTTCAAGATGATTAACTTCGCAATTAGCAAACTTAACCTTTCAAATTCAGAAGACCAATTAATTGAACTTTCTGAAAATGAAAAAAAAGCAGTTTTTGGTGGAGACTGTGTATATGCCAGTCAAACATATTCAACAAATTCTGTAGTAACTCAGGGTGACGGCAATAACTATGTATGCCAATCAAATGGTACATGGAAATGGTATTCTTTCGGTAAATAAAAGAAGGAAGCTAAATACGAAAACATTTATAACTGTGGCAGGAATAGGAATATATGAAGCTGTCAGTTAAAATGGGTTAAAACCTGGCTGAAGATAGCCTAGAGCTATCTTCAGTTTTAAGTTTTTGATTTAATTACAACTACATGAAAATACTCAAAAACCGACTTTTTTAATAAATCGGTTTTCTTGTTATTTGAGAAGAATTTAAAACTGCTATATAACCTTAATCTTCTTGAAGAAGCAGATTAAAATGCCGAATAACTTCTACTTGCTGAACTTGCTGCTTTAACCATGTATTATACAAATCTGACAAAATTTGTAAACGCAATTGATGATCTAATTCTTTTTGAATAATTTCTTCTACAAAAATCAAATGAACACCTTTTGAAGTGATAATAGGTTTCAATAGCTGTGGAGGTTTAGCAGCAAAAACAGCAGTAGAAATCTCTGGTTTTAAGTGCTGGCGATGCACTACACCCAAATATCCCCTTTTTCGGCGTAAATCTATATCCTGAATATATTGGCGAGCCGCATCATAGAAGCTCATTTCTTCTTCCTTAACTGCATAATAGAGTTCTAGCACCAAATCTTCGTCATCCAAGACAATTTCATAGATAACTGCACTCATAAAATGAAGTTGATTTTCATAAAAATACTGTTCAACTTTATTGCCAAAAAGATGATTTGCTAATTTTCTGGATAAAACTGTGTTTTGGACAATTTTTTCAAATTTATCTAGAGAAAGTCCATGTTGTTCGAGCCATTGCCAAGTATCGGTAGCGCTATTAAGTTTGTTAGCCAAGCGGAGAATGTCTGCTGTTTTCTGAAGCTCTTCTGTCTCAATTTTGATACCCGCCTCCGCAGCAGCATTTTCAATTATCTTGCGAATTAAAATACCTTCAACTATATCTGGAATTTTGCAGGATAGTTTGATTTGTTCAAGAATTTCTTCGTTGGTAACGTGAATAGATTTTGACATGATACTTTTTATAAGTTGTACAATGAGTTGTCAGAAATAGGCTATTTCAATTTTTATCTATACGAAATTCTCAGCTTTGTTAGGTTGATTTTTGAAATACACGCAGTAGGGTGGACAATGCCTAGGCTGTTGACTCTGTGCCTTTTTAGATGATAAAAATTCATGCAAAATTTGTGTAGTCATTGCGTTCGCGCAGCGTCTCGCAGAGAGGAGGAACGACGAAGCAATCCCAGTCTTTGCGATTGCTTCGCTTCGCTCGCAATGACACAAAAGTTGTATGAACAAAAACCGTGAAATTCCATCAAAGTCAACACCCTAGGCAATGTCCACCATATCAGGATTTTGGTGGGCATTGCCCAATGCCACTCCTCTCACAAGGGTGGCTCCCTTACAGATACTCAGATTTTTTCAATAATCAAATCTGATTCCCATAATGAGGCTTCAGGCACTAAATAATTATGTTTCATCCAAAAGTGGCTGCACCCAATTCATATCCCGTCTGAGAGATGACTATTCAAATATTTGCTAAAGCTTCAAATCTCCCTCTTGCAACTTTTTAAAAGGGTCGAGTAGAAAATCAATAATCCGTCGCTGGCGCACAATTACTTCTGCTGTTGCTGTATCGCCAGGGCGTAAAGGAATACATTTATCTTTACTAGGAATACAATCATTCTTCAGGAAAATTTCTAAGTTATATGCAGCAAATTTTCCATTCGGCGTATCGACTTCTGATGTCGTAGGAGAAATCTCTAATAATTCCCCTTCAATAATTCCATACTCTTGAAATGGATAGGCATCAAATTTGAGTTTGACTGGTAAGCCTTTGCGTAAAGAACCGCTTTCTGTAGTTGCCATTTGGGCGCGGATAATTAACGGCGAACCTTCGGGAGCAATTTCTGCTACTCTTGTACCAGCTTGGACAACAGAACCGGGGCGTTGGATTGGTAGCTGAAAAACTCTACCTGCAATGGGAGATTTTATCACTCGTTGCTGTGATTGCAACTGCAAGCTATTTATTTGACTCTTAGTTTGAGCAATATCTGATTGTAATATTGTCATTTCTGTTTCTAGATTCTTTAATTGCTCCTCGCTTTTGAGTACAGCCAGTTTTCCAGAATGAGTTAAGGTTTGATAACTTCGTTGCTGTTCTTTTAAACGCAAATAAGCTTGTTCAATTTCTGCTTTGGCTTGACGAATTGTACGCTGATAGCTGCTTTCTTGCTCTGCTAAACGTAGATGGGCTTGTTTGATATCTGACCTACTTTGCTCGTATAATTTCTGTCTATCTTTGGCTATATCTTGCTTTTCAACGACATTAATTTCTGCTATAGCACCTTTTTGTTGAAGTTTGCTGTACCGTTCTACCTCTCTTTGGGCACTCTCTAAACTATTTTCTAATAACTTATTTGCCGTTTGAGTTTGTTCAATAGTTTGCTGTGCTTGATTAACTTGTGTTTGCTTTTCTTCTTTTTGGATTTCATAGGAATTTCTGAGAGCCAGAAAGTTTTGTTGTGCTTGTTCAATTTTTGACTGTTTTTCTAACTCTTGGGCTTGATTTTGCTGGCGCTGAGTTGCTAGAGCTACTACTAGCTGATTTTTTAATATATGTAATTGCGATTGCCTGTTAAATTGCCCTTCTAATTTATCTTTCCCCTGGCGTAATTCTGCCTGGAGCAATTCTGAATCTAATATGAATACTGGCTCCCCTGGCTTGACTAATTCTCCTTCTTTTACGGGAATAGCTGCCACAGTTCCTGCAACTGCACTATCTAATTTGGTGGTTTTACCTTTGGGTTCCAGTCGTCCTCTAGCTGTACCAGTTTCATCTACTTTTGATAGCATTGCCCAAGGTAATGTGACTGAAACAAAAATAAATAAAAAATATAGTATTCCCCTTGTCCAAACTTGGGGCAAGCTATCAAGTAATTCCTTGCTTGCGTCAGACCAATCCTCAGGCAATGTATTTATTTGTTCTGGAGAAATATTAGTTGTAATACTGTCATTTCTATATGGCATTTGCATAGAATGATTTAATGAATTAGGCATAACATATTTTGGATTTTAGATTAGGAGTTATAATTTATTGAAATTGCCTTATTTTTTTCGCTCGCGGTATTGCAATTTACTCATGTAGCGTTATCTAACTGCTGCTGGTTGAGATAATAATAATGTCCGCCTTTTACCATTAATTCTTCATGATTTCCCTGCTCAATTAATACACCTTGATCTAGTACTAAAATTAAATCAGCTTTCCTGACTGTAGAGAGACGATGAGCTATAACTAATGTAGTTCTCCCTCTCAAAATTGTGTTGAAATTATTTTGAATTATTCTCTCTGATTCTGTGTCTAGATGAGAGGTAGCCTCATCTAAAATTAGTAACTTGGGATTGCTTAATAAAGCCCTAGCGATCGCTATTCTTTGTCTCTGTCCTCCAGATAGCATTCCCCCACCTTCTCCAATCTGAGTTTCATAACCCATTGGCAACTTTTTAATAAAATCATCTGCACCTGCTAATTGTGCTGCTTCAATTATTTGTTCTAAGGTGGCAGTGGAGTATCCTAAACTAATATTTTCTCGAATTGTGCCACCAAATAAAAAGGTATCTTGGTCAACTACTCCTATCTGTTGGCGTAGAGAACGTAGAGATATACTGCTAATATCTTGTCCATCAATTAAGATTTTGCCTTCGGTGGGAGAATACAAACCTAAAACTAATTTAGAAATTGTTGTTTTACCCGAACCACTACGGCCAACTAGTGCTACCATTTGTCCAGGTTTGATTACAAAAGTGAGATTTTCAATAATATTCACATCGCTTTCGGGATGATAGCGAAATGTCACGTTTTCAAAGCAAATTTCACCCTTAAGGGAAGGTAGTGATTGCCTGACTTGATGTTGTAAATCTTCTTCAGCCTCCGCATCTAAGACATCATTAATACGTTCAACAGCAATCATGACTTCCTGTAATTCGTTCCATAAGACTGTTAAACGTTGGAAGGGTCTAATAATATTTCCTAGCAACATATTAAATGCTACTAATTGTCCAATAGTAAGTTGATTTTGAATTACTAACCACGCACCAAACCACAGCAAAGCAGTTGTAATTATAGCTTCAATAGTGTTACTAAATATTTGTAGCCGATTGCCAATAATTTGACCAGAAAAGTTGGTTTTTACTTCTTTATTTAATAACTCTTCCCAATGCCATCGGACCGTCTGTTCTACTGCTGTAGCCTTGACTGTTCGCACACCAGAAAGAACTTCAATCAAGTAACTGCTTTCTTTGGCTGCGGCGTTAAATATTTCCCGCGAAATTTTCTGTAAAAATGGTGTAGCAATTAGTGCTAATAATGCAAAAGGTGGTATAATTACCAATGACAATAATGCCATTTTCCAACTGTACCAAAACATTAATCCTAGATAGATAAATACGGTGATTAAATCTAAAAGAATAGATAATGCTTCCCCAGAGAGAAAACGTTGAATTTTCCTATTTTCTTGCAGTCGAGAGATGATATCTCCGACATAACGAGATTCAAAAAAGTTCAAGGGTAGAAGTAAAGTATGGCGAATAAAGCCAATAATTAAAGCAACGTCTATTCGATTTGCTGTATGGTCGAGAAGATATTGCCGCAACCCAGTCATGGCAACTCGAAACAGACTAAAAATTAGCAATCCTAACCCAACTGCTGTTAAAGTTAATTCCGAACGTTGAACTACTACTCTATCTAAAATTAACTGTGTAAATAAGGGCGTGATTAATCCAAATATTTGGATGAAAATGGAAGCAATAAATACCTCCATCATCACCAAGCTATGAGGTTTGATTAACTCAAAAAATTGCCAGAATGGAGTGCTAGTTTGTTTGGCTTCTTTGAAAAAAACTGTGGGTTGTAGTAGCAGTGCATATCCAGTCCAATCTGCTTGAAATACCCGATGAGTTAGGGTACGTTGACCAATCGCTGGGTCTGCAACTATTACATGTTTCTTGGTAATTTTATAGACAACAATATAATGCTTTCCCTCCCAATGAACGATCGCAGGTAGTTTTTGCTTTGCTAGCTGGTCGAGACTGGCTTTTACTGGTCTAGTGTTAAATCCGATACTTTCCGCTGCTGCTGACAATCCCCGCAGAGATGCACCATTACGATTGACATTGGCAATATCGCGGACGCGGTTGATACTAAAGTGTTTTCCCCAATATCGAGATACCATCACTAAACAAGCTGCTCCGCAGTCGGACGCACTTTGTTGGGCAACAAATGGATACCTTTTCGTCACGCGCTGCCATAAATGTCCTACCTGTTGTGTGGGGTTGGGAAAGTAAGCTTTGCTTACCTTTTTCTCTGGCTTGGGTGCTGCTGGTGGAGGAATTAGGGGAGATGGGTTGGTGGTATCCGACTTTACGAATAGGGAATTTCGCGTTCGTGCTTGTGTGTGTAAGTACTCGTTAATTTGCGGATACTTAGCTATCAATGGCGATAGCACTTCAATGGGAAGAAATGCAAGGTGTAAATTTACACTAGCTCTTGCAGCATAAGGTTTAAAACCAGCCTCCTTAAACAAGGTAAATTCACCAAATGATGCTCCCACCTCTAAGGTTGTTATCAGTTCACCCGTGTCATCTAGCAATCTGACTTTGCCTGCAAGTACAATATAAATGCCTGGTTCAACGTCCGTACCTTGCCAGAATTTCCCCACCTTGGGAGTAAGAAATTTTGCTTGTTTAAGGCAGTGCTGCAAGTCTTCTGAGGAGAAAGAATAACCTAATGCAGTAGTTAATTGCTGCAAAGACAGCGATTCTGATAAATATTGCGCCATTAGATCCTAAATCTCTAGATATGTATTTGAGTGAAAAAGAAAAAATTCGGGATGATTCAGTGAATTTTCGGAAGTGAGGTCAGAAATTAAGATTGTTGTTCCTGGGGATTTCTCTGTATTTTCACTCCCAGATAGATTGGGTTTGGGGATTGTCGATAATCCCATCTGTTTGAGGACTCGCTTCAGGTGGCGATCGCTAACTTCAATTCCCAATTCTTTCGCTAAGTGCTTTCTCAACCAGCTAATTGTCCAGCGTCTAAACCCATAGCCATAGTCGCGGGGACTTTGGGAAAGCAGTTCTTGCAAGCGTTCTAGATATTCCTGATTAATTGCTTTGGGACGACCCAAGGGACAATCCTGCCATTGGTGCGCCATTCCAGTCCGAGCAATGTGCATCCAATGTCTGACAGTTGCGGGACAACAACCTAATATTTGGCATATTTCCGTTTGGGTTTTGCCTTCATCCACCAGCAGCATAATTTTAATTCGCTGACGATAAGACTCAGACAAATTCTCTTGCAGTTTGTTTTGTAGCAGTTTACGCTGGAATGCTGTTAGGTACTTACCTTTGACAATACTTAGGGTGTTAACTTCGGGTTGCTCAAAATTTTGTGACATCACGGTATCAGCTGTTGATTCCCTCTGGGATATGGAATCTTGAATAATGATTTATCTCTGGTTTCTAATTTTTTATACTTCTGGCGACTGTGGGGGGTATGCAAAAATGCTGTTACATACAGCGGTTCTCGGTTGAATGCAATACAATTAAGGTCGGGGTTTTCCCGACCTTTGTATCTTAAATAGAAGATCCCAAGTGACCGAAGAGGCTCTTGTGCAGGGCGCAGGGGGAGAACCTAGGCTGTTGATTCTGAGGGTTTTTAGCCCAAAATGCATCAGACAAAATTATCGTCGTAGTTAACCTTATCATCAGGGCACGGCAGTGCCGATGCCCCTACGGTAAACACAAAAATTGCATGATAATTTTTAGCTAATTTCGTACAAAGTCAACAGCCTAGGTTCTCCCCCTGCTCCCTGCTCCCTTTCCTCTTTGTTGACTTACTCCGCTTCCCCAATCAAGGTAAAAGCCCCCCAATCAACAGGATTTGGATGCTGTTTCATCGTCGTCAACATCGCCTGTCGCAGTGCTTGGGCTTTATCAGGGCTTTTACTGATATTTTGATAGAACTCCGTCATTAACAATGCTGTTGGCGCATCTGGAACTGACCACAATGAAACTAAGACACTGGGAACCCCCGCACTAATGAGGGAGCGAGATAAACCAATTACCCCATCTCCAGAAATACTTCCCCTTCCGGTATCACAAGCACTTAATACGACCAATTCCGCATTCAGTTTTAAATCCAGGATTTCCCCCGCAGTCAGCAACCCATCGCTTTTGTTACCTGGTGCTAGGGCAATACTACTATTTAATCCTTGGATATTATCAAACAAACCGTGGGTTGCTAGGTGGATAAATTGAGCTTGGGATAAGCGTTGTGTGACTTCGGTTTCCGTAGCTCTCTCACCGATGAGAGATTGGGTTTTGAATAAGTTAGCGATCGCTTTTGCTTCTCGTTCTGCACCGGGTAATGGTGTTAATTGTTGCGGTGCTTCCCCAATTTTGGGCGAGACAGCAGGCATAGTGGGATTGCCGACAATCAGCATATTATTTCCCTGGATGGGTTTGTTACCGATGCGTTTTTTCTGTTTGCGGGTTAAATCTAAAACCTGAATTGATGGGGATGTGAGAATGGTATGTTTTTCAATTAAATATTTACCATCTGCACCTTGGAGCGCGGGGAAGGGAACAAGAAATAAGCTACTTTGGGGAATAAAAGTAACTCTATCTTGAGGATTTTTAGGGAGTAAGTCGGCGATAGGATTGATTAATAATTCGTGGAGACGTTTGAGACGATTGGTAGCTTTAGGCGCATCAGGGTTATAAACTACATTAATGCCACGAAAAGCTGTTCCCCTTGCACCGATAGATTCCCGACTAGTGGTTACGAGGTCATTTAAGGTTGTGTTTTCTTTTTGCCACAGTGGTTTTAAATCAGCTTTACGGAAGGTGACTTCACCTGTGGATTTAATGACCCAAATATATAATTCTGATTCTTTAACTTCTTGTTTTTCTGCGATTTTGAACTGATCATAAATAATCGAATATTGAACGAGAGTAGTATTTTGTGACTTGGCAATTTGTTTAATTTGGTCAATATTTGGTGATGTGGGAGATTGGGAATTGGGGTTAGCAGAGATGCGGGAAGCTAGTAATTCGACAAAAGCCCTTGCACGTCCGCGTTCCGATATTTCTAACGCCGTATTGGTTTTATTTTGAGCAGTAAGCACTTGTTGTAAAGTGTTGTAAGTACCACGTTGCGTTTCAAAAATTAAGACCTTTTCGCTATCTTTTAGTTCTCGACTACGCAGAGATTCTTTAATTTTTATGCCTTCAAATAGGTTCCTCTCGGCTAAAGGAAGATTACCTTGTTTGTACAAAGACAATCCTAAATTATTCAGTGAATTTCCCTCACCTTCACGGTCTTTAATTTCTCGGGCAATTTTCAAGCTTTGTTGTTGGTACTCAATTGCTTTTGGGTAGTTTCCCAATTCTTTGTAGGCAATACCGAGATTGTTGAGTGCCTTACTCTCACTTTCACGGTCTTTAATTTCTCTAGCGACAACCAAACTTTGCTGATGGTAATCGATTGCTTTAGCGTAGTTCCCTAAATAAGTGTAGACATTACCGAGACCTCCAAGTGATTCACCTTCACTATTACGATCTTTAATTGCTTTGGCAATAACCACACTTTGTTGATAATAATCAATAGCTTTCGGGTAATTACCCAAGATATTGTAGACAGTACCAAGGCTTCCCAGTGATTTATTCTCAGCATTACGATCTTTGACTTCTCTGGCTAAAGCCAAACTTTGCTGGTGATACTCAATCGCTTTGGGGTAGTCTCCCAACTTCCGATAGGTCATACCCAGATTTCCTAGCACATAAGACTGATCTTGACGGTTTTTAATTTCTTTGGCGATCGCCAGACTTTGTTGAAGCTTCTCAATGGCTTGAGGATAGTCCCCCAAACTATTGTAAACAAGACCGAGATTTCCCAGTAATTTGCCCTCGCTTTCACGGTCTTTTGTTTCTCGGATCGCAGCCAAACCTTGCTGATAGTAATCAATCGCTTGCAGAGAATTTCCAGATATACCGTAAGCATTGCCAAGGTTTAGCAGTGCATAAATTTCACCTTGACGGTCTTTTGTTTCTCGGGCTAAAGCCAAACTTTGCTGTTGATATTCAATGGCTTGAGGATACTTTCCTAAGGAGAAATAAGCAGTACCGAGATTTCCTAGCGCACCTCGCTCACTGCGACGGTCTTTAATTTCTCGTGCTATGGCTAAACTTTGTTGATAGTGGTCAATAGCTTGAAGATAGTCATCTAAATCAAGGTATGTGCGACCCATATTTCCCAGTGATATCACCTCTGCTTTACGGTCTTTAATGTTGCGGTATATTTGCAGCGCTTGCTGCCATAATTTCAATGCTCCCTCCCGTTGACCCATTTTATAACGTTCCAGACCTTGATCAAATAATCTATCAGCTTCGGTTTTACGTGTATCTACTGTCTGTGCCAACACCTGTGATGTAGTAAATATCGTTAATAAACTAGAACCCAAAGAAGTTGAAGAAACAGCCAACAGACAAATAAAGGCACTCAGCCCAACTTGAGAAAAACGCATGATTATAACCTCCATTACAACAAACCAATCGATATAAAACCGGCCCAATCTTCAGGATTTGGGTACTTTTTCATCGTTTCCAAGATAGCTTTGCGTAATGCATCAGCCTTATCCGGATTTTTACTTAAATTTTTATAAAAATTAGTCATTAAAAATGACATTGCCATATCATCAACTTCCCAGAGAGAAGCAATTACACTTTCTGCGCCAGCCACCATAAAAGCACGGGAAAGCCCCATTACCCCATCACCAGTAATTTTTCCCAAGGCTGTTTTACCAGCCCTTAAAACCACCAAATCAGCTTTAAGGTGCAGTTTCTGGATGTCTGCAGATGAGAGCCAGCCGTCATCTCGATCAGAGGGAGCGAGGGCGATCGCATTCGAGTTATTCAACTCAATAACATGGGCTGCTAAGTGTATAATTTTTGCTTGAGTGATTTTTCGCAAAATTGCCGTTTCTGTCGCAGCGTTACCCGTAATCGCTTGAGTTTTGAATATCTTGGCAATAGCTTTAGCTTCTTCCTCCGCACCAGGGATTGGTAATAATTGCGGTGTTTTTTCTCCTGGTAATCGAGGTACAGTCGGGTTTCCCACTATTAATAATTCGTCATCCTTAAAGTTGTGAGCAATCCTGGCAGAGTTAGATAATTGTTGACTATTGAGTCTTTCAATCTGAGTAAATAAATAACTATTTTTTCTAGATATTGAAGGTTTATCTAGTGCAGTAGTCAAGTTAGATGAAAATAGACTCAAGATAGAGATGGATAAGACAAATGAAGTTACTCGATAAATCTGGTGAGGAAATATCATTTTCGACTTGTACATATAGCGGGTTTCAGAGCAGTGAGGTACAGTTTTAAATTGCAAAGCCTGTAGGGGCTGGGTTTTCCCGCCCTTGATCGTATTGCATCAGACAGAGAACCACTATATTTATGATTTCCTTCTGGACTGTTAATTATTTATATTTCTCAGTCAAGATGGGGGTATGCAATTTTAGGAAAATGATTTAATTAAAAAAATGGTGTTGTATAAATAAACTTCACAAATAAAAAAGTCTTAGCAGCGCTAAGACTCTACTGTTATCTTTTAATCACATAACTGATTTGGTAAATCTTTGATTATCTGAGACAATTCTGATGAGGGTTTAGGAACAGAATATGCTTGCTGTAATGCATCCGACCACAGTCCTTTATCAGCAAAATATTTGGCTTTTACTAACGCGATGTTTTCTGCATCTGTATCTTTATGGTTATGCAATCTTTCCAAAAGCTTTAACTCAGTGGTGATGCGGTTTCTTTGGGGTGTTTCCATAATTTGAAAGGGAACAAATATCGCTGGGGAAGCACTTTCTTGATTTAAAAAGATTAACCATTTATAAGTTTGACCGGGTTCTAAGGGTTCACCTTGATAACTTATGCTTTGTTTCCCTGTGACGATTTGAGCTTTGAAATATTCTTGACTATTGAGAAGTCCCACGGCAATTTTTTTAACCTCTTCCAGTTTTGCAACTCTATTACCTTTTGGAACTTCTCCATTTTTCCAAATAAATAAGGGTTTAGTAGTCCAAATAATTCTGGTTTTAGTAGGTACATCGGGAGAAATTAGACAAAGTGTTTGTCCAGGACGAGAACCACCTTTACGTGGTTTTATAGGAGGTTCTGGGTCGCGTGCTGGTTGAAAAATTTTATTCCAAAAATTGGGTTTGGGTGAATTTTCTTGAGAATAACTGGGTTGAATGAGGAAGGAGAATAAACTAATAAAAACTGTAAATGATAATGTGGAAATACGTAATATAAATATAATTTTATTCATAGATTAAGTTTTTTTCTTGATTATCACTTTTCAGTGAATATTTTTGCTTGCTTAAACTTAAAAATACAACGCAAAATGTATAACCAAAAAGTTGTTGTTGGCAACAACCAAGGTACAAGAATTGCGGCTGATGAGATGTAAAGTTCTAGGCTAATTAGTGTATAAGCTGTAGAACCCACACTTAATAGAATCACCAATTGTCGCCTTTGTTCCGGATTATTCATGAGATATTCTGATATAAATTTACCTAGTAATATAGCTAAAGCGATCGCCCACAAATCGGGAATTGGAATAATCATCCTATTATTGAGGTAGTGATGGGTCATATAGGCGTGAATTTCGCCACCTGTGAGTACCCCACGAGTATTATCTGGGTTATCTTGATGTCGCCAATAACCCATTGCAGCAGGTAACTTGAAATTATCCTCGTTGTCTTGTCCAGTTCCCGCTTCTTCGTAACCTCCTGGTGCGACGATGACGATTTGCTGCTGTAATTTTTGTGGCAAACTGGAAATGGTTTGATGTTCTAATAATTTCCACGCAGGGATGGTTTGATATATCTGTTGGGGAGGAATAGAAAAGTCTATGATCGGATGTAACCACATTTGATGTAGGTTGTAACTAAATGCTGTTAATGGTTGTAGTTGCGATCTTGCGGAGTATCGCGTTGATGTCAATGCTGTATTATTAATATAATTCCACAAATCTTGTTTGCTTGTTAGTTGCGGTGGCAATGAATTAGAAAGTTGCCGTAACTGTTGAGAAACAGCTAAAAGATAAGCAAAAGATCTGGGTTTTGGGTTTGATTTATGACTCGGCAATAGTTGCATATACCACCCAGGTAAAATTTCAATTTCTCCAGCCAAACTCCAGTTAGGGCTGGCAATTTGTGGATGCACCTTTAACCATTTACCTTGGGAATCGCGGGTTGTGGCAAATACGAAGCGTGTCGGTTGCGACGAATCGTTGAATCCAGCTTGAAGTGATTTAGAGAGAGTGCGATCGCGTTTTAAATCGGGTCTATCTAATAAGTAATCGATACCGACAACAGGCGCTTTTAATTCCACCAGTTTATCAATAATTTGTGCCATATATGCACGGTCTATTGGTCGAGGAGTTAAAATCCCAGCTTTGTTTATTGATTCGTTATCTATTTGCACTAAAAGTATCGGAGGAGTCGTTTTTGGAACAACTTGATTTGTCATGTTACGATACATTGCTTGGACTAAAATCCGTTTTTCTAATAACCAAGCTTGTAAGGGAATTTGTAAACTAATTAATGCTAAAGCTGAAATTGTAACTGCTTCTAAAGGTGTTGGTGTTAATCTTTTAATATATTGCTTAAATCCAAAGGGTTCTAGCCGAAATAAAGGTGATGAAGGATGGCGAAATAAGGAAGGAATTAAATAAGCACTGGGATAGGTAAGATTTTTTTCGAGTTTGAGATAATCACAAGCTCTTAATAATGCTTGATGGACATCTTGATATTGGGAAACATTGTTTAAAAACTGGATAAAAATCTCTTCGGCAACACGATTATGTATCGGTTCGCGCATAATAGCAACTTGATTTAAACCCAATTCTATTAATTTATTCGCAATACTTAATCCATCACAGGAGTTGAATAAAGCAAACTGTAATCCCTTCTCAATTGCGGTAGTTAATGGTTTCTCAATTTCACTCAAGGAAATTGTGGCATTGGGTGCGATCGATATTTGTCCTCCCGTTAAATCTGTTTCCCGACTGTGACCAGCAAAATATAAAATATCCCATCCCTGGTTACTTGTCAGCTTCTCAACTATTTCGTATTTAAATCCTTGAATATCTTTACCTTCTTGCCAAGAAATAAAATCGACTTTAATTAGTTTTTGTAGTGCTAATATAGCTTTTTTCTCTTGTGCAAAATTCAACCCACTATCATCACCAAAAATAGCTAAAACTCTTACTTGACGGGGAGTTATCTTTCTTTTTTTTATACTTTGATAGATATTCAATGGTTGACGAGCAATACGCAGCTTAGTTGTCGAAAATTGTGTACTAATCTCCCATGACTCCCAAGGCAAACGTGTTAATTCGGGAGTATTACAACTAATAAATATATCTGCAATAAATTCTGTAGAGGTATTTTTAAGCTTATTTAATTGTTGATTAATCGCATCCTGATTATTAATATTAATTGCGGTTAAAATTGAGCGAATATCATATAACTCCTTACCGCGTAACCATTGATGAAATTCATATAACAGTTTTGCTTCCGCTTGGACTAATTGCGCTTGCCAATCCACCATAGGGGGTGCAACAACACCTGTATTAATCACTTTTCCCCGGAATTCTTGACTGTAAAAATTATGATAAATACCCTGCCATGTTTTATAGTCAGAAATGATATTTTCGGGATAGGGAAGTTCTGCCGTAATTTTTTGGTTATGATTCCACGAGAGTTGAAATAAACATTTGTTCTCAACTTGTTGCACTTGCAGATAAAATTTAGTCATTATTCTGTCTACTTGCCTCTATCAAGCTGATTGTCTAATATCAAATGCAAATGGCGGTAACGTCACCTCAACACCCTCTGCTATACTCACACTGGCAATAAACTTCTCATCCCAAGTACCAGCTACAGCAGTAAACAGATAAGAATTAAACTGTTGTGGATTTAGCTGCTGTTGTGTCAAAATTCCAGTGCGATCGCTCAAACGAAACTTCAAATTATGAGGTAAACTATTTGGTGCAGGTGCGCCTAAAATTAACAACAAACTCCATGTATCCGGGTCATTTTTTGTCGATGAATTCCACGCAACAGCATATATTCTCAACGGATTTCCAGCCAAGTTAAAATTATGATGTCCGCACCTAGCAACTATAGGAATTTCTACACCTTGGGTTTGTAATTGTGATTTAATTACTGCAAATTCTTCTACTGGACTGCGAAATTGTCTTGCAGGTGTTAAATTTAATAGCTGCCAAGATAATGATTCTCCAATTTCATCTAATTCATCCCACAACCACCGTCCTAAATTTATGGCAGGTTGTGCTATTAATCTGATTAAATCTAATAAATATGTTTCTCGGGAGCCTAAGTCTGCTGTTTCTAAATTATCAGTTTGTAATTTATATACCCAATCAAGTAAATCAGGAGCAGTTAAAACTACACTCCCCTGTTCCCAATTTAAAACTTGCCAAAGTTCGATTTCTGGTGCCTGCAACTGAGGTAATAATCTGACTAATTCATTTTCAATTGCTGTTAATTGTTCATGACGATTTGTTGGTAATATAGGTAAAGGAATTGCTTCGGGTTTCAAAGCACGTAAATATAGTAATAAATTATTAGGGTCTTTTTCAAACCAATCTAAAGGTATTTTATATGTCCAATCTACTTGAATATCTATATTGGACGAAGCTGTGATATTTTCCCTTAATTTTTGATAATCTATTACTCCTATAACAATCCCGTAATCTTGTTCTTCTAATACTTCCACAAGTACATAAAAATGGGGAATAAATTCAGGTAAATCGACAGCTAATCGTGATAAATAGACTCCATCACTAAATATACTACCAACAGTAATTAGGCAAATTCTGAATTGACTAACTTGTAAATTAGTCACAATAGGAAATACATTGGCTAGTTCGGGTTTAGAAATAGTCGATTTTTGCCAATTAACAGTGAGATTATCATCCCGTTCTTCTAACCATTTTTTCAAGGTGAATAACGCTAAACCATTCAGATAAGTTTGCCATTGACGGGAATCATCTGGAATTTGATTACTCAATGCGATCGCTTGATCGATGTCTTTGGGTTCGATACTTAGGGCTTCAGTTGGTAATCGTTCAAATTCAAGTGACATTGTTATATTACTCATAATTATTTTATGAGAGGAGAGAAGGGGGAACAGGGAATAAAATAAAAGTTATAAATCGAGCTTTTGCCTCATAATAATTATTGTTGGTGCGTCGTGATGCTATAAGTTTTTAGTTGGGCATCACATACCCTAGGAATTTATGATTTTCACCCTATCATTTAATAGTCTGCAAAGCCTTTTAGAAAATTCACTAATTGTAACATTACTTTGCATAGTTGCTGCTTCTAATTCGGCTTGAGAAATTACATTAATAATTTGTTCATCAAGCACCTCTTTAATTTGTGCTTCTAAAATTTTCAGTTGTTTTGGAGTTGAATATTTTTGTGCTAGCTCGATTACCTGCTCTTGCAATTTTACTAAAATTTCTTGTCGTACATCGGCGCGAAATTCCTTAAGCTTTAATAAGCGGGCTACGGCATCTTGGGCACGTAAACCTAATTGTTTGGCGATATTACCCATTGATAATCTTTGACAGTGGAATAATTGCAGCGCTGTGAGAAATTTATTTGCTTTATCTGTATCTTTATTTTGTAGTTTTTTCACCCTTGATTCTATTACAGTATTCAAGGAATTATCAAGACAATTTAAAAATTGTGCGCGATATATTTCTAAAAACTCTGTCGTGGTATCTGCTTCTATAATTATATTTTCGGAATTGGGGTCATAAATTTGCTCTATAAAAGTAAAATTTTCATTCAATTCTGCATCCAGAGATACTGTAAATAATGAACCACTTCTAACATGAATGCGATATTGTCGTAGCTTATCAGCAAGACTTTGTAACTTTTGCATAATGGTTTTTGTCGAGATACTATCAATTCCTTTTGTTTTTAATATCTCAGTCATTTCCTCTAATTGTTGGATTGTCGGTGGATGACATCTACCTTTAGTTTTACTATCAGCCTGTTGACGGCATCTCTCGGTACGATATATTTTGTGATATGCTTCCAGCAATTTCTGAGTTTCTGCAATTTCTGAATTTGTCAGTGAATGAAATTCACCTAAAATATTTTTTAATTGTTGTGGTCTGGTATCATTCAGTATTGCCCAATCAGTCACAAAATATAAACCGCACTCCAATAAAAATTTGTTTATTTCTCGGTGCTGTTTGACTTTTCGATTTGTCCAAGTATTTAAGTTACTTTTATCCGGATCAAAAGTTTCTAAGATTTCTCTACTAAAACATTTATAAGTAGTTGATGTTTGTAAACTACCATCATCATCAAGAACATAAGGTAATAAATCGTGACGACTAAAACCATGCAAATTGCCAAATTTTTGTGCTAAAGATAAACATACTTGCTCGATTTGCCAAGAAATAAAACAAAGTAAACAGCGTTGTGCGAATAAGCTAGAGTTACCTAAATTATTTTGATATGTTTCTAGTAATTGCTTTTGAATTAATGTATCCGATACCTCCTCTATCACGCTGAAATCAGCAAAAGTATCTGTAAAAAAAATCTTGGCAATTTCGATTTCTCTAAGTTGGCGTTTTCCTGCGTTGTTAAGAATTACTAGGGTGTAGTATTTTAACTTGGTCATTTCACTATTTACTTGCAATCATTGGCTTGGTTTATCTCTCAGTCAGTGACGAGGTAGGTATAGAGTAGCACAGGTAACTTAACTACCATTTTTTCAACTTCAACCAACCACTTCAAATGCGATCGCTATTGTTGCAAGTTTCTTTGCATCTACACCCCGCACTCCCGCAGATAATTGTACATCTTCCACGGTGATACCTCCCCGTGTCCCAGCATCTAAGTCTGCAAGTAATTTATCGGTGATCTCCAAAAATTCATCATTATTTGCTGCAATTGGTCCGCGTGTAATTTTCCCTCTAGTCGCGATTTCTTTGAGTGCTTTGAGGGAATTTCGCAGTGGAGATGTACTGCTAATAATTAATGCTTCTGTAATTCCCAAAGGTTTACCGATAGTTAGTTTAAAGCCATCATCATTACCAGGAATTATGCGTTTATCTTTGGCTGGTAGTAATGCTGCATCTTCCGAAGCCGTCCAGTTATTGGGAAATATTATCGCCATTTCACCTGCAGCATCAATGACTAAAACGCTGATATAAATAGGTACTAATTCTTGATTTTCAATTGTAAATTTCACTTGTGTACCAACTGGTAACTTAGGAATTTCGCCATCTTGAATAATTGGTTTATTTGGTTTAGTTGTATCCCCATTTGCTTGTTTGGTAATTCCGCGAGTTGGTAAAGCTTTGCTAATAATTTTTTGACTTCCAGCAAGCTGCATCGAAGCTATAACTTTTAATAGTGATGTACTATTATTACCTAGCATTTGTTTAACAATGCGTGCTGCCAGGAGGGATTTAAATTTTGGTTGTAAACGCTTGACTGCATCAGTCACAGTTTCATTGGTTGCGCCAAACGAATCCGTCACAATTTGGTCGAGGGAGGGTAAAAATAAACCCAAACTACTCACAGTAGGTAAATTTATAACCCCGAATTTCTGTAATTGCCGATATCTAGTTTCGGTCATAAGACCAAAAATATATTGCACTTCTTGCTGTCTCAAAGCTAAGGGAGTAACCCGATTGATAGCTTGTAAAGCTTGTTGCGCTTGGGTAGTAGTAACACCATCAAAACTATTGTCCAAACCAATTTTTAATGTTAAATTTTTGGGGATACCACGAATTCTTTCTTGCAAAAGTGTCCCCAGCTTAATTGGTGAATTTCCCCTTGCACCAGCAATAAATTTACCTTTCCCAATCAATCCCTGACGCGATTCTAACTTAACAATTCCTGTTTCTTGACTGCTGGTATTAACCGTACTAAAAGCAGCTTCTTGGTTAAAAGCTTCGAGCGATCGCGCATCGATTCCACCCAGCCACAATTCCACTTTGTCACCCTTTACTTGTGTCACCACTGCTTCAGCATAAGATGTATTAAAAGGAGTAAAGTAAATTACTGGATTAGAATTTTGTTTCTTATTTAGTTCTATTTCTGGTTCTTGGAAAATGCCACTATTGCTTGACAAAATTTTTGTACTGCGATTAACATCAACAAATGCTCGATTGATTGATTGATTTGCTGTTTGTTGCCAAAGATATTGGGTAAATATATAGGTAAATGCACCTGCATGAAAATCATTAAAAGGTGCATCTGCTGCATATTGATCGCGTTTTGCTGAAGCAATGACTACACCTTTGGCAACACCTTGACGACGTAGTTTAATAAATTCTTGGGGAGATAAATTTAACCTTTTTAACCACTGTTTTTGATAAGCAAATTCTTGGGGAAGGGCTTGAAATTTATTCCCACCATCACGGGAACGAACTACAAAATTTCCTCGTTTTGCACCCCCCGAATGGCAGCTATCCAAAACAACGGTGACATTATCTGTTTTCAACGCATACATAAGTAAAAACAGCGTGTGTCCCATGATGTCTTGCACCACACCACCAGAGGCATTGTAACCAGAATCGATTGGCACCAGCGTACTATTCAAACCATCACGATTATCTTTATCGGGATCGACAACCTGGGAACCATGTCCGGAAAAATGAAATACTACTGTATCCCCAGGTTTGGCTTGATTAATCAGATGTTGCTCAAATGCAGTCAGGATACCTTGACGGGTAGCTTGTTCATCAATCAGGATTTTTATATCGTTGGGATTAAAACCAAAGCGGTAGATTAATAAATTTTTTTGTAATAAAACATCATTAACGCAACCATAGAGCGGATTCATCCCATTTGCGTACTTGTTAATACCTACTAAGAGGGCTAATTTACGTCCAGTATTTTGTGCCAGGACTTTAGCATACGTATCCCCATGTTGTATAATGTCCAACTGAGTTAAACCCAGTGTTGCCAGAGTAGAACCAGTGAATTGCAGAAAATGACGGCGTTTCATAGAATTTTTAGTTATGGTTTCAGATTTTCTAGTTATTTATATTTCTAGGATTTTTGGGGGTATGTAAAAATCTGGCACTTCTAGCGGCGATCGCTCCCCAAAATATTCCTGCAAGCAGCCATGATAACACCCAACCCACTTTGACTCACCAAAGCACGATAGTGGCGATGCTTTCCTGCTTATTGATCTATATTTCTGGCTCATTCGGGGGATATGCAGTTTTTGGAAAAAGCCTATTTTTAATAACCCAAATAGTTGAATTTTTCCAGACTTACTGTCACATGGCTACGGTGTACACACAAATGATCTAATCGCCCCAAATCCTCTGTTCGTAGTGTTATGCCTTATTGCAACGCACCAGCTGAGATTTTCGGTGCGTTACGACGTTCCGTCTAACGCACCCTACTGGACTGACACAGCGCGATCGCAAACTATCTCTAGGATTATTCCCAAATCCGGGAAAAAATGTTACATAAATTAATAAAGCCGTATCAAAACTGCGACTCTTAATAAGTCGAAAATTAAAATCAGCTGTGACAGATTAAATGTGCATATTTACAAGTTTACCTTTTCTGGGAAGCCAGCTACTAACAGTGTCTTTGACCGCAGAGGATATCTATAGAAATCATAAATAATTTGTGAAAAATCTTCATTAGGTTGGGCAATGCCTGCATGTATTTCAAAAATCAAATACTAGTCCTATATATGGTCATTTGTATTTCAAAAGACATAGACCCTCTGCCGTCGGTTTCCCAAAGGGTAGAGATAATATCAATTTTAACGTCAAAATGTGCAATTTAGTTTATTTTATATTTCAGTCAAATCATTTGTAGTTTATACTTCCCAACATCTGGAACTGATGTGCTGAAACTTAAGACATTGATATCTAGTCAAATTGAAAAAACAACCATGCAAATCACAGAAAATGAATCAGTCCAGTTACAAGATGACAGTTTAATCAAACTCAAAAAAATTGACTATGTAGAATTTTATGTCGGCAATGCTCAACAAGCTGCTCATTTTTATTGCAGATTCTTTGGCTTTAGACTGATCGCCTATGCTGGACTCGAAACCGGTGTGCGCGATCGCAGCTCGTTTGTCTTAGAACAGTCTAATATTCGCTTTGTTTTGACCTCTCCACTAACGCCAGATGGGCCAATTGCAGAATATGTTAAATTGCATGGCGACGGAGTTCACGACATCGCTTTACTTGTTGATGATGCTCGTGCTTGCTTCAACATCGCCGTTGCACGCGGTGCTAGACCAATATTAGCACCAACGCTTTTAGAAGGAGAAAACGGCAGTATTGTGAAAGCAACTATTGCTAGCTACAGCGGAGACTTAAATCATTCATTCATACAACGCAATCACTATACTGAGTTTGCACCACAATATCGTTACATGCAAAATCTACCTCAGTCTGCACCAACTAATCTCACGGCAATTGACCACATTGTTTTGAGTGTCGAGTTAGGAAAAATGGATCTATGGGTTGATTTCTATCGTAAAGTGTTGGACTTTAAGCAGCAGCAAGAGTTCACTAGTGATGATATTTCAACTCAATATTCATCGCTAATGTCAAAAGTTTTGCAAAATAATACTGGGCAAATTAAGTTTCCCATTAACGAACCCGCACAAGGTTATCGTAAATCACAAATTCAAGAGTATTTAGACTTTCATTATGGACCCGGTGTACAACATATTGCCCTGAGAACTAATGACATTATTCAGACAGTAAAACAATTGCGTCACAACGGCATTGAATTTCTAGAAACACCAGACGCTTATTATGATAATTTGCCACAATCTATTGGTGTAATTGATGAAGATATTGATACTTTACAAGAACTCAGAATTTTGCTTGATCGAGATGATGAGGGATATCTTTTACAAATATTTACTAAACCGTTAGTAACTCGACCGACGTTTTTTATAGAAATCATTCAACGCAAAGGCGCGCAGGGGTTTGGTAATGGCAATTTCAAGGCTCTATTTGAAGCGATCGAGCGTGAACAGGCTTCTCGGGGGAATTTGTGAATTTGTCATTTGGCATTTGTCAAGGGTCAAAAGTCAAGAGTCAAGAGTTATTCCCCCTGCTCCCTGCTCCCTGCCCCCTGCCCCAATCACTAACATGCTGAAATTTTTATGAAACAGGGTAGTAAAATACACGGATATCGGCTATATTCCCCTAAGCATTCTACGGAAAGATGTTCATGGGACGCAGCTGGAGAAGTCTAAAGTTAATTACAGGTATGTTTTGTGCGCTTGCACTCACACAGTTTTGTGGCAAACATACCTCTGCACAAGCGGCTGATACGGTTGTAGTACGTTTCGGTCCGTTTGCAGATTATATCCCCGTTAGTGATTTGCAAACTGCTGCTGAAACTGGAAAATTTCCGGAGAGTTTAGACCTTTACACTAATAAATTATCTGAATCACAACGCAGTTTCTTTTTAGGGATGCTGAGGACGAGGATACCTCTCAATGTTGTGACGGTGAGTCGATTACTCAATACACAGATTGGGACAACTATTCTGAGCGACCTTTCTACGGCTTTAGTCCGCAAGGATGATGCTGGAACTCAAGCATTGAGGGCAAGTTTTGTCTTGGGTTCTAGTAAACCAGGGGGTCTTTCTATTCTAAATTTTATCGCCTCATATCCGAGTCAACGCTTAGAAATTAATTTGCCGCAAGCATTTACAGTGGCCAAAACTTTGAATTCGGGTTTTTGGGTGACTCAAAGGTTTATGCTGACGATCGCTCCTTTTTTCGACGCTCAAAAACCTCAAATCACCGTCCCCTTCGATCCCAGCCAACCCGGAAACGCTGAAGTAAAAGTACTCAACTTGGAGTTGAATGACCAAAAGCGGACTCGCAAAATTCCAGTTGATGTTTATTGGTCAAATGCTATCAGTCCAGACAAACCCATAATTGTTTATAGCCACGGCTTTAGTTCAGTCCGTACAGACTTGCGCTACCTAGCAGAACATCTTGCATCCTACGGTTATGTAGTGGCGGCTTTAGAACATCCTGGTAGCAATGGGACAAATACTGATTTAGCATTCAAAAATAAAACTAGGCTTTTAAAACCCCAAGAGGTTTTAGATCGTCCCAAAGATGTGAGTTTTGTCCTTGATGAACTAGAAAAAATCAATAAAACAGCTAATAACCCTTTGCAAGGTAAACTCGCCACCAATAACGTGATGATGTTGGGTTATTCTTATGGTGGCGGTACAGCCTTAGCGGTAGCCGGTGCCGAATTGCAACTAGAACGCCTCAAACAGGTTTGCAAAGGTAACTTGACTACGTTGAGTTTGGGGGAAACTATCCAATGCAGCGCTCAAGAACTACCAGAAAACAGCTATCAGCTGCGGGATACCAGAGTTAAGCAAGCGATCGCTCTTAGTCCCACAACTTCTTTGATTTTTGGCGCAACTGGCTTGACAAAAGTGCAAGTACCTACTCTTATGTTGGCAAGTTCTGCAGATAAAACCACCCCCGCCTTACCCGAACAAATTGCTGCATTTGCGAAAATTCCCTCTCCTAAATGGCTAGTTGGTATCCTTGGCGGTACTCATCTCAGCGTCAAAGACCCCAGCACCACTATGGATCAGGCGGGACAACCAAATACACCCTTTTCTGGTGGTGAAGTCGTGGGTGACAAAGCAGTTGATGTTCGCAACTACGTTAAGGCTATCACTTTGGCATTTGCAGCACAACAAACTCCAGACGCTCAAAAATACGCTGTCTTACTGACACCAGATTATGCTCAATTGGCTTCCACTAAAGCATTTCCCATTCGCTTAGTTACCGAGATTCCCCCTCAAGCACAGGCATTGTTGAAAGAGTTTGTGGAAAAATAACAAAAGGAGGTGGGGTTGTCAAGAGTCAAGAGTCAAGGTCAGAAGTTATTCCCTCATCTCCCAGTTCCCAATTCCCAATCCCCAATCCCTATTAATTATTTTTTGCCGGTGCTTCAAAGTCGGCTATGGCAAATGAAAACTCCCGAAAGGCTGTTTTAATCAAGTCCTCTTTCATTGACCTATCAAAGGCAGAATCGCGGATCATGTCTGATAGTTCTATGAATAGTAGCGAGAACATAAAACGGTCTTGGCGGTCAACCTGTTTCAGACAAGATGATATAAATTCATACAATTCTGTTTTCTTGGGTTTAGTTTGTTCGTCCCATAACTGCAACCCAAGTCGCAAAGTTTTCAGGCGTATCTCACTAGTGTTGTAAGATTTTTCTTTATAGCGAATTGATACGCGTTGGGGCATTTCCATAAGTTTTTGCCAACAGACTCAATATAGAGTTCTATTCTGCTGTATTTTGCATTTTCCGGAGAAAATTTAGTTTAAATAATCCCATTTGTGACGATAAAATATGGCTTTTGGTTAATTTAAATACAACTGCGATCGCTCTCTATCAAAAATTCAGATTGGGATTTTATAGATTATCTGGATCTATCCCTAATTCTCGCAGTTTTGCTGCTAGGCGTTCAGCACGTTGTGCTTCTTGTTCGGCGTGTTCTGCTTCCCACTCTGCAACCTCTTCTGGGGTAGGTAAATTTTGAGCGATAGACATAGCAGCTAGTGTTTGAGTGATATAAGTTTAGTGTAGCTGGATGAAACTTGATTCAAACTTTTACTAACTGAACTACTGCGTTGTAATCTGGCACACCTTCCAAAGAGCGCTTACTTTTATCAAGTAATACATTCCCTTCTGGCCAATGTACTTGTAAATTTCTTGACTGAATTGGCGCGATGTAGACTTGTCCTGGTAACTCGCCTAAATCATTTTTAAGAATTATGCGATCGCCATCTTTTAATCCTAATTGTGCCGCATCCGCAGCATTGATGAACACCGCCTCTCTGATAGCCCCAGTAATTGCATCCTTGCGTTCCTGCACCATACTATTAAACTGCTTACCCCGGCGGGTGGCTAATAAAAAATAACCATCTGGTAATTCCCTCCGAGTTGGTAATAATACGCCAAAATGTGCCTTACCATCCGCTGTAGGGAAGTTCCAACCGAAACACAAATGGGAACCACCATACTGAAACTGATCTCCCGCCTGCTGTAGGTGTTGAATCCCGGCATATTGTGGGACGACTTGGGCAATTTCTTGACGAATTGCGGATGTATCAACGAAATTAAGCTTTTCTGCCAAATCTGGTTTGACTCGTCTCGCCAACTCCAAAAAAACTTCCCATTCTGGACGCGCCTCACCAATGCGCGGCCCGGGAATTTCTGGGCTAAAAATTACCCGGCGTTCGGTGTTTGTCTCAGTTACTCCCCCTGGTACTTCGTAACGAGTCGTCGCAGGTAACACCACCACCGTATCAGCAGGTTCCACCAACATCTGGCTAGAGAGAACAATATCCATATGTACTCGCAACGGTACTTGTTTTAAAGCACCTTCCACATAATCCGGTTCTGGTAAAACTTCTAGGAAATTTCCCCCCACGGAGAACAACACATCTAATTGTCCTCGATGCGCCGCTGCAATCATTTCTGGAGCAATTAAACCTTGACTTTTCGGCACATCAAAGCCCCACACTTGGCTTAACTGGGCTGCACTCTCTAAAGTGATGGGTTTACCACCAGGAAAAACTGTAGCGTAACAGCCCATCTCTGCGCCTCCCTGTACCCCAGAGTGACCACGAATTGGCATCAAACCGCAGCCTTCCCGACCAACAAAACCTTTGGTAAGAGCTAAGTTGATGATACTGCGGACATTGTCTTCGCCGCATTCATGCTGAGTAATGCCCATACTCCAGACAAATACCGCTCGTTTGGCTTCGCCGACCATTTTGGCAAAAGCATACATATCATCACGAGAAGCACCAGAAAGCTTCTCTAATTCTTCCCAAGATTGGCTTGCTAATGATGCCTTGAGTTCCTCAAAGCCTGCGGTGTGGCGATCAATAAACGACTGATCTACCCAATTGTGAGCAATCATTTGTTTGATAGTGCCATTGAAAAATGCCATATCCCCACCCAGGCTGACCAGGAAGAAGTCTTCGGCGAACTTTGTCCCAAAAATAGCACTTTCCACAATTGAGGGCACCCAATAGCGTTCCATCCCTGGCTCGCGGTAAGTGTTAATGACGACAATTTTTGTGCCAGCTTTTTTGGCGTAGTGGAGGTACTTAACGGTGACGGGTTGATTATTGGCAACATTAGAACCAATAAAGACTAACAAATCTGTGCCAATCCAGTCTTTATAGGAACAGGTGGTAGCCCCCGCACCGAGAGAGGCTTTTAAACCTGCGGTACTGGGAGAATGACAGATACGGGCAGCATTATCAATATTATTACTACCCATCGCCCGGACAGCTTTTTGAGTGGTGTAGTAAGTTTCGTTGACAGTGCCGCGACTGGTAATATAAAAGCTGAGACGGTCTGGTGTAGTAGCGCGAATGCGATCGCTCACTACTTCTAAAGCTTCATCCCAGCTAACACGACGAAAACCCTTGTCCCCACGTTGGCGCATCATTGGATAAGGAAGCCGTCCCAAGTCACGCAACTGGGAACTTTTTTGACCTTGCAACTGAGAAACATCAGCCAGCAAGTTAGAATCAAGGGCTGACATCGTATTCATCTGCAACAACCGCAACCTGACATTGCACAGATGGATACCGTCAAGTGTCCAATCTTTCATTCCAGTAGTTCCCAGCGCACAACCATCACAGACACCTTTATTCAGGATATTCCACGCATAGGGTAGCTGCTGACGCGATCGCCAAATAGCGCGAAATACCTCCCAATAATTATTCGGGTACTGTTCGCCAATACCGAAGGGCTTCCAGCTAGCCCAGTTTGCAGGTGTCCAAAATTTGGTTGGTTTAGGCAGCATAGCCAATTGAAGTAAGTAAGCGTTTGTCTTTCAAGGCTATCGCTTTGAGTAGCAAATGAGTAGCAAGGTTAGAAATCCGGGCACTCGGCATTAACTATCTCTGGGTGACAGTAATACTTCAAAACCGTCTCGACGGTATCACCAATCCACAGCGCCACCTTATCAGGTGTGATACCACTGCTAATTGCCCATGTTGCGAAGGTGTGCCGTGTTGCGTAAGGCTTCAAGTAAATTACTTTGCCTTCTTCTGACAACTTTTTCACTACGCCAGCGTACTTGTAGACTTTTCGCTTGTACACATTTTCAGAACGCCATTCACTCCAGAAAGCAAACATTATCCCGCTGTTGATAGGCCGTCCAGCTTTACTCAAAAAAATTAAATCACTAGAGTTGTACGATCTTGGGCGATCGCTTAACAACATCTGCTGCAACCTTGACCCAACTTGACAGGGGAAAACTCGCTTCTTCCCATTCTTTGTTCCTTTTTTGACTCTGTGCCCGTTGCATGACTTGCTGATAGTTATGCGACAACAGTCGTCGCTAATATCTCCCCAGGTCAGGGCGAACGCTTCCCCAGGTCTGCAACCACTCCAAAATAGAAATTTCACCAAGGATGAGTAGTGAGAGTGTAGAGAATCTTGTTCAAACGCTTCAATGATCAAATCCCTCTGCTCAAGAGTAAAAGCTCGGTGATCATCATCGTCACTACTTTTCTTAGGCTTTTGAATTTTGAGTTTCTGAAATGGATTCTCAGGGATTAGGTCAGACTCACTAGCCCATGTACAGCAGCGATTAAGACAGTTCAATAAATTCCAAGAAACATAATGGCTGCGATTTCCTAGTACCCATTCCCTGATTTTGGAGGCATCTTCTAGCGATCGCGTCGGTAATTGATTTATGAGGTTGGCGATCGCACGATATTCGGTAAGAATAGTCGTTTTTTCTAATTGGCAACTCTGAAAGTCGGTGTAGCGTTCCCAGAGTTGCTGTAAGTTATATTGATACTTGGCTTGAGGCTTTTCACGTACAAGCGCCGCGGGGGCGAGCGCCGCGGGGGCGATCGCACTCGCACGAAACTGATAACTCTCCAGGGTGGCATCAAACCGCCCTAGTGAGATATCTGTGGCGATCGCGTCACGCCTGCTCCTGACAATTTCCCGATTGCGCTTAGTATCCTTCAACCGAGTAGCTACAAAAAATTGCTTCCGGTAGCCACTGACCCGGAAGCGAATAATTAATTTATTAGACCGCTTATCAACGGCGATCCATTTATCATCATCCATATCAAATAGATCCTGTCCCATTGCACTTAGGACAGGATCTAGTTTCACCGTAAAACACAATCAACCCACCGCCGTCACAATTAGCGCATTGAGTCGCTCGATCCCGTTCCACGAATCTCTCGAAAAGCCTTGCTTGGACTTCTTCATTTGAAAGCATTTCCTCATAGTCTGGATCATCAGCATCCAGTGCCCAATATTGCCCACAATCTAGGCACTCCCAATAACCGTAAGGTTTGTTTTCTTGCAAATTATCAGATGAACATTTTGGACAATTTGTAGGTTTGCTATTATTAGGGGTCATATTCATCATTAAAATCTTTGGGACGTAATTTACCTGTTACGGCTTCATTGGCTAAGACATTAATCAATCGTTGAAGAAAAAGTATTTTATCTATCTCTTCATTCAACGTATCGCAGTAACAGTAGGCAATCTGAGGCAGACGAACAGGCAAATGTTGCATTTCTTCCGCTACATAATGAGCATAATAATCAGGCTCAGTTATCTGTCTTGCAACTAATTCAATAATTGCCAGTAGCTGTTTTTGTCCGAGTCCTTGAAAAATTAAGGCTTGATAATCAGTTTCGATTTCCATGCATTGGTAAAACCTAATGTGATATTTTTATTACCGGGTAGATGGAATGAGGGGCGATCGCACCCGCGTAATGCGATCGCTTTTAAAAATCACTCAAACTGCTTCCGCAACTTCTCTAGGAGTGCCACGCCTTCGGCGTAGCGCCGGCCAGTAAAACCCAACACCTCTGTTACAACTGAACTGTCGCTTTTATTTGCACCCAGTCGCTGAATTAGCCGCCAAAGTAGCCGATCCGAGTCTGAACAATTTTCCTCAGAATCGGCTTCCTGAGCGCTTTTCAGCGGTTTTTCATGGCGTTTTTCATCCATGATCTGGTTGTTCGGTAATGGTTGAAGTACTGTTGTACTACCGCGCAGGGTTACGGCTTTCATCTCGCGGTATGGTGGGAGTTTGAGAGGCTGATCGTCAAGTAAACAGTGAGACTTGTCGAGGTTGAGCCAGTTGATCAGCGCTTCATTTTTCAGGCTTTTGGCGTGAGCCAGCGCTTTCTTGCCCAATCTAATACGGTAGAAAGCATCGGCTAAGTCGCTCTTACCCTCCAGTCCCCAAGCAGCTACCCGGTCATATTGAGAGAGTAAAATTGTGAAGCGCCGCGCTTTTCTACCCCTCCTAGCGTGGCGCTCCAGCCATTCATCCGATGACGCCACCTTAGAAGCCAGTTCGGGATACTCTTCAGCAATGATGACTCGTTCCGTGCCGACTAATGCTGCATCCCCTTTTTCGTTGCGAATTTTGAGTTGGTTGCTCAAGTCCTCCAAGTCCGCAGACATCTCTGACTCAATTGCTGTCCAGTTTTCTCCCTTCCCAATCACCTCAAGTCCTTGCCAGTCTTCTGGAGTACCTTCACACTCGTAAACTTTGACCGAGCCTCCCACGGTGTAAGCAAGGTATTGGGCTAAGGTACTTTTCCCTGTACCCATTTCGCCAATAATCATCACCTGCTTACCTTCAATGGCGGTGATAACGTCGGTGATAACATCCAGTGGTTCATTGATAACAGTGGCACTGGCTTCAATTACCTGACTCATGGAGACTCCAGCATAAGGTAGGGCATCATACACCTTAACCAGATGCTTAATGCCACGCTCCAGGTAATCGCAGAACACAACGCCGAATTTCAACGTGCCTCTGGTGACGTGAACTGAGAACAGGGTGCAGCTGAAGGCAATTCGTCCCAATCCCCAACCACAGTAGCGAAGTAAGGTTTTAGTACTGGGTAGTCGCATCTCTACCCAGGTGTTCGCGGTGGTTGCTTTGGGAGGTGTAGCAACTTTCAACTCAATTAAATCATTTGCCATTAACAAGAAACCTCCGCTGCTATCAGTTGAGATACTGCAACCGCCAAAGACTGAGAACACATTTGAAGTCGAAAAGCGTAATACTCCCATTCGTCATCGTCATCGGCAGGAGAAGGAATTTGATTGTATATAGATTCAATTTCAGCCTGTAAGTCCTTTGCCTTTTCACTGAGTTTGCTTATTTCGGCAGCCAACTCTCTTGTGGTTAAAATTTTTCGTTCATTTGCCATACTGCACCTCAATTCTTAGGTAAAAAGGGCGCTCTTGCTGTTTCCAGAGTGCGGCGATCGCCAAACTTAAGGATGCAATGGTCAGGATGAGGATGATTAGCTGATTATTCATCTGCTACCTCCTTTGACTGAGAAGCTTCCCAAGCATCCAGTACAGCTTGCTGATCTTCAGGCGATCGCCCCAAATTGGGTTCCCCTGGACGATCATTAGCAATCACTTGAGCGGCTTTCTCGGCAATCTCCTGGGGCACACCATCAGCGATCAGGGCTTGAGTGTATGCTTTGCACAATTCCTCACTCATCTTCACCCTCCAACTCGTCAGCGACATTTCGTATTATCTGAGTAATTTGTTCCAGTCCTTGCTCAACACTCTCGGAGTCGTCAGGGTCAATCACGACGGGCGTAATTCCTAGTGATAGCCAAAACTCAGGGTTTAAAGGATTACTCATAACTATCACCTAGTAAGTTTTTAGCTGCAGTCAAAACGGTCTGCTGTTGTTCATCTGTCAAATTGGCGTTGCCGTTGCATTCAATTACTTCCATCTGGGTGCCGGCGCGGTAGAGACAATTGTTTTTGATTTCTTGATTGTCTGTGGATCTGGCGCGGTCAATTTGTCGCTGGACGTAGGATTTATCGATGTCTTCTGTCATAATCTTTTTAGCGTGATTTGATTGTTTCTGTTACGCCGTGGCGATAGTACATCTTGCTGATGGGTCGCCACTTATAAATCGTCTTTATTTGCAGAAGTACTGTTGAAATTAGTCACAACCCAAATTTGCAAAGAGTTTCGGATTGACGGCTTGATTTCAATCGGCTGACGGGTATCTAAGCAGATGGCTCGACCATCGTTGAGCTTGACGTGTAAATTCTTCCCAGTCTTGGAACGGGAAAATAATTGACCGGCTTCAAGTAATGCCCAAGTAATTGGGGCTTTGCCGACTACATAGTCAGCTTGATAGCTGTCATATCCTTCCGATAGTGGATCAATAGTCAAGTCTTTCCACTCCTTTTTACGTCCTTTCCGGCTACTGGTGAAGTTTGATCGGGCGTTGGCAGTGATGCCATTGGTGGTCTGTTGATCGGTCATAATGGCTTGTTAGTGGTTGTATTGATGGTCTAATTACGAGTTGCGATTTGCGCTGAAGTCTTGCTGTTCAAGAGCTTCAGCGTTTTTGTCACTGTGTGCAGCGCGGTGGATGGTAATTGAATGGCTGGCGAAGTAGTTCCACAATGAATCGGCTACATCTCCGGTAAATGGGAGATTACCGCTGTCTTCAATGAATTGAACGACAACGTGAGAACCTATTTTGTGAACACTGCAAACAGTTTCGAGATTGATGACTAGTTCGTTTTCCGAGTCGAGAATCAAGCGGACAAATTTACTGGGCATTGAATTCTGAGTATTGTTTACTGCAATGGAAGCTAATTTCTAGATACAGATCATGGGCTGCTACGGCTTCTCTTGCAGCTTGGAGTGCATCCCCTAGAGTTATTTCGGGACTATAAATTCCCGCCGCAATTATGGCGATCCATTCGGGGGACTTGATGATTTGGAGGATGTGCGCTTCCAGGGCTTGCAGGTCTTGGGCTAGGTTGGTCAAGTTTTTTCTCCTGTTAATGATGGTTTTGTGCGGTTGCCGTTGACCCGGCGGCGCGACGACTTACGGGTGTTTGGCGGTGATGAATTTTTCCCCTAGCAGGTCTTTGGGCTTGCAGGCTGCTATCTCTGCATGGTTTGGGGTTAAGTAGAAGGTTGTCAAAATAATTGTACCCTGGTACAACTAAAGGATAGTCTAATACTGCCAGGGTTAAATGTAAAGATAGTGCAGGGGTACAATAAAAATGAAGTACACGGGTAGAAAGAATGAGAAAGCCACTGCATGGGCAGAGGAAGAAAGACCTAACGTTAACTCTCTCCCCAGAGGGTGTGGAGAAATTGGAAGCGAAGGCCAAAGCGCTCGGAGTCAGCAAGAGCGAGCTGGTAGAGCAATTAGCGAGAGATCAAGTGTCTTCAGTTGCGGAACAGCAGTTACTGGGGGAATGCTTGACCACCTGATTGATGATTGCCGTATTCAGGTGGCTAGAAAAAAAGAAGAGAAGCAACAGATCGAAAACGAAATAGAACGTCTAGAGTCAAAAATCAGTGAGATTGAAGAGCTAAAACAGGAATTAAGCAAAAAACTTGAAGCTAGCGTGTAAGCCGTCCTCACCTTTACAGGTAGGACGGCTTTTTTATGCGATTGCTTATGAGGCTATCACATGTGCAGGATGTGGGTTAGATGTCTAAATTAGAACGCAAGTCAGCTAGGGGAGAATGCGGTGTCTCTTCTTTAGCAGAGGCATTTTTAAAAAAAGACTCTGGGTCATCTGGGATGAACTCCATCCGAAATCGCAATTGACCCTTATGCCATCCACCTCCATCGACAGGTAAAACTTGGCACTTGAGACCACCTTCCTTAAACCAGTGAGCTTCAATAGCGCCTTTTCTCTCCATCTCTTTTACCCAGTTCAAGAAATATGTTCTCAGTTCGCTAAATTTCAATATTTTGTGAGTTCCAAAGCCAAAGCCAGTAGAAACCTCCGTCATTACAACATCTTCCTCATTTAAATCAAAACTGCTCATTTCGTTTTCTCTTTCGATACACAACATGGCGGATCAAGCGCCAACTCGATCCGCCTTCCCTAAGTTTTCCCACTGACCACCACCAAGAAAGCAAAGCAATGGTTAGAGCTAAATTCACCCGACAGAAGACTTTAATTAAAAATGCGGAAATTCCCTGATGCCTAGATCAAAGGGAAAACCGCATGTTGGATGAGTAGCATCACCATCTCATCCTATGGATACCTTAACAATAGTCTTCCTCACATTTCTCCCATGCATTGTCATTGCCGTTGTCGCTATTGCTATTCATCTGATTTTGCGGATATTGCCAGCGAATGTTACTAGGTTTTTGCAATTCAACTTGACAAACCCAGGAGACAATCGACCTCCAGAACACAAGCCAAAAAGCAAAGTATCTCATTCCTATCGCACTGACCCCAAAAACCGGGAACTGCAAAGTCAATTAATGACACTGCTACGGGGTGATGTAGCAACTGGCAAGCGCTTACTCAGGCAACAGCGACAGAACAACCCTGGCAAGTCTGACAACTGGTATCTAGAAAAAGTAATTTACGACTTGGAACGCGACAGAGGACGTTAACCTTCATTCAATTCAGTGAAGTTTGGCGGCGGCTGACCAATCCAAGGTTGCCCGCCGCCATTATTTTGTTTATTCCCCAACACCCAATGACCAACAATAGAAAACTCAAAAGACAAAACATAACCTCATCTCCGGAGTTAGAAGCAGTGACAATGCGGCTGTCCTTAGAAGTGAGTGAATTAATATCATTTCTTGAAGACATCGACCCTGAATTAGACCGCATTCAATCCACATACCTAGCGGCTGACATCATTAAAAACATGCCAAGAGTTTTTCAGATGTACCCCGAAACAATTACTCAGATCAAGTCACGAGCGCAAACATTGAAGTCACAAAAAAGAGATGGTTAATAACTTGATGTCATACCCAAAAAAAACAGGTAGCAAGGGCTACCCATTCACCTTTATCGAACGAAAAATAATGAATAATTTTTCAGTAACACCAACTCTACCTCAGAGTAATGTGGAGATAGAAGTAGCAGTACTTGGCTCTATTTTACTATCAAGACAGGGGAAATAGTAATGATACAAACATTAATTTCCCCAACCCAAGCCGATAACCACATTCCCGAATATATTGATATCCATCATTGGGAAGAATGGAAGAAAAGCGCAGTCAGTGATGTCATTATCAAGCTAGTTTTAAAGTCAGTTCACGACTCAAGAGAAGTTGATAAAATCCTCAATCGTAACAATAGGCGTAGGTGGAAACACTCTAATGAATTAGTACCAGCTTGGTGTGTCACTGGAGTCAGCCCACTAACCGGAGAGTCTACCCTAGAGGGCGTTCAGGTAAAACCAGACACACCAAGAATAGGGGAGGATGGTAAGCCATTAAAGTATGAAGGTGCGAAAGATTATGATACAGCACCTCTATTTTTGAATACAGGAATAGAAGATTACTGGCTTAACATCTATCAAGATATTCTTCAGCCTATAATCATCACTGAAGGGGCTAAAAAAGCAGGTGCCGGTTTATCTATCGGACTTCCTACAATCAGCCTTCCTGGGGTGAGTACTTGCAGAAAGAAAGGGCGTTTACACCGCAACCTAGAATTATTTGCCAAACTAGGTAGAACATTTTACGTCTGTTTTGACAACGATATTTTACATAAACGTCCTGTACAGGATGGCTTACTTGGACTAGCGAGAGAACTAGCAGCCAAAGGAAGCAAGGTAATGGTAATGCAGCTTCCTGATGGGGATGCCAAGGGCATGGATGATTACATTGCCCTACATGGTGAGGATGCCTTTAAAGAGTTAGTAACTAATGCCCTAACCTTTGAAGAGTGGAAGGAAGAATCATCAAAAAAACTGGAAGAACTAGAAGAGGTTTTTAAATCTAGAATGGCTAGCAGATTCAACCTGGTGAATAAAGTTTGGGGAGACAGCCTACGTTACAACACCTTAAAAAAGGCGATCGAGTACCACGGCGCGCCCCTGGACATGAACCACATCAAGCTCATTCTGGCTTTAGAGTTTGACGTGGATATTGCTAAAGATGATGCCTTTACCATCATCGAACGCATAGCGAAAGCTAACAGCTATTCCCCAGTGGTTGAGTACCTGGATGATGTTGAGCAAAAATTCCCTGATATCACTGGCGATTATTTAGATAATTTGGCTTACGAGTTTTTCGGAACTACTGACCCGCTACACACTACCTACTTCAAGAATTTCTTAGTTGCTTCCGTCGCCCGTGCCCGTCACCCCGGCTGTTGGATGGACTGTGCCCTGATTCTCTACGGTGATCAAGGGATTAGGAAATCTACGTTTTGGCGAACGCTCTACGGTGAAGACTGCTTCTCTGATGACTTGGGAAATGACAATGATAAAGATGAAAAAATGAAGATGCACCGATTCTGGTGTCTGGAGTGGGGAGAATTCGAGACGGTTTACAAGCGGAAGGACGTAGAGGAACTGAAACGATTCCTTGCCAAGAAAGAAGAAACCTTCAGAACTCCCTACGACCGAGTGCCAATTGATTACAAGCGCGGGTTTGTTTTTGTGGGGACTACCAACCAAACCGAGATTCTCAATGACCCCAGTGGTGACAGGAGATTTTGGATTATCCCAGTATCAAAAGCCAAAATTCCAGTCGAGACGGTGCAGGTCTACAGGGATAAAATCTGGGCTGCAGCTAATGCATTGTTCAAATCTGGCTATCCCTACATGCTGACGGATGAACAGGAAGCGCAACGGGCCGATCGCAACCGAGAATTCCAGGTTATCGATCCGTGGATGGAAGTTATTGAGGAATTCATTGGAGTCAAACACTTTGTAACGACACAAAGTCTTTACAACTTGTTGTCCATAGACCTATCGCACCAGGATATTTCCAGTAATAAGAGAATATCGGGTATTATGCGGCGGCTTGGTTGGGAACACGGACGTGAATACGGAAAAAGAGGAGCTCGGGGATGGGTATGTAAAACAGAAAAAAATAATTCTGTAAAAAATGATTTTGCCTTGGATCACCTTGGATCATTTGGATCAGCAAGTCCTGAAACTGCTGTACAGCAAGAGATACAGAGTGATCCAAGGGAAGAGGTAAAAAGTGATCCAAGGGAGGTTTTTTCTCTCCCCCTTGGATCACTTCCCTTGGATCAAAAAAATCCGCCAATAGCAAGGGTTTCAGAGGACGTGATCCAAGTGATCCAAGGTGATCCAAGGGAAAATCAACTTTTTGTAGAGAATTCAAAAAAGACTCAACAACGCATCGAGGACGATGTACCCCAGAAAACCAACTCTGTACCTACAAAGGTTGAAGTGGGGAAAGTTTATTGGTGCGATCGCCTCAAGTCAAAGGTAAAGGTCAGCAAAATTATTAAGAGCAAATCTGAAGCTGAGGTACTTCTTCCCTATCCATTAGATCAGGACAGGGTCAAGTTGAGTGAGCTTTCTGAACTTCCTGAGACTCACATCTTACCTCCCATGCCTAAATTCAGAGTTGGTCAATCAGTGTTGGTTTTAAAAGGACAGCACCAGGGACAAACCTTGTTGATCAGTTCTATTAGTGAAGATGGCGATATTTGGCTGAGGTCATCATTTAAACCTGGCGCGCCACCTCTGGGCAATAAGGGCAAAGGCTACCAGCCTGATCAGTTAAAAGCACTGTGACAACAAAAAGGCGATCGCTAACATGCTGCCAGACAGGATGCGATCGCCAAAATGCGAATGAAATATTTCTAGTCACACTATAACCAGTGGGCTGGAGATAAAGGCGATCGGCAAAATTAACAATAATTAACAATTAGGGCAAATACTGACATTTGCACGCATACATTCAGATGCAATATTCTTGTTTAAGTACTCAACCGGGCTAAACAGGTATATTTTACTTCGTAACTTACTGCTGACATCTGTAAAATAGAGCCAGTCGGACTTTTAGAGTAGGTGATTGTTCTGCTTTTACATAAAACTGGAAGATTTACATTACTCTCAATAACAAATACAAAGAAAAGATACTGTTTAAAATCTTCAAAAATCATGTCGAGTTTCACTACTACAGATATTCCCTCCGCGATTAATACAGTAGAAAAACTGCATTCCTGGACAGGGGCAATACTTTTCAACCTAAACCCGACTTTGGTTGTAATTGAAGGGACGGGTTACACCGAGAGAGCGGCCCAATGGGGGCGTTTTTGGGTGCCTGCCGACTCAAAAACCCGCGAATTAATCAGAGTCAGCCTTGCAGTTGATCCAACTTACAATAATGCCTCTGGGAAACCGTGGACATTTGTACAGGAACTCTCTTCTACAGCTATTCCCGCAAACTTTAAAGCCAATTAATTATGTCTGCATCGGCTGACCAATTCAGATCCTTAGATTACGCGGATATTGAGCTAGCCGGTGCAATTTTGGATAGACCTTCCACCGCTACCCCGCTCAATATCCCATTGCCACGAGATCCGCTATCTAATCCAGTAGCAAAAGAGAAGTACGAACGCGCTCTTAAACAAAGTTACCAGGATGAAGTAGCACGTAACGCTCAAATTGTTAACGAGCAATATCAGGCGCAACAACAGCAAGAACTACTTTTAAGAGAAAAGCAAGTAGCAAGAAATCAAGCACTTTCTAGCTACAAGACACCATCTGTAGAGGAAGGTTTTGTTCGCTCTAAAAGCTATGAATATCAGTATGAGATGCCAAAATCTACTATTGATAGCCAACCAAAACCTAGCAGCGCTAA
The DNA here is from genome assembly GCF_000316575.1 of Calothrix sp. PCC 7507. GTDB lineage: Bacteria > Cyanobacteriota > Cyanobacteriia > Cyanobacteriales > Nostocaceae > Fortiea. Next base: position 1,205,581 of record NC_019682.1, on the reverse strand, counting down.
ACCGCCAGTTACCCCAGCCAATAGTGGTGCCAGAGGTAGCGCCAAGTTAAATCCTATTACTGAGTGGAATGGGGTCGGGCTGCAAGAAGCTATCCCAGCGGAAGTTAGCCTACCAAAATCAACACCGAGGTCTTTACCTATTGCGGCTGGAAAGTTTCCCGTAATCCCGGCGGCAATGGTTGCCCTAGATTTTGGTAATCGCGTATTTCACGGGCAGTCCCCAGCACAAGCCGGGTTTGGTGCTGCCGGAAGTCTTGGTGGTAGCCTTCTCGGTGCGACTGTTGGCAGTGCCTTTGGCCCAGTCGGGACAATTGTCGGCGGGATGATTGGTGGTGCAATTGGCGGTGGGATTGCTGATTATGTTTGGAGCTTAAGTCATCCCACTTCTGAAGCAGCCAGACCTGTTGAGCCAGTAGTGAGTCATCCATTTTTTGGCGGTCAAAGCGTAGGCGTGCTTTATTCAGTTCAATTAACGTTTGAAATTAGAAACAGTAATGGGCAAATTACAGATTATTCCAACCCTTTAAATCAAAATATCAGAGGGCCAATCAAAGCCATTTATATAACCGACGATACGCCTCAACACGGTGCTGGGTCAGTTATCGTTGGAACTAATGAAGATGGTACTGATCAATATGTTGTCAACAGCTTTGGAAGCATATATCTAGGGACACAAGCACGAAACCTAAAAATTATTTTCGTGAATAGGCAAGATGGGCAAATTGATTATGGTGGGAACCCGACATCAATCCCAATTCCTACAGATTTTCGCTCACCAGAATCAGTTGCACATCCGGCTAATAGCGAAAGCTACGTTAGCCGTGGCACTCCTGGCGGCAGTCAGACAAGTCCACTGCCCAATAACAGCGTTAGTGCCGGCACACCAGAGAACGCCACGCCCAGACCCACAAATGACTTCCAAATACCTGGCGGCTACCTTGCTCCTCGGATTAATCCTAATCCCTTCTACACTCCAAGTAACCTTGGTGGTAATCTCCCAGAAATTGAGCCAACAAAATTACCTGGATTCAGCGGTAATACAACATCTTCAGAATTCACTGATGGCAATGATTTCACCAGGAATCAAGCAATACCTGGCAGCATAATAAACCTCAGCAGTGGCTCTTATGTGCAAGTAACTAGCCCTGATAGTTACAAAATTTATGGGCCAGCGACAACGCCGCAGCCACAGCGGCAAGAACCAGTAGCGGATGCCCTCAAGCCAATTCCTACAAGTTCTCTACATCCCATTCCAAAAGATACTACTACGTCTACGCCAACAGGCAAGGATTACGATGATCTGGCAAGAAAGGTATTAGAGCAAGGAAATCAGCTCGCAATTATTACGTTGTTATTACAGCAACTACCAAAAACACTGGGTAAAGATAACGATTTCAGAAATGATATTAAAGAGCCGATAAAAGGCGCAGTTTGCGACATCTCCCAGCCCAATGGATGCCTAGGCAAACCCATAAACGATGTACAGAATCAGGCGAATCAAAATAGCAACAAGCTTGATGCATTGAATGCCGCATTCAACGGCTTAGACCTAGTAGGAACTGCGGGATTAAACGGCAAATTAGACATTATTAATAACAAGCTTGGCGAACAGCTTCCCGGTGGTATAGGTGGTAAATTAACTAGAGTAGCTCAATGGATGCATCTAGATAGAGCCTTAAATATTCTTATTTGGTGGCAAACTTTGCATAATGCCTACATGCTTTCAGCCAACCTGGGACAAACATTAACCAGTGCATTATCAAATGTTTTGGCTGCTATTGGCATCAAAGACGCAGAGGGAAGCCCATTAGATATTGGTCAAATCCTTGGTAGTCAATTTGATAGCTTGGCTAAAACTGTAATCGGTGAGAGTGAATGGGGAAGTATCAAGGCTGAGTATAAAAAATGGAATCGAATTTATCAAGCTGCTGCTAATTTATTAAATTCAATTCAATCAATTGGCTATTCAATTTTGAGTGCTTTAGAAGTCGTTGGTTCGTGGATTGCTGTAATTGGTAATGCCCTACGCAAATGGGGTGAGGTTAGCGAAAAGGCTTATCGTTGGATGAATCCTACACCTAACTTTCAAAATAAATTCTTTACTGCTTTAGAAACAACTGAAAATGTGGTGAGTCAAATTGATAGCGTTGCTTCCGAAGTTTTAAGCGTTCAAGATACAGTTACTCAGATTGGAACCCAAAAAGCCGAATTTCTCAAAGCATTGGGTCAAGAGCCAGATGGCAAGCAAGGCACTACACCACCAGAAGCAACACAAGTTAAAGCTGGGTTTGATGCTTCCAAATTAGTTAGTGCTACTGGTTTAGCTATCGCGGATGAAGATAAGGAGGCGGATGAATAATGCCTTTACCAGAAGGGTTTGACGAATGGGAGAATCTCCAAGATATAGTCAGGCTCGAACATAATAAAGCGGTTCGAGCTTACTTTAAAAATCAACCAGATGATGATGTTAGCAATCCTAAGCCCAGACTCAAGCATTCTTGTTTGATGAAAGATGACGACACCTCAACCATGACTCTAATGAGGATGTGGTTATTTGAGATTACCTGTGGTCATGCTCAAGCATTACAGCGCCCTGTTTATGGCATTCCTTGGTATGAAATTCAATCAGAGCGCACCTTTAAACCGCAGGTCAAACTTTATTTTTTAGAGCCTTATAATTTCAATCTTCATAGTGATGGTACGCCTCAAGTTGAGGCTGAAATCACATTCAGACTGATGAATGAAAGCTCCGAAACTATTAGCAGAACCAATGCAGAATCACTAGCTAGAACCATAAAAAATGTCTTTGCTACTCCTCTATTTATATGGAATAAAGGTCATTTCAAATGCACCTACTCGGACAAAGAACGTGGATACGAGTTGAAGTTACTAGTTACGAATAAAACTGAAGGCGAACGGATCGTTAGAGCAGTCCTTGATATCCAAAACCACCCCTTTGACCGCGATTACCTGCAATACATCGACAATGACCGCATTTACCCCGCAAATCCAGGTACACACAGAGTTTACGGAAGACAAGTAAAAAAATTCGCTCGTAGAAGAGTTACAGACGTAAAGTTCAGATTTGCACAGCTACTCATTTGGGGCAAACAAAATCCCATAAATTTGGTAGCTGTGTCTGGAAGTCGTTTAAGAAGTGTTATCGAGCGGGTATAAAGCAAATCGTGCCAAAAATTTAACGGACAACATTATGTTATCCGGCTGGGAATAACAACCTGTAATGCTTGCTAAAACTGGATTGTAGGCAACAATAAACACTTAAAAGTATCTCCGTATGGGAAGACGCAAAAGCGCACGACAAATTGAGCGAGATTTAGCTTATGCCAAGGCAAGAGAAGCTTATAATCCACCTCTCCGAGAAGAAGGAGCAGCTACTCAACGCCGCCCCAAAATAGCAGTTAAATATGCTGTTCTTTCTCCTCTAGCAGCAACTGACTCTGCTTTTACAATTCAAGCATCCAGTTCCGGGATACAGTTTTTTGGGGGAATCGCCGCTCTAGGACTAGCAGCACAAGGAACAGACCCCAGCGAACCGAGGGGATTTAGACCGGCTCAAGTTCGAGCGATGGTGGCTGATAGCTCTCCTGCTGTCGTTCGGGCTAAAGGCTCTAATCGCCCTTATGTTCGGTATGGCAAGGGTACGCGGGACAGCAACTCACAGTATAATTATTCCGCTCCTGTGACTGCTGAAACTCCTGCAGCGCTTGATACTAGGGTTAAGGCGATATTCACTGCCATTAAGCCAAGCTTAGGCGGTGGTTATGGCCGCGTTTGGTTTGAAGCTGAATTATATCCTCTTAGCTCCAGCGGCTAATGCTTAATCTTTCTACTCCTGCTATTTGGTATCCAGGGCAATCGGATCTAGATTTCGAGGAAGAAATTAATCTGATGATGTCGCGGGCTTATATGACCCGCGACTTTCTTCAGGGCAAAATTGCCCCAGATACTTTTCTAGATTTCTTGGATGAGCAAGAATTCGACGTGTTTGAACTTGCTGAGGATTGGGAACTGGTTGAGGTATGACTTTAAGTCTTGATTTAACTGCTCTTGGGGCTTGGGAGTTGACCTATTTTCAAAAACTGATGGGGAATCCGCAAAACCGCAGAATCAGAGCGCCCTTACTCGACCCGGTTGAACTTCCTTATCTAACCGACAAGCACGTTTTTTTAGTCGGAGCTTCCTGGCTGAATGCCAAGCCCAGTTGGGTTCGAGCCGGCTACTTCTACCAACAAATCAGTGGCATTCACATTGATGACACCGTGGTTTTTGAGGGATTGGGACAAGTTCCCACTACCGAAATAGACGGTACTCGCCGCTTGATTAAACTCAATGCCATTGAGTTGGTGATATTTCCCAAACTCACTAGCGATTATCGTTTGCGATTTGAAGCTTTGCCGTGGATTGAGCAGGTGACGCTAGCGGTTTGGGAGTACAGGGGTACAGAGACTGACACCACTGAAGACCTTGTGAATGCGGTGAGAGCCAAACTAGAAACTATTGAATTCAAAATTGATAATTTATGACCACACTTAGCTATTCAGCTTTAGCAGAAAAACTAGCAGCGGGTTCAATTGAGTTTGTTGGTAACAACCAATTGAAATTGAATTTCAACTTAGCAACGGCTGAAAATTTAACCCTCAATACTTCTTGTGTTAAAGGGATTGTTAAATTATTACAAGCCCTATCAGCACTTACTGACCAAGTAAATGCGGCTAGGATTAATGCGAATTTACCGCCAATTCAATTTGCATCCCAGCAAATAACAGGCACACCTGAAGCACCAGAATTTGAGTTTACAGTGCGCGTAAAAGTTGACACTGCTTTGTTCGTTGACAATCTTGATGACCCCACTGATTAATTATGATTAATAATTCCTCTAATTCGGCTGAAGTTGCTAAATTTAGCAATTGCACTCATGGGGATAAGGATTTGACAGCTAATACCGGCGACACGGTTCTGAATGCGAATACCAACAGGCAATATGCAGCTTTTCAGAACAATTCCCTTTATGATGTCACTTTGATTTTGGGTGATAAATCCAAAGGTGGTATCGGAAAGGGAATTGTTTTAAAACCTAGAGGAAGTTACGAAATTAATCAGATGAACCTTTATGTCGGAAGGGTGTCTGCTATTTCTGCAAATAATTGCAAATTAATTTTTGTGGAGTGTGGTTAATTATGGGTTTATATAATCCGCCATCCGTAACAGTTACTACCTCTAGCAGCAGTACCTCAACACCTACTACTGTCTCTGCTTCAACTAGTTCCGGAAGCTTGCTTTCGGCTAATAGTAATAGGCAAGGTGCAACTATCTGGAATAATAGCACCGCAAATTTATATATTGAATTTGGGTCTTCTGCTTCTACAAGTGCTTTTACTGCTAAGTTATCGGCTGGAGGCTATTTTGAAGTGCCATACAAATTCACTGGTGCTATTAGCGGGATCTGGGATGCTGCTAATGGCAATGCTTTGATAAGGGAATTAACGTGATATGCCGCTTTTTAATAGCGATATCTTCATAAACGTGAGCTGTCACCCTGGATATCGTAGCGGCAAATATTACTTGCACAGTCCTCACATTGGCACCACCGCGACTAATTCTAACGGGACGGCAACGGACACTTTAATTTACATTCCTTTCTGTGTTGCACAATCCATTACTATTGATAGAATTGCGTTTCGAGTTGGTGCTGATACGACTGGCTCCAAAATTCGGGTGGGATTGTATTCTTCACATAATGGGCAACCAGAAAATCTTATTGTAGATGTAGGCGAAATTGACACTAGTGTTTCTGGAACAGTTCAAGCAACTTTAAACACCACTTTAAGTGCTGGATGGTATTTTTTAGCTATCAATACCAATAATCCACCATCACTAGTAACAATGGGCAATGCTTACGGGACTTATTTCTTAATAGGTCAAACAAGTCCAAGCACTGCCAGTGGCGCTTATTCCTACCAACAGTCAAGCGCAACTTATGGCGCCTTGCCCAGTAATGCACCAGTCAGTAATTTGTCGCCTAGAAGTAACTCCCCAATATTCTGGTTTAGGGTTGTTTAGCATGGAAGTTATAAGAACTTATCGAAATGGGGAATTAGTAGAAGTAACGCAGGTTGATGCTAATTTCCCCACTCCTTCTAATGTATCGGGATTTATCACTCAGATGATGATTAGCCAAAGCTACAATCGTTTGGCTTTTACTACTAATAATCAAATTGCTAGAAGTCGGTTGGAAATTGCCATCACTCGTTTAGAGTTAAAGCCATCAATTACAGACTCTGATTTGGCTTTACTTAAAACTATTTGGAATATTGTTGTTGATGCTACAGCCGACTTGACCGTCAATGATTTAAATGAGTGGAATCAAATTGCTACTCAGAATCACATGCCTTTCGCTTTTGATGAAGATTTTAAAATGCAGTTGAATGTATGAAATTCGATCCTAGTGTAGCCAGTTTTATCTTGGCCTTCGGTTGCTCGGTATCGGGTTGGTTTGTTTGGTGGATCAATAAGATTGATCATGACAAGCAAGCCGCAGCACAGGATGCAAAACAGGATTACGCTGAACAGCGTGATTTTCAGCATCTCCGAAATAATCAAAAACAAATAGGGGACGGACTTGCTCACGGGTTCAAAGATATGGAAGAAAGATTTGATATCGTTGACCGGGAGTTGCTCCGGATTGAAGCTTATTTAATCCAGGGCAAGCGCACTACCGAGCGGGATTAACTCACTGGGGATTCACTCTAGCAACCTCTGCAATGAGTAGTAATTGAGTAGCGCTATGACCGCGTGCGATCGCTAAAACTTATGACAAAAAGTTTTCGTTTGAGTAGCATTTGAGTAGCGAATTGTTATCTATGTGCTAAGAACCCTGATGTTACGTGGTTGTTTCAAACATCCCAATAATTATTCGGGTACTGTTCGCCAATACCGAAGGGCTTCCAGCTAGCCCAGTTTGCAGGTGTCCAAAATTTGGTTGGTTTAGGCAGCATAGCCAATTGAAGTAAGTAAGCGTTTGTCTTTCAAGGCTATCGCTTTGAGTCGCAAATGAGTAGTATTACAGAGGGTTAATATCATGTCATGTTAAAGACTTATCATTTAGAGCGCAGGGAGCGGGGCAGGGCTGTTTCATTCCCCATTACAGGTAAAATTGCAAGGGTTAACGAGATGAAAATTTAGGGTAAGTACACAATTTTGACGATAATTTTTGCGTCTTCAAGCCCTGTATCATTCATTATTAAAGTGAAATGGTATAAGAAGTCGGGGATCTGAACACCAAGAACCTCTCACAACTTTTGGGACAGACCACTACCTAAAAAGTAAAGGTCGTCCGGAGGGTATAAATAAAAATATCATCGGTGTCTTTACTTTGATTAGGATTAGGTAACCAAATCGCGCCAGGAGTAATCGAAATATGATCACTCAGTCGATATCGATAAAAGCCCTCGATATGCAGCGCATCTTCTTTATCTAAAAGAGCGAGTTGACTCCCACCGCGACTTAAACCCTTCAACGTCGGTTCAGAACCCACAATAATCCCGCCCAAGCTACCTTTACTACCCAAATCAGGAAAAGCGAGAGTCACAGCATAATTCCAAATCTCTGCATCAGCAAAGCCAATCAACCGCGCCTTCGTCAGTCCCACCCAGCCACCAACCACTAGAGAAGGGCTGATTTGATAGGAAGCTTGAAAGCCGTAGGAATTACTCACAATGGGATAATCTCTGGTTCCAGGATAAAAGGGAGCGATCGCCGGTTGCAACCGCAGCGAACCACTAAACAAATTACCTAACCTCGAACCACTACCCACATTCGCCCGCAATTGTGGAGGATCAATATTGTCATAGCCATTAACATAGGTAAATCCTAGCTTTAATCCCTGCATCGGTTGAGCGACAATTTGAGCCAAAGCTGAATAATTACCATTAAAAAATCCTCCCCCAGTCGAAGGATCATTAGCTTCATTGGCAATATAACCCAAGTCTAACCGCAAAGCATTACCAAACTTATAATTTAGTCCAATTCCCGCACCACTACTACCATCAGTACCATTAGCATCAATGTTGTAGATAGGGTTGCGTTGACCAAAGCGGGAGAGGGAACCATTACCCCCATCCTTGTCTTCCAAGAAAGGGTTAACCGTGTCCGCATATTGAAAATGAGTACCACGATTAGCAAACAAATGCACATTTGCACTATCCCCAATCGGGAAACTATAGGAGAGTAAATCCAACGCCACACTATTATCAGTAGTGTTAGGACGACCATCGTAGGTAAAGCGCCCTTCATTCAAAGCTAAGTTACCTTGGGCACTACGTGTGCCGTTGGGTTGTGCCCTAAATAGTAAAATTAGAGAATTTCCAGCTTGTAGACGAGTTCTTAACAGGTCTTTACCAGTGAAGCTAGTATCAAAATTCAGGCGGACTCGTTCTTGAAAAACAACAGGATCTTTCGCTGCGCCTGTTCCAGTCGCGCCACTCACACCAAAAATTGCCTCACCACTCAATTTGGTGGTTGTGGAAAATTGTTGCTTTTCTAGGGTATTTGTACGGGCTTCTAATGCATCTACGCGACCGCGTAAGGTGGCGAGTTCCGCTGCAAATTCCTCTTGCAACTTTTGTAGGGTAGCTAAATCTGCTTTTGCAGCTAAATCAGCAGTAGCAGATGCAATCAACTCATTGACTCTATCCAAGCAAGCATTTAATCCTGCAGCAAATTCATAGCGAGTAAGGGCGCGGTTTCCTTGAAAAGTAGCGTTGGGATATCCTGCTATGCACCCATAGCGTTCTACTAGAGATTGTAGAGCTTGGTATGCCCAGTCAGTCGGTTGTACGTCTGATAGTTGGGAAACTGAGGTAACTTGTTCTTTGGTTTTACTGTTGGGAATTTGTGAGAGTCTATATTGGCGAATCTGTTCTAAAGTGGATGCGGGGGAAATCCCATTTTCAGCTACTGTTCCAGGGATTTCGCCAGCAAGTGTGGGATTAAGAGACAATAGAATCGTCCACGCCAAGGCTGGTGAAAAATTCAGATATCTCCACAAACTTTGAAACATTATTTTTCTCCTCACACCACTAATTAATCAGTTTTGAGTTATTGGGGTAATATCAACCCATTCTTGAGACAATCGAATCTATCCCCTAAACTCATTCAGGGGTTAAATTGCGGCAATTACCTATTCACCAAGGTGAAAAAATTTGGCTGAATATTTTGGGGTAATTTAGGCTCTGCTACGGCAAGTTAAATCAACCGTACTAAGGTAAAATAAAGCCATATTTTTTCAACACAGCTTTAGCTTGACTGCTAGATAAAAACTGGACAAAATCTTTAGCTGCATCAGCGTTTTTACTGCTTTTAAGCACTGCTACCGGATAGATAATTGCCGAGTGGTATTTTTCATCAGCCGCCACTACAACTTTCACCTTGTTAGAGATTTTGGCATCAGTAACATAAACTAAACCTGCATCAGCGTTACCACTTTCTACAGATGCAAGTACCTGACGGACGTTGTTAGCGTAGACAAGTTTTGACTTAACATCTGACAAAATGCCCAACTTCTGCAGAACTTGCTCTGCATATTGTCCTGCGGGTACGCTTCTGGGTTCACCGATCGCAATTTTCTTGATTTTGGCATCTTTGAGATTAAAGAAGCTGGTGACACCTACAACATCCTTGGGGACAATCAACACTAAACGATTCTTGGCAATGATTGCACGAGTCCCCCCTAGCAACAACCCTTTTTCTTCCAAAGCGTCCACTTGTCTTTTTGCAGCTGAGATAAAGATGTCTGCAGGTGCGCCCTGCTCAATTTGTTGCTGCAAAGCACCAGAAGCGCCAAAGTTATAATTGATGTTGGTAGTTGGTTTACTTTGTTGGTAAAGAGGCTTAATCTCATCCAGTGCTTCTTTCAAGCTGGCCGCTGCGGATACCAGCAGGGTAGAGTTTGACTGCGCTGTTACCGGAGAGGGGTTAATGCTTGGTAAGGCGGTAGCTATTAGTAAACCAGCAACTGCTGTACCAATCAAGGCCAGAATTCGTCTTCTGTTCATAAGATAACTGCACGCAGAGAATTTGTTTCGGAGAAATAACGGTTGGTAGAATCATACCAAGATAACTAGAATATACCAAGTAAATTGGTTGAATTATGCCCAGAAAAAACAAAGATGGATTGTATTTCTCGCATCACTACAAGAGCATCAGATGCTGGAAGAGTCCTGCAACCAGTCTCAGCACAGCAAAACAGAGATCCTGAGATAACCGTTGCGTGGGTTCATCTAGCACTATTACTACCTCCTAAGTCACAAGACGGGGAAAATGCTGAATTCCGGCATTTTTCTGTTTTGCAAATGCGTAACTTTCGCTACATTTTACCAATATAATTGGTGGTAATAATTCTAACAATCAAGATTATACCAATATAAATGGTATAGTTATGCTCCGAGGTGTGAGGTAAATGTCTATTCTGTTACGGAATTCGTTGTGGATAGTGCCGATAGTGCTAGCTGCTAGTGTGATTACAGCTAAAACTGGATCTGCTGCTCCATTAGAAGGCAATATTCAGGAATTACCAGCTAATACCCAGCTGACTTTAGAAAAAGATCAAAGCCACGAAGATCCAAACTTGGTGATGGATCAAGTAACTTCTGTCTCGCAACTATCTGATGTGCAACCAACAGATTGGGCTTTCCAAGCGCTGCAATCTCTGGTGGAGCGTTATGGTTGTATTGCGGGATACCCAGATAGCAGTTTCCGGGGTAATCGGGCGTTGACTCGCTATGAATTCGCAGCTGGTTTAAATGCTTGTTTGAATAGGGTTAACGAACTGATTGCGACTAGCACTGCAGACTTAGTCAATAAGCAAGACTTAGAAACTCTGCAAAAATTGCAACAAGAGTATGCCGATGGTTTAGTAGAAGTACGGGGACGGTTAGATGGGTTAGAAGGTCGGACGGCAATTCTAGAAAGTCAACAATTTTCCACTACTACAAAGTTGAATGCAGAGGTAATTTTCGGTCTGGGGAGTGTCTTCGGTGGCGATCGCGCGCTAAACTCTGACCAGTGGCGGACTATTAATGCTGCTACGACTCCGGCGGCTAGAAATGCGGCTAGAAATGCAGCATTTGGCGCATCGGGTTCGGGTTTGCAAAATAATACAATTTTTAGCGATCGCATCCGCCTCAACCTGATTACTAGCTTCACTGGTAAAGATCAGCTATTTACCCGCTTAGAAGCAAACAATACTACTGCTTTTAGTGGGAACGTTACGGGGACAAACATGACCCGTACATCCTGGGATACGACGAATAGTGCTGATAATAGTGTCCAACTGGGCAAGTTATATTATCGCTTCCCAGTGGGTGAAAAACTCAATGTGATTGTGGATGCGATTGGTGGGGAATTCTACGACAACTTCAACACCATCAACCCTTTGTTATCCTCCACACCTATTGGATCGCTTTCTCGGTTTGGTCGCTTTTCTCCCATCTACCGCGCCAGTAATACCTCTTCTGGAAGCAATACAGGTTCTGGGGTGAGTGCTGTTTTCAAGTTCAGCGATGCAGTCACTTTATCTGGGGGTTATCTGGCTCGCAGAGGTAGCGATCCTAGTGCTGGTAAGGGTTTATTTGATGGTACTTATGGCGCTTTAGCACAATTAACATTTCAACCTAACAAGGATTTTACTCTGGGTTTGACTTATGCCCATTCTTACCTTAGGGGTGCTAATAATGATGGTGATGTTGTGGTTTCTGGGTCTTATGGAAGTGGATTTGCGAACAATCCCTTTAACTCTAGCGCTACTACCCCTATCAATACTTCTGCTAACCACTATGGACTAGAAGCCAGCTATCGTGTCCATCCCCAAATTACTGTTGGCGGTTGGGTGGGATATACTCAAGCGATCGCCGAAAATAGTTCTGGGACAAATCCAGTCACAAACACAGTCAACAGTGGCGATCGGGCTGATATTTGGAATTGGGCTATAACTCTAGCCTTCCCTGATTTGGGTAAAAAAGGGAACTTGGGAGGAATCATACTTGGTCAACCACCCAAGGTGACAAGTAATGATTTTGGCCCCTCTGTGATTTCTCCCACTACAGCCCGTCGTCAAGATAGTGATACTTCCTTCCATATCGAGGCTCTGTATCGCTATCAAGTTAATAACAATCTCTCAATTACACCAGGGTTGATTGTGATCTTGAACCCGGAAAATAACAACAATAATGACACTATCTATACAGGCGTTCTCCGTACTACTTTCCGTTTCTAAGTTCATGCGTGTCTCCATACTACAAACGGATAAAAGAAGCACAAATTTGGTCGGTTCTTCATCGCTTTATGGTCACTTGGTATGCAGTTGATATGCCAGTCTTGAAAATTGGATGTTGAATCAACAGGCAAACAATTCCAAAATGTGGAATACCTAAAATCATCAGCCTCAAGGAATAAAATAAGGCTTTTAACTACGTGATAATGCTTAAGATTAGGTTAATTATGCTGAAATTTTGGCAAATTTCACCAATAAATTGAGCTAGCCATCAGAATTCACGGTTTTGTTACACCCATCTACACCCAATTTACTGGAACATCTTGAACAAAGAGTGGGCTTGAACGCACATAGTCAGATTCCTGTCAATGCGTAAGTTCTGTCTTTTTTCAAATTGCTATAATCTCTAACGACCAAATTGTAAGGTAATTCATGTACCGCATTGGATTTTGGGGATTTTTGCCCATTACCCTGATAGCCAGCTGTTCTGTTCCACAGTTTCCTAAGTCATCGGTAGAAAAATCTATTCCCGTTGTAGTTCCCAAAACTGATGGGACTTTGTTGACAAAAGCAAGTTACCTCTCACCCTTAGAACAACAGGTGATTGATGAAACAAATAAGGTGCGGACAAATCCTAGAGCATACCTCCCGATTATGGAAAGCTATAAAAAGCGCTTTCAGGGTAATCAAGTCAAAATCGCTAATAATACTTATTTAGTGACTCAGGAAGGTGCCAAAGCAGTTGATGAAGCGATCGCATTTCTCAAATCAGCCCGTCCTTTGGGAGCGTTGAGTGCATCTAAGGGTATGTCTTTGGGTGCGAAGGATCATGTCAAAGACCAAGGGATAAAAGGTGCAACAGGTCACAAAGGTAGTGATGGTAGCTACTCCGATAAGCGCATTAATCGTTATGGTCAATGGCAAATCACCACAGGTGAAAACATTAGCTACGGTCCTAACACTGCCCAAGATATTGTTATGCAGTTAATTATTGATGATGGAGTGCGCGATCGCGGTCATCGAAAGAATATTTTTAACGGCGCTTTTAAAGTTACTGGTGTTGCTTATGGGACTCATAAATCCTATAGAACTATCTGTGTGATTACTTATGCTGGAGGATATAGAGAAAAATCGATTTAGGGACTTCCAAAAATTAAATTACTCAATTCCTGCTTCCTCGGCTTCCTCTGCTCACCAAAGCGACTGATTAGGAAGTCCCTTAGTCGGGTTGGAGATGGGGAGTGAAGTCAGAATGAAGGATGAAATGAGAAGTATGAAATTTTATCTAAAATCTTGGACACTTCCCGAAAACCTCTACTCATCTCTGGAAGCTATACATATATGGACTGGTTGCTTCTAACTTGTGAGGTTATTAATGGATAGGATGGGGTTGCGGACATTTTGGTCAGAAATGCTGCAAACAGCTAATCGTGACTTAGTACAAGAAAATACCCTCTCGTCTTTGGAACAACAAGTAATAGCAGAAATGAACAAGGTGCGGACAGACCCAGCCGCATATCTGCCTATTTTAGAAAACTGGAAACAACGTTTTCAAGGGTCAAAAGTCAAAATCTCCGATCGCGTTTATCTGCAAACGCAAGAAGGGGTAAACGCAGTTGAAGAGGCGATCGCATTTCTGAAGTCAACCCGTCCTGTGGGAGCATTGACTGTATCTCCGGGTATGTCTTTAGGCGCTAAAGATCACGTCAAAGACCAAGGACAAAAAGGTAAAACAGGTCACAATGGTAGCGATGGTAGCGATCCTGCTACTCGCATCAGCCGTTATGGTGATTGGCAAATAACCGCAGGTGAAAACATCAGCTACGGTTCTCACACAGCCCAGGATATCATCATGCAGCTAATTATTGATGATGGGGTGCCGTCACGGGGTCATAGACACAACCTGTTCAACCCGGTTTTTAAAGTCACAGGCGTGGCTTTTGGTATTCATGCTACATATAGGCAAATGTGCGTGATTACCTATGCGGGAGGATATACGGAACATTGGTTTTTGACGGTAATTGGGAATTAGTCATTTGTCAACAGTCAACAGTCAACAGTCAACAATTGTTCAGTAGACAGGAGAACGGTGAGTCATGGGCGATCGCCATAGTTATACCACTGGTGCTACACGTCTTAATGTCTACGTCCAAGGTCAAGGGTTTCCTATTCTTGGCTTACACGGTCATCCTGGTTCTGGTCGTAATCTTTCTGTCTTTACCAATCACTTATCAAAACGTTACCAAACTTTTGCCCCTGATTTACGTGGATATGGCAAAAGTCATTTTAATGGTAATTTTGAGATGAATGACCATTTGAATGACTTAGAAGCTCTTTTAGACCGTTTTCAGATTGAAAAATGTCTAGTATTGGGATGGTCACTTGGTGGCATTCTGGCAATGGAATTAGCATTACGCTTACCACAGCGGGTCACTGGACTGATTTTGGTGGCGACAGCAGCTAGACCCCGTGGAAATCATCCGGCGATTACTTGGCAGGATAACCTTTATACTGGTATTGCAGCGTTATTGAATTGGATTAAACCGAGTTGGCAGTGGAATATTGAGACTTTTGGTAAGCGATCGCTATTTCGCTACTTAATTCAACAGCATACACCCACTGCTTACCGATATATTGCCCAAGAAGCCGTATCAGCCTATTTACAAACATCTCCTGCGGCGACTCGTGCCCTCTCTCAAGCATTACAAGCTGGGTACAATCGAGTTGCAGACCTCCGGCAGATTGAGTGCCCCAGTCTAGTACTTGCTGCTGCCCAAGACCGCCATATTACACCTGATTCCAGTCTAGAAACAGCTCGAAATCTCAAAAATTGCCAGTGGCAGTGCTACCCTGATACAGCCCATCTTTTCCCGTGGGAAATTCCGCAACAGGTACTAAACGACATTGACCGCTGGCTGGCAGAACATCCACAAATAAGTCAGTCGGCACAATAAAATCAAACTATTTTCAGAAAAATAAAATAGGCTAAAACCCTATAGCAAGATTGCCTATAGGGGTTTTCAGTTGGATGCAATACAAAATTATATCGTCACTTGTAGGGTCACGGCAGTGCCGTGACCTTATGAGTGTATTGGACTCAAGCGATAACTGCCGTATTGCCTAATGCCTAATTATTTACACCCACTTAACTTAATTGATAGTCAATAGTCTCAGGTCAATAGTCAAAAAACCTGAGATTATTGACTTTTGCCTCACTTAAATCTGACCGCTAAAGGCAGGCTTTACTTTACGGTCAATCTTTTCCCCCAAGTCTTCGGCAATTGTTAGAGAACCTGGTTTGCAACGCTTAATGTTTACTGCTATTCCCTGTGCACCTTCCAACTCTAAATCTTCTATATAGCCTTTGAGTGCGATTTTGGCTTCTGCAGAATTCAGAAATGGCCCGAAGTAGTATGTGCAACGGGGAGTCTGTGTCACAATCTCTACCCACCAAGCCAAGCCAACATTATTGGCTGTATTAATGAGCGTTTCTTTGAGGTTATCCCAAATAGTTTTCATGGTATTTGCCGTTTTATCAAAAAGGTAGTGGATATTAAACGGTGTTTTGCGGTTTTTTCCTTTACATTTCTTTATACTCTTTTACTCTGATTTTTCAAAGAGGTTTTTGTAACTTATCTAGATACAGTGTGTTTAACGACCGTTGGCGATACACTTCATAAAGCGCCATACCTGATGCTACCGAGGCATTGAGGCTGGGGGTTTTGCCTAACAAAGGAATTGATACCAAAACGTCGCAAGATCGTTGTGTTAACATACTTAACCCCTCTCCTTCTGAGCCAACTACCAAAACGATAGGGCCACTGAAATTCACTGTATGCAGGGGTTCACTACCAGTGACGGCGGTACCATAAATCCAAAAGCCAGCATCTTTTAATTCTTCCAAGGCGCGGCTGAGATTAATGACTCTGGCCACGGGGAAGTTTTCTAAAGCACCTGCTGCTACTTTGACGACGGTGGAAGTAATCCCTGCTGCCCTTCTTTGGGGGATCACTAATCCTTGAGCGCCTATGGCTTCAGCAGTGCGAATAATTGCACCTAAGTTGTGGGGATCGGTGATGCCGTCAGCCACGACTATTACGGGATCTGCAAGGGATTTTGCCTGTGCAATCAGATCATGTAATTCAATGTAGGTGTAAGGGGAGATTTGGGCTGCTATACCTTGGTGATTAGCCCCGTCGGTGATTTGGTCTAAGCGCTTTGGCTCGACTTCATCAATGACCGCGCCATTGTCTTTTGCTTGCAGAATTAGATGGTGAAAACGGGGATCGTAGCGTAAACGGGTAGTAATCCAGATCCGGTTGAGACCGCGCTGACTTTCCAAAGCACTCAACACTGGATGACGACCGTAGATGAGATCGCTATCTTCGGTTATTGGTTTGATAGATGGCGATGGTACAGAGATGTGACGAGGCTGGCGTGAACCACTACTAGATGGAGCGTTTCCATCTCCAGGTCTGGGATGGCGAACGGGATTAGCCAGGACGCGCTTGCCTTTAATTTTTACGGGTTGCCCACGATTTGGTTCGCCAGCGGTCTTGATTTTTCTTGGTTTGTTCATCATATAAATCTTTGGTGTAGCTTATGGGTAGGCACACTAACTCCATGAATTTACTTAGCTCACTTTACTGATTTTGCTTGCGTGAGATTGATTGCCCACTACTTCTCTAATTGGAGTTTTTGCAATAGTTCGGTTAAGCGCTGAAAATCACTGAGATATAGATAGCCAATTAATGTTTCTAGACTAGTTGCTTGTTGATAAATCTGGGGATCGACCCGTTTAGGGTGACCTGTGCTGGCGTTGCGACCTCGCCGGACAATTTCTAGTTCATTGTTATTCAGATAAGGAGTCAGCGATCGCAAATGTAGCGCCTGTTTTTCTGCTCTTACCTGTGCCACTACCAGACGATGGTAGGTGTCTGGTCGCTGCAATGGCAGTAGATAATGCATTCTAACATATAATTCATAGATTGCATCCCCCATATAAGCCAAGGCTGTAGGAGAAATTTGTTGTAATTGTGACTGAGATATCTGTTGGGGTAAATACGCTGTGCTTGCTAAAAGTGCTTGAGTCCAAGATGAATCATCTTTGGGGGCTTCATCTCGTCCATCTAATAGCTCTTCCTCCTTCGACTTCACAAGTTAATCATTCCTTCACGGGCTACATTGAGAACACTTCTTTTGGGATAATCATTTTACCCTAACTGAGTTACGCTACGATACTGAGTATCATCAACACTAACAAAGATTACTGATTAAATTTTATCTTTTTGATTAAGAGTTGATATTGGGGACGGGCAATATTATTTATATTATTGACTGTGTCAATTTTAGATTTTTTTTGGTACTGCTCCGGAGAAGCAAGCTACGCTTCAGCGTTGCGTAGCAAAGGGTGGGCTGAACAAATCCAGAATCGTTCAACTGACTTGTACTGAGCATTGTCGAAGTAGCGCTCACGACGAAGTCCAAAAATTTAACATCCTCAGAGACAAGTACTCTTGTAGTCACTGAGCCTACAGTTAGCGTAGCCTCTCACAGAGAAGTGTGGTCGGGATCAATCCAAAATCCAAAATCCAAAATTGTTCGACGAGTAAGGGCTTAGAGCTACTGGCTTTTGTGTTTCTTTCACAAGGAGAGAGGTACAAAAGCCAGCGTTTCTATAAATTAAGCTATCCAGGTAAAACATTGGATAGCTGAATGAATCTCTCCGGTCAAGCAATCAAGATGACTTGATGTTTTCTAGAGCCGCTTCAACGTTTGGTTGCAGGGAGAGAAACTTCTCTAAGCGAACAAGCTTGACCGTTTGAGTGACACGGGCATTCGTGACAATTTGTAAAGTGCCATTGGCAGTTTGAGCCTGCTTGGCTAGTTGTACCAAAGCACCCAAGCCGGAACTATCAACAAAGTCGATTTGTGAGAGATCCAGGACAATGTGCTTTGGACCCTCATCAATCTTGCTACCAAGTACCTTGCGAAATGTCGGCTCAGAAAAGGCATCTAACAAACCTGTGAGGCGGAATAGCTGACAATTATCCCGGGCTTCACGAGTGCCCCTCAGGCTCACGGTTAGATTAAGTGGTTCAGCAATAACTCCCTCCTCATGGTGAAAGTGAACGCTCAAGTATAGATGGTTTTGGTGCTTGTTGTCTACAACCTGCTGGAGTATGGGGGATTGGGGATTTTACTTCTTCATCTCCCTCATCCTTCCATGCCCTATGCCCTATTCTCCATTTTTACCTCAACCCGGCGGTTGCAGTTTGTTTTGCAGCTTGCATTGCTTGGACAAATTGTGCAAACAGGTAATCAGCATCATGAGGACCAGGACTAGCTTCTGGGTGATATTGTACCGAGAATATAGGCAGAGACTTGTGACGTACCCCGGCGACGGTGCGATCGTTCAAGTTCAGATGGCTAATTTCGACAACTGCTGCAGGTAAAGAATCTGGGTCGATCGCAAAACTGTGGTTTTGGCTAGTAATTTCTATCCGCTGTTGTAAACCTGCAGGCTGATTCAAACCACGATGACCAAACTTGAGTTTATAGGTTTCTGCCCCCAAGGCATGGCCTAAGATTTGGTGTCCCATACAAATACCAAAGATGGGTTTTTGACTTTCTAGCAATGCTTTGGTAGTTGCAATACCTTCAGTGACGGCTGCTGGGTCGCCAGGCCCGTTAGAAAGGAAAATCCCATCTGGATTGTAGCTGAGGATTTCCTCTGGTGATGTATGAGCAGGGACGACAATTATCCGGCATCCATAACTTGCCAAGCGCCGCAAGATGTTACGTTTAACGCCGAAATCAAGGGCGACAACGGTGAAAGATGCTGCTGCATTTGCTACTCCGTCTTGGTTGAATTCCCAGGCTGGGGCTGTGGGATCAGACCATTCATAAACATCTGGGGTAGTGACTTCACCTACCAGATTTAATCCGGTCATGTTAGGAGCTGCCTGTACTCGCTCTAGCAACTCCACCTCATCAAGAATGGAGGTGGAAATGCCGCCGTTGATAGCTCCAACAGTCCGAATTTTGCGGGTGAGGGCACGGGTATCAATGCCGTATATACCTGGTACTTGGTGTTGTTTCAGGTAGTCAGGCAAGGATTGTGTCGATCGCCAGTTACTTGGTTTATGACAAATATTGCGAGCGATCGCACCCTGTACTTGTGGTCTAGTTGATTCTTCATCTTCCGAATTGACGCCAGTATTCCCCAATTCAGGATAGGTAAAAACGACGATCTGACCACGGTAGCTGGGATCGGTCAGCACTTCTTGATATCCAGTCATACCAGTGTTAAAAACCACTTCCCCGATTGTGGTACCTGTAGCACCAAAAGACCAACCGCGATAAGTGGTTCCATCTGCCAAGACAAGTAGAGCAGGGATTGCGTCAGACAGGGGCATAGGCGGTAAATGTTTAGGGAATGGGGCATGGGGCAGGGGAGCAGGGGGCAGGGGGCAGGGGGCAGGGGGAATTATTCCTTGGTACCATACCCCTATGGGAAACAAGCTACGCATAGCGTCTCCGTTAATAGAAGGAAGGGAGTATAAGGAGCAATGGGATTGGATATAGGTAAAACTCTTCCCCAGTCCCCAGTCCCCAATCCCCAGTCCCCAGTCCCCAGTCCC
Source organism: Calothrix sp. PCC 7507 (assembly GCF_000316575.1). Lineage (GTDB taxonomy): Bacteria > Cyanobacteriota > Cyanobacteriia > Cyanobacteriales > Nostocaceae > Fortiea. Next base: position 1,185,649 of record NC_019682.1, on the reverse strand, counting down.
CAGTCCCCAGTCCCCAATCCCCAATTATCTGTAACCGTCAATTATCCCATGAGTTCAGAAATTCCGAGTTTTCAGGCTAATTAATTAAAAATTAAAATATTGAGTAGGCTATTAAGTAGGCGAAAAATTTTCTGCGGAATCAGTGGCAGCAGTAGATTGACAAGCCCTTGGGCAGGTAGAATCGGAAATAATTATGCTTCAGTCTTTTTTAGCCCGTGCAACCCTAATTGTTCTAGCCAGTGCCTTAGCGGTTTTGGGTGTTGCCTGTAGTCAAGTCAAACAAACTACTACGACTCGTGGCGATGAGCAGCCTACGCCCATTGGCAATCTGCCGACTGAGCCTCTTGTCGAAGCAGCAACAACACCATTATCCAGCCCTGAACCACGGCCACTCTCGGATATTGAACCAAATTCTTTTGAATTGGCACTAGACAAAGCCGCAAGCGCTCTGAGTATCAGCCAATCTGCCCAATCCCCGGATGATTGGAGTTTAGTGGTGAGTCAGTTTCAAGATGCGATCGCCCTGATGAGAAAAGTGCAGCAACAAAGTCCGAATTTTGCGGTTGCTCAAATAAAAATCTCAGAATATCAGAGCCAGATCAAATATGCTTTGCAAAAAGCCACTCGCAACTCCCAACTGTCAACACAGACAGAACCAAAGAGGGTAGTAGTTGTTGTCCCCCAAGCCCAAAATCCCCCAAGGCTCAGTCCTCCTGTACAAACACGACTGTCACCACCAAAGCCCATTACACCCTCATCAGAACTATCTACCCAAGATCAAGAAGTATTTTCCATTCCGATTAAACGGCGCATCGGTGGTACGCCAATTATCGACGTTACCTTTAATGGTCAGCAGCATTTTGAGATGATTGTCGATACAGGAGCTAGTGGCACTGTAATTACCCAAAACATGGCTAACGTTTTGGGAGTAGTGCCAGTTGGGAAAGCTAAGGCTAATACCGCCAGTTCTAAAGCCGTGGAATTTACCATTGGCTATGTTGATTCAATGGCAGTTGCTGGGGTAGTAGTGAATAAAGTACCAGTAGCGATCGCTGGCTCAGAACTTGAAACCGGACTACTCGGTCATGACTTTTTTGGTAACTATGATGTCACCATTAAACGCAACGTCGTCGAATTTCGCCCACAATCAAATTCAGAAATCAATTCCCCAGGAACCGGACTAACTGCTCCAACTTTACCCAAGGAGCGCCACTATCTAGGATCTCCCTAGCAGCTTTAATCCCTTGAGCATGTTCTAGGAGTGGGATCGCACCAGCTACTTGCAGCGCTAATGAGGCATTTAAGACCACTGCATCCCGTTGTGCTGGCGTACCCTTACCTTGCAGTACCGCCTTGAGAATTTCGGCGTTTTCTTGGACATCACCACCTCGCAGTGCATGTATGGGAGCAGTCGTCAAGCCCACCTCTTGGGGATTTACAGTAGTCAACTGCACTTCACCCTCAGATAACACCGCCAAATCAGTTAAATCCCCTAACCCCGCTTCATCCAATCTTTCTCGCCCATGCAAAACAATTGCCTTTTGCTTACCTAAATTGTGTAAAGTTTGGGCAACAGTCGTTAATAGCTTAGGGGTATATAGCCCTACTACCTGTCCAGAAGGGTACAAAGGATTTACCAAGGGGCCAAGTAGATTAAATACCGTCCGCACCTTGAGATTGCGCCGCAATTGGGCAACGGCTTTAAGTGCAGGATGCCAACCGGGGGCAAACAAAAAAGTGATCCCTACCTCTTGTACTGCTGCTTGCACCTTTTCACTAGCAGCACTCAGATTTACCCCCAAAGCTTCCAAAACATCCGCGCTTCCCGTGAGACTTGATGCCGAGCGATTACCATGCTTGGCGACAGGCACACCATAGGCAGCCGCAACAAAAGCAACTGCTGTAGAAATGTTAAAAGTTGATGACCCATCCCCACCAGTACCACAAGTATCAATCAGTAGGGGCGGGGTCTCCCCGCCCGTCTCCCCGCCCTTCGCCACCGACATTACCCCATTCACCCTATCTAGAGATGATTGAGACTGTAATACCTCAGCCATTCCAGTCAACTCTTCAGACGAAACACCTTTGAAGTTCAGCGCCGTTAAAATCGCTCCGGATAATTCTAGTGGTACAGATTCAGTTAGCCATCCTTGCATCAATTCAACAGCCTGATGACGAGATAAAGATTGTCCGTCTATTAGTTGTTGCAACAATAGATACCAGCTAGGGGATGATTCTGGTGAAGCGATCGGCGATTGTATCATACAACAGGTATATATGAGTGTTTGAGTTTCTATTTAGTAATCAAGATCCCCCAAGATTGCCCAGGCTCCCAGTTGATCGTTATGGCAGCTATCCTACCGAAAAATGGCAAGCCATGAAAGTCAGCTTGAATATCTTATTTCAAAAGATTTACTGATGTTCATGTCACCCACTTGACATAGCATGGACACATTATCTTGATAAGCTTAAATTACAAAAAATTGGTAAAGTTAATAAAACTTTAACTTTTATAGGTTACTCTGATTGAGAGTTCTGTTGTCCGTCACTTAATGCCAGGGTTAGATAGAGATAAATTCCAGATGTATTTTATCTAACATATTGAATCCACCAGTACTTTTTTCTTTCTAAGAATGCTAGGAATGAATTCTGATTACCTCAGTTTCAGTAAATTTGCCCAGAGCTTGTGAAGTGTAAGAGTAATAATCTATATTTGTTAGAGGAATTTATCTGTGCCCATAAAACGAATAATTGACGGACTGAATGAGTTTCACGATAACTATTTCACTAACCACCGCGAGATGTTTGAGCATTTGTCTCACGGACAGACTCCTGAAGTTTTATTTATCACTTGCTCCGACTCACGGATTGACCCCTTTTTAATTACTCAAAGCCTACCAGGAGACTTATTTGTTATTCGGAATATTGGTAACATCATACCTCCTTATGGTGCAGCTAATAAAAGTGAGGGTGCAGGCATTGAGTATGCTATTCAAGCTTTATCAGTTAATGATGTTGTTGTCTGTGGACATTCTCATTGCGGAGCGATGAAAGGAATGTTGCAAATAGGTAATCTTGCTCAACAGATGCCTTTAGTCTATGAATGGTTAAAGCAATATGCAGAGCCTACCCGCCGCTTGATTGTAGATAACTATCAGGATTATCCCATCGATAAACTTTTAAAAATTGCTATCGAGCAGAATGTTTTGACGCAGATAGAAAACCTAGGAACTTATCCCATAATTCGTTCACGGCTTCATAGTCGTAAGCTGACTCTTCATGCCTGGATTTATGAAATTGAGACTGGCGAAGTCTTTGCTTATGATGCTGATGCAGGTCAATTTAAAATTTTGGAAAATCGCCCTTTTCCTGTACCTAATCCTTTAATAGGTGTACACTCAAAATAGGTAATTATGAAAATGAGCGATAGGTAGTTAAATTTCTCAATTAGCTATATGACTACATGGATGATTTTGGAAATATCCATAGTGGGCATTGTCTACTAAAACCCGGATACGTAAAATTCTTCATTAATCATTTAGGATTCCTATATTACTCATTAGTTACGGTTAAATCAGGCAATACAATCAAAATGTCTGCAATGAAAGCTTCATTTTTTACTAAAAATAAAGGTTTACTGCGTCAGAAAATTGCGGAATATTTGCGAAGATCAAGCAGGTGGTTTTTAGATACGCCAGAAAGAGCTATTTTAGAAGCCTACGAGGCGGCTAACAAAATTAAAAATATTGAAATAGAACACTTTGCTGGGCAAAAAATATCTGCTGAATCTGTAAGTGTCATGTCTTATTGGCAAGGATATCTAAATAAAAATTTAATTGTTATCAAGGTGAGGCTAGCAGAATTTAAGCTAAGTTATTCAATTCTCAATATTTCTGACACTGATGTTTTAGAAAAACTACAATTTATTGATGAAGTAATATCCAAATATACATTAAAACTTGAATTAATTGAGAACAATGTCTTAGTATCAGTTTTTGAGCCACTACAAACCAATACTAGCAAAGTAAATGACAAATTAGATGTATCGAATACAGAGATTATTAAAACTCAATCTATTTCTCAAAAAACTGGATTTCTACCCCGGTCTTTAGGAATCACGTTTAATAAAATTCAAGCAGATTTTACACCGCAGGCAGAAGAAAATTTTGTTAGAAATTACCGAATCTCTAGAAATAGAACAAGAACTGCTCTAAGATTTTTCTTAATTTTAATCCTCGTTCCACTGTTAACGCAACATTTTTCTAAACAAATATTAATAAATCCCATTGTAGAACGAAATATTAACAAAAGTAATACCCAAATATTCCTCAATTCAGAAATGGAGGAAAATGCACTTCAGGAATTGAAAACTTTTGAAGAAAGATTGAAATTTGCCAGTTTATTGAAACAAGCCCCAGAACTTTCTGTTGAGGCGATTGAAGAAAAAGTTAAAAAGAAAGCAATCGAGATAGCTGAGGATTTTAATCGTAAAAGCAGTAGCGCTATTAGTAATATATTTGCGGATATCATTTCACTGATTACTTTTGGCATAATTATTTTTATGAGCAAAAGGGAAATAGTGATTGTCAAATCTTTTATAGATAATGTTGTCTATGGTCTAAGCGACAGTGCTAAGGCTTTTTTAATTATTTTGTTCACTGATGTATTTGTCGGATTTCACTCACCACATGGATGGGAGATTCTTCTAGAAGGATTGGGAGAACATTTAGGTCTATCAGCTAATAGAAGTGTAATATTTTTATTTATCGCTACATTTCCCGTGATTTTAGATACTATAGTTAAATATTGGATATTCCGTTATTTAAGTCGGTTATCGCCTTCAGCATTAGCTACATTAAAAGAAATGAATGAATGATTATAAGTACCAAATCTCTGATAATGGTGCGTTACGCTGTCGCTAACGCACCTACAAATACTGAGATTTTTTCAAAACTCAAAGGGGATTGCTATAGTAAGTCACGACACAAATAAAGCAACCATGATGAAATGCTGAAATGCTGACTGTATATGTTTCTTAATTTTCAGACTTCTCCTGCGGAGACGCTACGCGTAGCTTGCTTCCCCGCAGAGGTACAGACTTCAGACTTCAAACTTTTAGTACTAGTCATTTCAAATAATTGCTGGGCATTTTTTCCTAAAAAAGCATCAAACAGTAGATGCTTGCCTGGTTCAATTTCTACGGGATATCGCTGGGCAATTTCATAATAAGCATAAGTCCAGGGAATCTGAATTTCTGCACTATTAATATCATCTAGTACTGTCACCATTTCTGTGACGGCTTGAGTGGCTGTTTGACGCAAACCATAAGCAATATTACCCTCTATTTCTGCTTTCATTGGTACGCCTAGATTAGTCAAACCAAGCACGGTAGTTTCAATATCCGGGTATTCTAATGTGTTCTGGCGGTTAACATAGCCTGTGAAGTGGTTAACTGCATAACCATGTAATAGTACCCAAGCACCATATTGAGTGACCTGATTTACTTGTTCTACAATAGAACGTCGTGGTGGTTGCCAAGGACGGGTGAAAACTTTTTGCAGTTGTTGGATAGTATTTTCTAAGTTTTCCTCTTTTGTGAAAAGATGGTTAAGAGGAAAGGCTAATTGGTATTGATTTGCAGTTATTGTTTGCTGTATTAGTTGGACAGTATTCGCTGGTAATTCATCGACAATTAACTCACTAATAAATAGCTTGGGTAAGTCGAATTCTTCTTGCTGTGGATGACGATAGTGACGGGCGTAGAGATGTGTTTCAGGAAAAGTATATTCCCCGGCTACTACATAACCTAAAGCTTCGGCAAGTTGCCCAATGTATTCAATCCCTAGGTTAATCTGACCTTGTTGAGTATCCACTAACACACGCAAAGACCGAAAAGCAATGTGGTCATTGGCGACTGTCCCACCTGCAGCGGTAATCATTTGCTGGTAGGTGCGGGCATAACTGACTCTGGCACTATATTCTTGCCAAAGTAATGAGTAGAGATGGAGGGCTGTTTGAGGTGTCATTTGTTATGTGTTATTTGTCTTATGCTCTAGTCGTTTAAAGTGATTGATAAAAATAATTTTACTAATTGGAGGGCAAACAACCGTTTGCCCCTAACCACGATCGCATGGTAATTTCTATTCTGGCAATGTCCTGAATATCTCAGTGAGAATTTGCAGGGCGATTTGAATTTGATTGCTGTCGATAACTAGAGGCGGGCAAAAACGAATTGCGGCTTTACCACAACCTAGTAACAATAAACCCCGTAAGAAGGCTGCTTGAATGATGCGATCGCGTAATTTATGATCAAGATTACCCGCTTCATCCACTAAATCCACCGCTACCATTAAACCTTTACCTCGTGGCGGGGACATCCTGGGGAATTTTTCATGCAAGTGGGTTAAACCAGCTTGTAATAACTCTCCCATCTGGGAAGCATTAGCCATCAAACCAGTTTCTAAAAGCCGGAGAGTGGTAATACCGGCAACGCAAGCAACCGGATTGCCGCCAAATGTGGTAGCGTGGGCACCGGGAGGCCAAGTCATTAACTCAGGACGGGCGAGGATAGCACCCAAAGGTAAGCCGCTGGCGATACCTTTAGCTGTAGTAATGATATCTGGCATGACGCCCCAATGCTCGATCGCAAACAGGCGACCGGTGCGTCCCATACCAGATTGCACTTCATCGACTATCATCAGGATGCCATAGCGATCGCATATTTCTCGAATTCGCTGCAAAAAACCATCTTCAGGAACTATGTAGCCGCCTTCCCCTTGAATGGCCTCTACGACAATTGCCGCTACTTCATGAGGTGGTAAGGTTGTAGTGAATAACTGTTTTTCTAAGTAATCTAGACTGGCGTGAGTACCGTAGGGAATATGAGTCACCCCCGGAACTAAGGGGCCAAAATTTGCTCTTTGCACTACTTTGGAAGCAGTAAGAGACATGGCGCCATAAGTGCGTCCGTGGAATGCACCCAAACAGGCGACAATTAGAGAGCGTTTGGTATAGTATCTAGCTAGTTTAATTGCCCCTTCATTAGATTCCGCCCCAGAATTAGTGAAAAATACCTTTGCACTATCAGGGAAGGGGGCGCGACTGGCTAATTTTTCTGCCAATTCCACCATTGACTCATAATAAAAATCTGTCCCTGACATGTGTAACAGACGCGCCGACTGGGTTTGAATGGCTGCAACGACTTCTGGATGGGCGTGTCCGGTGTTGGTAACGGCAATACCTGCCGTCATATCCAGAAATACGTTACCATCCACATCTTCCACCATACAGCCCTCACCCCGCGCTACAACCAAGGGATAATCACGGGTGTAGGAAGGGGAAGTGACAGCGCGATCGCGTTCTATAATAGCTTGAGCATGAGTTCCAGGTAAGGAAGTCACTAAACGTGGCGCACGGGGTAATTTGAGATTTACGGGTATGCTCAACATTTTTCTTGAGATTTTTTGTCAAATTTTTAGGTTATTGATGATTAAAGAATGAGGTGCGATTCCATACAGTAGCATTTGCTTCTCTTTATGTAAAAAATATGTACTGTACAGCATAATTCAAATACTCGTTCAAAAGAGTTATTTTTAATTTGTTTATGTAATTTAAATGACGTTTATCTTATAAATAACTCTGGAAAAATTATAGATAAATTTTTCACAAATTGGTAAAAGTATCTAGCAAAAAATATTTGTAGCTTTGTTAATACTGAGTATTTATGTTAGCCAGTGACTACTGCTAAAATTATTTACACGCATTTTGGTGACTAAAGATGCGGAGGTATTATTTACGGTTAGCTAGAGCTTTCCCCACAACTTAACGATGTGTGATGTTCTATTGTATATATATATTTGGAACATTATTTCACTAATATTGTTCAAATACCGAAGCAGGTACAATTAATATTTGATATTAGCCATCGATTTTAGCTTATGAGTATCCAATTCAGTAAACATTTCCGCTTCACAGTAAGTATTGCTACTTTATTGCTTGCTGGCTTAGGCAGTAGCTATCTATACTCACATCCTGAAAGTAGACAGCAATCTCAACACTATGATGATGCCAATAACTTATCATTTAATCAGCGAGAAAATACAATTTTACCTACAGAAACTCGTCAAATATCTACAAGGTTACTGAACTTTACAACTACTCAGAAAACATTAAGTCAGAATTTGACTCATCAAGATAAACCTGCATCGGCATCTTATTCAGTCATTGATGAATGGAAAAAATATAAATTTAGCATTAATGGTGGTCAAATTTTAAATCCAGGAACACTACCACCTGTAAAAGTTAATTTCCATCAAGGAGATTTATTAACCGTTTTAGTAAATACGAGAAAATATTTTCAAGATTATTCCAATGAAGACCCAGACATTCTCCGTAAAGGGCTACTCTCTACTCAAGGAGTTACTGCATCAGATATTCTCAAAACCCTAGATTTCATGATTACTATCTTAAAGGAGGATATTGCTAATAATCGCGCTACTCGTTTACAAGACTCTAATTTTATCAACACTAACTTTCGAGTCATTAAGTGGTCTGCTCATAACCCAGAAACACTCAATCAAAAACGATTACGAATTACAAAGTATGCAGTCTTTACTCATCCAGGTTCCCGTAAGAAAACTTCTACCTATAATATACCAATCTATAGTTTAAAAGCAAATTTAGGAAACGATAAATTTTACACAAAATATACAAAACAGGATGTTCTATCAGGTATTTATGAACCAAATGGCAAAGAATTTGGCAAGGTTGAACCTCTTGCTTATCTAACCCGTGATGGTTTAGAAGAGGCGCTAATGGAAGGGACAATCCTGATTAATTTTATAGATGGTTCTAAGGCATTTTTTAATGTCGATAGAAACAATGAAATGTCTTATATCCGGGGATTGAAAGCAACAGCACAAAAGCGTTATTGGTATTTTAAACAGGTTGATGCTATCAAGGGATATGGATACAAAATAGACGCTAAGATTTCCATCAAACCAGGAGTGACTTTTGCGGGGGATGTCCTGAATATTGGCTTAGGTAGATTGATAGTTCTTGAGCATACTAAAGGTGGACGTAAACAACTGCAAATGGGGGTTATTGCCGATACAGGCGGAGCATTTTTACCCAATCTTTATCAACTAGATTTTTTAGCAGGAGTTTTTCAGAATAAACAAGATTTTGGGCAGCATATTGCACAATTCCCTGATTATGCTACAGCATATTTTTTAGTTAAAAAGTGAGTAAGTAGGTCGGCGCAATTCCAGCTAACTGGCAATGGTTGTCATTGGTCATTTGTCAACCGAAATCATCTAAAATTTAAAATTGGTACAGTCAAAAGTCCAACAAACCTTGACTCTTTACTCTTGAACCCAGTATATGTGCCAGTTGCGTAAGTCCTGACTCCCATAGAATCTTTACAAAAACATAATGGAGTACAAGCTGGAAATGCTTAGTACTCCATTATAAGGAAAGAGCAGATGGTAAGCCGGGTTCTGTTCTCTTTCGAGGGCAGTTATCTATCTGGGACGTCTGTCACCAAACGCCTCTAGCGGCTCTGTGTTAGCGGAACTGGTAAAAGACCAACCGTAGTTCCTTTGGCCTTGCACCCAACCGGGGTTTACCGAGCCAGCGCCTCTCGACGCTGCTGGTGCGCTCTTACCGCACCTTTGCACCCTTACCAAAAAAGGCAAAAGATAAAAGGCAAAAGTAAAAAGAAAGAAATCTTTCTTTTGCCTTTTTACTTTTTACTTTTGACTTGTATTGGCGGTATCTTTCTGTGGCACTATCCTCGCGATCGCTCGCACTGGACGTTATCCAGCAAGTTTGGTCTTTCGGGAGCCCGGACTTTCCTCAAACCAGCCATTGTGACTGATCTGCAACTGCCTACGCCTACTCCTTCCCAATATCCAGTTTAATCTTGGATGGCACGGCGTGTACGTTTTGAATTACTTCTTTTTATTCCAGGGGAGAGCGTATGTCCAGGGCAGTTTCTTGACAGTGAAGGGACAGTTGAGAATGCACATAGGTGGGATATTGATACCTGGAGCTAAACCCACACGCACTTCAGATATCCGTAGTACTAGTTGTAGTGAAAATTTTAACTCTTCTCTGCCATTGATAAAGTCGTTGTACAACTTTTTCTGTCCCTTATTTTTTTGCAGCGCGGCGATATCAATTATCGGTTTTTTGGCTGAGTAAGTACCAACTTCTTTATCCCGCTCGAATACATTTTCTGCTGACACGTTCTCTGATAGTGTTTTCTTGGGAGCAATTAGGCTAGGACTTTGAGGTACAGCTAAGTCACGCGTCAAATCTGGTGATTTGCGAATCACTCGGAGCGATTGCTTAGTATGTTCAATGACTAAAGAACTATTGTCCCAGTCAATATATACGGCTATATTTTCAGATTTATTCTCAATACTCAGCGACAATTCTTTCACGTCATCAAATGAGTTGGAGTCACCAAATTTAAAGGAAACCCCAATTTGGTCTTGGAGGTTTTGCTCTTTAAGTTGTTCATCGACAACTGCTTTTTGAAACACATACTTAATCTTATCATCGATAGATTCAATCATGCGATTGAAGACGTAAGAGACACCGATGATATAAAGCGTCAAAACAACTAAATTCTGGTCGCCACTTCTTACCATGACTTATAATATTAACTCCCTGTGCTGATTTTGTATGTTGGACTCATTGCTAGTTTTACCTCTTTAATCTTTCTGAATTTTTACCGAATTTTCCAGCCATCCCCGCCGCCAAAAAAAGAATAATAAACAACCTGCGATCGCTCCCATAGTCCCCATGCAAATTGGATAGCCCCAATACCAATTCAATTCAGGCATATTATACGGTGATTTTTCAGTATTGAAATTCATGCCATATATTCCAGCCACAAAAGTTAGGGGAATAAATATCGAGGAAACTATAGTTAGCAGTTTCATGATTTCATTCATTTTGTTGCTGACTGACGACAGGTAAACATCCATTAAACCAGAGGCTAATTCTCGATAAGTTTCCACCATATCCATTACTTGCACTGCATGGTCATAACAGTCTCGCAGGTAGATTCTGACATCCTGATCAATTAGGACACTGCTATCTCGAATTAAGGAATTAATCGCATCTCTTTGAGGCCAGATTGCACGACGCAGTTGCAGTAATTCTCGCCTAATTTTGTAGATGTCTTGTAGGGTTTGTCGAGTAGGATTGAGCATTACTTCTTCTTCTAACTCTTGAATTCGCTCTCCATAAAGTTCTAGAACTGGAAAAAAGCCATCAATAATTGCATCTAACAGAGCATATGCTAAATAATCCGCTTTCTGCTGCTTAATGATGCCTCTGCCTTTTTCAATTCGTGTTCTGACTCCTTCAAAACAATCATGTTCAGGTTCTTCTTGCACAGTTAGCAAGTAATTTTTTCCTAAAATTAAACTCACTTGCTCACTATAAAAACCACATGTTCGTTCCTTTGGTACTACCATACGAGCAATAAATAATAGTTGGTCTTCATAATCTTCTACTTTAGGACGTTCTGGCACGTTGACAACATCTTCTAAAACTAGAGGATGTAAATCAAAAACTTGGCCTAATCTTTGTAAGATATCTTGATTGCCTAAACCTTGTACGTCCACCCAAGAAACAGACTCTGTATCAAGATATGGAATACACTCTTCTGGGGTTGCTATTTGTTGACGGACAAAATCAGTTTGGTTGTAGTCAATCAGAAAAATTATTGGTGGTGGAGCATCGGCATCAATGATGATAGTTCCTGGCATGGTTCCAGGATGGTGATAAAACTCATCTGTATATGATGGCTTAGTTGCTAATTTGGAAAAGCGACGCAGTTTTTTGATCATAAATTTTAGCCTTTAATAATTAGTTATTATTTATAGCGTTTCTCGCTCCAGTAAGGTACGGTCTAAAATAATTAAACGCAGATAAATTTGTACTTCAGTAGCCTAGGAAAGGCTATATTATGGGTAATAGGAAATAGAACATGGGGAATGCAAAACAGGCTATCAGGATGTTTGTACCAGTTCCTAGGTATTCAAGCGCACATGATATCATTCCCTGTTCCGGTAAACCAGTCAACAGTCATCAGTTAACGGTCAACAGTCTACACGATGAAATATGCAGCTTAAATGCCGCGATCGCTTAACTGTTAAAAAAAAACAGTTTGCCTGATTCAGACAAACTGTATAAATAATATTTAGGTGGGGAAGCAGAGCTTAGAACATGCCCATGCCGCCCATGCCGCCCATGCCGCCCATGCCACCCATGCCGCCCATGCCGCCCATGCCACCATCAGGAGCGGGTCCAGCGGATTTCTTCTCAGGTTTTTCGACGATCAGGGCTTCAGTGGTCAAAACTAGACCAGCAATAGAAGCGGCATTTTGCAAAGCTGAACGCACAACTTTGGCAGGGTCGATAATGCCAGCAGCAATTAAGTCTTCAAATTCACCCGTAGCGGCGTTGTAGCCGATGTTGAAATCGGTATCTCGGACTTTAGAGACGATGACGGAACCTTCAGCACCGGCGTTGTCTGCGATTTGACGCAAGGGAGCTTCCAAGGCTCGCTCGATAATCTCAGCCCCAATTTTTTCTTCGCTATCTTTCAGGCTGTTTTTAATTGCCTGGATTTTTGTAGCTAAGTGAATGAGGGTTGTGCCACCACCAGGAACAATGCCTTCTTCGACAGCGGCTTTGGTGGCGTTAAGAGCGTCTTCAATTCGCAGCTTACGGTCTTTGAGTTCGGTTTCTGTGGCTGCACCCACTTTAATGACTGCTATGCCACCAGCTAGCTTGGCGATGCGTTCTTGCAGTTTTTCTTGATCGTAGTCGGAATCTGTTTCTTCCAACTGCTTGCGAATTTGAGCAATCCGCTTTTGGATTTCTGGCTTGGTGTTAGTACCAGCTACGATTGTGGTGCTTTCTTTATCAATGGTGATTTTACTAGCAGTTCCTAGTGCTTCCAAAGCTGCGGTGTCTAAGCTCAAGCCAATTTCTTCCGAAATCAGCTGTCCATCGGTGAGAATGGCAATATCTTGTAACAAAGCTTTGCGGCGATCGCCAAAACCAGGGGCTTTAATTGCGGCTACAGACAGCACACCCCGCGCTTTATTCACCACCAAAGTCGCCAGAGCGTCTCCTTCGACATCCTCAGCGATGACTAGCAAGGATTGACCTAAACGGGCGACTTTTTCCAAAATCGGCACTAAATCCTGAATGCTGCTGATTTTCTTGTCGGTAATCAAGATGCGAGCATTTTCAAATTCTACTGTCTGCCGCTCGTTGTTGGTGATAAAGTAGGGGGAAATATAACCCCGGTCAATCTGCATCCCTTCTACCACTTCCAGTTCAGTTGTCAGGGACTTAGATTCTTCAACGGTAATTACACCGTCTTTGGTGACTCTATCCATCGCATCGGCAATCATCTTGCCAACTTCCTCATCGTTGCCAGCTGAGACTGTGGCGACTTGAGTGATCGCACTTCCTTCTACTGGTTTGGCGATTTTGGCAATTTCCTTCACTAGGGCCTCGACAGTCTTGTCAATTCCCCGTTTTAAACTAACTGGGTTAGTACCAGCCGCAACGTTCTTCAAACCTTCCCTAATCAACGCCTGTGCTAAAACCGTGGCAGTCGTAGTTCCATCCCCAGCCACATCTTTTGTTTTGGATGCCACTTCTTGGATGAGCCTAGCCCCTGTGTTTTCCAATGGATCTTCTAATTCAATTTCCTTGGCAACAGTGATACCATCGTTGACAATCTGGGGTGCACCAAATTTTTTTTCTAACAGGACGTTACGACCTTTGGGTCCCAAGGTGATTTTTACGGCATCAGCAAGGGCGTTAACACCCCGTTCTAGGGCCCGCCGCGATTCCTCATCAAATGCAATAATTTTCGCCATGTTTTATTTCTCAAGCGCTTCCATTAGACAATTTAGCACTCACAGGACAAGAGTGCTAATTCTCCGATCAGTTCAGGTTACAAATGGAAATAAAAAAATTGATTAGTATACAGTTGATACTCATTTCCGATATTGGCAGTCATGGTTGAATTGGGAGATGAACTTTTTATACAACTCCCTTAAGTACCTCGGTATTGCTGACCCTAGCGGCACCGGCTGGTTAGCAGTAGTATTTACATTTCTCTTGGCTGGGCTAGTAACGTGGCGGTTGATGCCGACAGTACGCAAATTTGCCTTGCGGGTGGGTTGGGCAGACCAACCAAACGCACGGCGACTCAATCGAGAACCTTTACCCAATGCAGGGGGGCTAGCTATCTACGCGGGAGTAATTGCCGCTTTGGTACTAGCTACTCTTTTACGACCAATAGAACTGCAAGGTGTATTGGTTCAGGTGCTGACCATTCTTTTGGGAGGTACGATATTAGTCCTTGTTGGCTTTATCGATGACCAATTCGGCTTACCTCCCTCCGTTCGCATGTTTACTCAGGTGCTGACAGCACTGTTGCTGGTGGCTAATGGTATTAGGATTGAAGTCACTTTTGGCACTCCCATCGACTATCTTCTGTCAATACTGCTTACGGTATTTTGGGTAGTAGGTATTACCAATGCCGTCAACCTGATGGACGGTATGGATGGTTTGGCGGGAGGAATCAGCTTTATCACTGCTATGAGTCTATTAGCGGTTTCTGCTCAGATTCCCAATCGAGCAGCAGCAACTCTAGTACTAGCAGCATTAGGAGGGGCAGCACTGGGCTTTTTGCGCCATAATTTTCACCCCTCAAGGATCATCATGGGTGATGCTGGTGCATACTTTTTCGGTTATGTGTTAGCGGCAACTAGTATTTTAGGCAAACTGCAAGTAACTACCGTATTTTCCCTAGTCCCTACTGTTTTATTTTTGCTGTTACCAGTGTTAGACACTACTCAAGTAATTGTGCGACGACTGATGGCGGGCAAAAATCCCATGAGTACCCCTGGTAAAGACCACCTCCATCACCGCTTGCTGGCTTGGGGATTCTCCCAACGCCGTGCAGCAATCACTCTGTGGTCAGTGACTTTAGTTTGCAACGTGCTAGCGATGAGAATCCAGGGGATGACTCTGGTGGTGATGCTGGCAACTGTCATCAGCATTATTATGCTTTTGAGCTTTACTATCTGGCAAAGGCTCAGGAATGTTTGATGAAGCCTGAAGCCTGAAGGGTTAATTCATACTTCATACTTCATACTTCATACTTCATACTTTCCTCTAAGCCATTACCATGCCACCATCAACGTTAAAGACTTGTCCGGTAATGTAGGCGGCGGCGGGATCAGCGGCAAGAAAACGCACCATTCCAGCAACTTCCTCTGGTTGACCGTAGCGACCGAGGGGAATGTATTTGAGAATTTCTTCGGTGTTGCTGAGATTACTGGTCATGTCGGTGGCGATAAATCCAGGGGCGACGGCGTTAACGGTAATCCCACGGGAAGCAAGTTCTTTGGCAACGGTTTTGGTAAAGCCAATCACACCTGCTTTGGCGGCGCTATAGTTTGCTTGACCAGGGTTGCCCATTTGACCAGCAACGGAGGCAATGTTGATAATCCGTCCAGAACGTTGTTTGAGCATGACTTTACTGGCGGCTCGTGTACATAAGAAAACACCAGTGAGGTTGAGGTCGATGACGGCTTGC
The DNA here is from genome assembly GCF_000316575.1 of Calothrix sp. PCC 7507. Lineage (GTDB taxonomy): Bacteria > Cyanobacteriota > Cyanobacteriia > Cyanobacteriales > Nostocaceae > Fortiea. The sequence continues at coordinate 1,170,003 of NC_019682.1, read as the reverse complement.
CAATCTTCTGGCTTCATCCGTAAGAGCAGTGTGTCGCGAGTGATACCTGCATTGTTGACTAAAATATCAATACGTTTAAATTTATCGATGACGGCGTTAAATAATGCATCTACTTGATCAACTTGGGAAACATCAGCTTGCAGGGCGATGGCTTCGCCAACGCCTTCGGCGAACGCCTGATTTTTTGCTGCTGTAATTTCTGTAACTAAGCTGTCAGCAGCGGCGCTAGAACTAGCATAATTAATCACGACATTGGCTCCGTACCTAGCTAATTCTTGGGCGATCGCTCGCCCAATTCCCCGTGACGCACCAGTAATAATTGCTACTTTTCCCTGTAAGTTTGGTAAATTTTCACTCAAAACAACCATAAAATTCTCCTCCAGATTTTCAATCACCCCGTTCATGATCTTATGGTGATTCGTACCTAGAATCTCCACACTTGAGCAAAATATGGGGACTGGGACTGGGGAAAACTCTTCTCTAGTCTCCAGTTCCGTTTGATCCACTCATGGGATGTTTGCGACAAGCAGAGCGATCGCACTTAGGCAAATGGGTTCAAAACTGCGATCGCATTTGCTATCTCAACTTTTTAATGAAGTGTCAGACTCATAGCCAAAATGCCTAAAATTTTGTCTACTTCCTTAATAAAATAATCTTGCTTGTCAATAAAAACAGTACTGTCGCAAAGCTTCAAGAATTTCCAATCAGTTCCTGTTGTGACAACACCATAGATTTCATCGATAGAATTTTCTTGTTGTTGGTTGAACAATCTAGCTGCAATCATTGTAGCAATACACTGTCCCAAACCTGATTTAATGCTCTCATTTTTGGCTTCCACAATCGTCACAACAGGACTGGTAATATCATATTGTTCCTGCGATCTACACAAGATAAAATCACAACGTCCCTCTAACCCCTTTTCAGCATCAACATTAAATTCTGAACCAGAAAAAATACTAATTTGGTACTTTAAATAACGTCTGACCTCGATCATAACTGGCATGATCACTAATTCAGAACGTGCTTTTTCTGTATTAATTGCAGTTACTAAAGGCAAATGCTCTGCCAAAGTAATATTGAGGTAATCTGTAGGTGCAACAACTTCTGTATTGAGAAATAAGTCTTGATTTTCAACAACTGTCAGATTGAAGTCTTTTTTAACTTTGTTGAAACTAAAGGCACTGTATGACATTTTAAAGTCTGAAGTCTGAAGTCTGAAGTCTGACAGGTAAATTAAGACATGAACTAATGAGAAAACACTATCGGGATTTGTCATTTGTCACCAATCCCCAGTCACCAATCCCCAGTCCCCAATCCCCAGTCCCCAATCCCCAATCCCCAATCCCCAATAAAACATCATGTTCTAATATTGTTTGATATCTTATCACCACGAGCCTGATGATTGAAGTTGAGCATCTGAGTAAAACCTACGGTTCTACACCAGCGATCGCTGATGTCACTTTTAGCGTCGAACCAGGGGAAATCCTCGGGTTTTTAGGCCCTAATGGCGCTGGCAAAACTACAACTATGCGGATTTTAGCTGGTTACTTACCTGCAACTAAGGGTACAGCGAAGATTGCTGGGTATGATGTCCATAAGAATTCTCTGGCTGTGCGCCAACGAATTGGTTATTTACCCGAAACGCCACCGTTATATCCAGAGATGACGGTAGAGGGATTTTTACACTTTGTCGCCAGAATTAAGGGAGTATCAGCAGGCGATCGCCCCGCGAAAGTGCAAGCAGCCATTGAACGCTGCAATTTACAAGAAAAGCAGCGAGTGATTATTCGCAAGCTTTCTAAAGGATATCGCCAAAGAGTGGGGATTGCTCAGGCGATCGTCCACGATCCACCAGCGATTATCCTTGATGAACCCACCGTAGGACTTGATCCTCGACAAATCATTGAAGTGCGGAATTTAATTAAAAGCCTGGCGGGAACCCACACCATCATTCTTTCTACGCATATTTTGCCAGAAGTCAGCATGACCTGTAGCCGCGTTGCCATCATCAATCGCGGCAAAATAGTAGCAACTAACACTCCAGAAAATCTCATGACCCAGTTGACAGGTGGGTCTGGATATGAATTAGAAATTGCTGGAGAAGCTGCCCTAGCAAAACAGGTACTGCAAAATGTACCAGGTGTCAGTCTGGTAGAATCTATTCCTACAGCCCTGATGCATAGTCATATCCCCGTGCAGGAAAATCGTGCTTATCTGCGGGTAATTTCACAACCAGGACAAGAACCAGGACAAGAAATCACCATTGCCTTAGTGCGTTCAGGATTTGGTTTACATGAAATGCGTCGTGTCAGCGCCACCCTCGAAGATGTGTTCTTGCAACTAACCACAGAAGAAAAAAACGTCGAACCTATTGAAGACTCAGCAGACAAAGAAGGAGAAGCAGCATAAATGGGTATAGTAATTGGCAATATTATTGCCATTTATCGCCGAGAGTTACAGAGTTATTTTGTATCACCTTTAGCGTATGCGATCGCCGGCGTGTTTTGGTTCATAGCCGGGTTATTTTTAGTGATGATTTTGTTGGGGCCAGATGGCATTTTACCAGCAGTTGCCGCATACGATTTACAAGGACAACAACTAGGAGTCACAATACCGCCCATAGATGTCCCCTACGAATTTGTCCGGGCATTTTTAGATCGCATGGGTTGGTTATTGTTGTTCATACTGCCAATTCTTTCAATGGGACTTTATGCAGAAGAACGCAAACGGGGCACTTTAGAACTTCTAGCCACGTCACCAGTCACAAACTGGGCGGTAGCTGTGGGTAAATTATTAGGAGTGCTAACTTTCTTCATCTCGATGGTTGCACCCATGCTAGCGTTTGAAGCATTTGCCATCAATAGCGCCAATCCACCAATGCCCCTAGTAATTCTCTTACTAGGTCATTTCGGATTAATATTACTGGCAGCTGCAATTTTATCATTGGGAATGTTTATTTCCTCCTTAACCGATAGTACAATCCTCTCTGCCGTCCTCACCTTCGCAGTCATTTTATTGTTATTGTTCATTGATGTCATTGCCAAAAATATTGGTGGTTCCATAGGAGAAGCCTTGGGTTATTTTTCATTACTGAAACATTACAACACCCTGATTCAAGGAATTTTTGACACCAGCGCCTTGATTCTCTTTGGCAGTTACATTTTTTTGGGCATTTTTCTCACATCACAATCAATTGATGCACTGCGCTTCCAGCGTCAGTAGTCATACCATTTTAGATTTTAAATTTTGGATTTTGGATTGGGAGTTCCTTTCTGCATCTGGCTTCAGGGAATTCATCTGTCGCATTCTCTTTTCAAATTGGTGTCAGTAATTATTAGTCATTAAAAGAGGACAAATAACAAATGACAAATGACAAATGACAAATGACCAATGACCAATGACCAATGACAAATGACATGAAAAATAGAATTTGGCAATATCTGTTTTGGTTCGGTCCCTTCCTATTGGTTGCAGGCTTAACAGCTGGGTTAGTTTCCGAAAAGTGGGGGCCAATCCCGTTAGCATTTCTCATCACAGGAATTGTCATTAGCGGGTTGTGGGTGATATGGCAAAGCCAACAAAGTCAATGGTGGACTCGGCGTTCTATCCTAGCCAGTACGAATGCCTTGATTGCAACTCTAGCAGTATTAGCAATTTTAGGACTGATTAACTTTTTAGGTACTCGCTACCACCTGCGGACAGACTTAACAGAAACTCAGTTGTTTACCCTCGCCCCCCAATCACGGGAACTGGCGCGATCGCTACCACAGCCAGTTAAAATATGGGTATTTGATGTTATCCAAAATCCCCAAGACCGGGAACTGTTAGAAAATTATCGCCGACAAAACTCAAAGTTTCAGTTTGAGTACGTTAACCCCCAGGACAGACCGGGATTAGCAGAGAAGTTTGGTGTCAAAGATTATGGTGAAATTTATTTAGAATCCCAAGATAAAAAACAATTAGTGCAGGTGGTGAATGAGAATGAAAGGCTATCGGAAGTTAAGTTAACTAATCGCCTGCAACAACTCACCAGCACCAGCACAGCTAAAGTTTATTTCCTCCAAGGACACGGCGAACACCAACTTGCAGCCGCAGAGGGAGGAATGTCTCAAGCGGTTCAGGGATTAGGTGACAAAAATTACACTACATCACCGCTGAATCTCGCGGAAAAATCAAAAGTTCCTGATGATGCTGCTGTATTAGTAGTAGCTGGCCCCAAACGAGAATTATTTGACAGCGAAATCAAAGCCTTACAAGACTATCTCAATCGCGGCGGTAACTTGCTGCTGATGATTGATCCCAATACTGATCCCAAACTCAATAGCCTGCTACAAAATTGGGGAATTCGTCTGGATAATCGTTTAGCCGTCGATGTTTCTGGGGGTGTAGGATTAGGCCCTGCGGTGCCTTTAGTCACAGATTACGGTCAACACCCAATCACCAAAGATTTTGGCAACGGCATTTCTTTTTATCGGTTAGCACGACCTTTAGAAACTACTCCGGTAGCTGGTGTTATTGCTACGCCTATACTGCGAACTAAACCTTATCCTAACAGTTGGGCAGAAAGCGATTTGAAAAGCGAAAAACTGGAGTTTAACCCCAATAAAGACCTCAAAGGGCCTTTGACCTTGGGTGTCGCTTTGACAAGAAAACTAGCAGCTAAATCTAACCCTACTCCCTCATCCCCCACTGCTACTACCGAATCAAGGTTAGTAGTGTTAGGAAATTCAGATTTTGCCACTGATGGTTTATTTCAAAAGCAGCTAAATGGAGACGTTTTTCTCAACTCAGTCACTTGGCTAAGTCAACAAGACCAGCAACCCCTTTCAATCCGCCCCAAAGAAGCAAAAAACCGTCGGATTAACCTGACAGCAGCCCAAGCCAATCTTTTAACGTTATCGTCTCTATTAGTTTTACCTCTAATTGGGTTGTCAGCAGGAGCCATTATCTGGTGGAACCGACGGTAGAGCAAGGGGGCAGGGGGCAGGGGGAAAAATGACAAATGACAAATGACCAATAACCAATGACAAAAACAACTTTAATTTTGATATTCCTAGCGCTGGGTCTGGGTAGTTTTGTCTATTTCTACGAAATTCAAGGTGCGACTCGACGAGAAGATGTTAAAGAGAAAAAACAGCAAATTTTCTCGTTTACAGCCGATGATGTGCAGTCTTTGATAATTACAACTCAAAAGGTAAATCTGACTCTAGAACGTAATGGTAAGTCGAATAACCCTAAGTGGTTGCTTAAAACTCCAATATCAGAGCCTGCAAATGATGCTATTGTTTCCTATTTGTTAGATTTGTTGGTTCCAGCTAAAAGTAATTACTCTTTATCAGTCTCCGCTAACCAAAAAAGAGAATTTGGTTTAGATAAACCCCAGACAACTATTAATCTTCTTCTCAAGAATCAGAAAAGCCATCAGTTAATTTTGGGTAAGCCTGATTTTAACCGTCGTTTCTTATATGCTCAAGCTGACCCATCTGTGAAACCTGATGGTAATATAGATGTGCTGTTGGTATCTACAGATTTTGAAAATGCTGTAAATCGTGACATATCAGAGTGGAAACAACCTGTAGAAAATAGTAAAAAACAGTCTCTACCAAACTTTGAAAACCCGACTCCAGCAGGCAAAAAATAGTCTGCTGAAAATGTTAAATCTTAGTGGCGTGGACAGGCTAAAATGTGATTTTATCTGGCTACTATTTGATTTTTGACATACACCCACTTAGCCCACTAGATCAAGGTTTTAGTGGTCATTGCCTATAGATTTTAGAGGATGTTTGAAAAGTGGTTGGCTGTGATTTGAATTGCATTACCCCTCTGATCAAGGCTACCGTGTATACGCAAGTCGGATTTATATTTAGATCCGGGTTTTACCCCCCTTAATGCCCAGGGCTGTTTCATTCGCTAATGTGTGAGATTTGTCAAGGGCATATTCTCACGCATACCGCAAGCGGAACCCACAGGGTAGGCGCATTCACGTAGCGTCTCGTAGAGAAGGCGCAAAGAAAAAGAACACGATCTAGGGCTTGAAGACGCAAAAATTATCGTCAAAATTGTGTACTTACCCTAAATTTTTATCTCGTTAACCCTTGCAATTTTACCTGTTTTAGGGAATGAAACAGCCCTGCTTGATAAGGGGAGGGTTAGGGTGGGGTAAAACGAAGATTTATAGAATGCTCATATCAAATAAAATATACCTTAGCTTCGTCTAGCACTAATAAATAATTACTAGTGGTTAGCGTTTTCATGGAGAAATTAACAATTGGATATTAGTAATACGTCTGTTGGCAAGTTTGATATCATTTATCATAAACATCATAAGTTCTAGGTTTTGATGTGTTTCTTATTAAATCAAAAATTTCTCTGTGTTTTCTATTAAACTTTAATAGTTCCAAGTAAGCGATCGGCACTACTACTGGCCAGAAAGTAGTGGCTATGATCAAAATTACATAAGATATGGAGCGTTGCTCTGAAGTAATATCTTTGTCTGCTATAAAAAAATCTAGCCATTCAGTCAAGAAGCAGTAAGCCATCACTAAATAGAATATTATTGACAAAACAATGATCAGCATGTGAAACCTCAATTTTCTATACGTTGATTTAAAATGCAGCGAATGAAGTTTACTTTTTCATTTTTCCTTCTAGATATTACTTTTTCCGGATGATAATTTAAAAACCTTAATTTATGGGTTTTACGTCTTGTGGTGGTGAATCATCTACTCAAACCTAGATATCTTGATACTGCAAGGATTAAAGTTTTTCATCTTCCTAAGGAAACAGAAGCGCGGTTTTTAAGCAAAATTTCAAAAGTGTCTCCAAAGTTATCACTAGTAATTCAACTTTCTTATGACCAATCCAACAGCAACATTACTCATTTTCTGTCCCGATCAACGAGGATTGGTAGCAAAAATTGCCAATTTTATCTATGCTAATGGCGGTAATATTATCCATGCAGATCAGCATACAGACTTTGCGGCTGGGTTATTTCTCTCTCGGATTGAATGGCAATTAACAGGGTTTAATTTACCACGAGATTTGATTGCACCTGCATTTAGTGCGATCGCTCAACCTTTAGGTGCTAAATGGGAACTACACTTTTCTGATACTGTGCCACGTATTGCCATTTGGGTAAGTCGGCAAGACCATTGTCTATTCGATTTAATTTGGCGACAACGTGCTAATGAATTTGTGGCAGAAATTCCACTCATTATCAGTAATCATCCTGACTTAAAGGTAGTAGCGGAGCAGTTTAATATCGACTATTGTCACATTCCCATAACTAAGGATAATAAATCAGAACAGGAAGCCAAACAGCTAGAATTGCTGCGCCAATACGATATTGATTTGGTTGTATTAGCGAAATATATGCAAATTGTTAGTGCCGATTTTATTGCACAATTTCCGCAAATTATTAATATTCATCATTCATTTTTACCTGCTTTTGTGGGAGCTAATCCCTATCACAGAGCTTTTGAACGCGGGGTGAAAATTATTGGTGCAACTGCTCATTATGCGACTGCTGATTTAGATGCAGGCCCAATAATTGAACAGGATGTAGTCAGAGTCAGCCACCGCGATGAGGTTGAGGATTTGATTAGAAAAGGTAAGGACTTAGAGCGGGTTGTATTAGCAAGAGCAGTGCGATCGCATCTGCGAAATCGCGTATTGGTATATGGGAATAGGACGGTAGTCTTTGAGTAAAATAGTATCTGGATAATTATACTTAATGGCGATAGACACAAATTCGCTAATTAGCTAACATAACTCATCGCCTTGGGTACTTGGTCGCTCAAGACTTGTAGATATTGGCACAGCATATTTTAAGGTTACTAAGAGCTTGTTCTTTTGAGAGTAGCTGGTAGAAAAAGACAAATATAACCGTATATACCCTTATATTGCTAAATTTTATTGAGACTAAGGTGACTTATATCCAAAAGATCCCCGACTTTTTCAAAAAGTCGGGGATCATTGGCAGCAGAATGGTTGAGATCTGCAGCGATACTCCTTGCTTCGATTTGTTGATCAATGAATAATGAAGAAAGATGAAGCTAAATTCAGAAACTACGTAATGAGCCAGACTGCTTTAAATCTAGTTGCAATCTCTATTTTTTTCATGACTCTCTCAGTGCTGCTGGGGCCATTATTCAACTTGTCACCCACAATACCAGCGCTTGCCACCTTCACCATTTTGGGAATAGCCACTTTCGACAGTTTCCGGTTGCAAGGTAAGGGGGGGACTATATTTTTAGATTGGATTGCTGGCTTTTCTCAGGAACATCGCGATCGCATCATTCATCATGAAGCTGGCCACTTCCTGATCGCTTATTTGTTTGAAATTCCCATCAGCGGCTACACTCTCAGTGCATGGGAAGCTTGGAAACAGGGTCAACCAGGACAAGGCGGTGTCACCTTTAATGATGATCAATTAGCATCTCAATTGCAAGTGGGTAAAATTAGTGCCCAAATGCTAGATCGCTACTGCACTATTTGGATGGCGGGTATTGCTGCCGAAACTTTGGTTTTCAATAATACTGAAGGTGGAGCAGATGATCAAAATAAGCTAGCAGGAGTCTTGACAAATTTGGGGTTCGCTGCGTCTGTTCGTCAGCAGAAACAACGGTTTTATGCCCTCCAAGCCAAAACCCTGCTGCAAGAAAATTGGCCTAGTTATGAAGCCTTAGTCAAGGCTATGCGACAAGGTGCATCCGTAGCAGATTGTCAGAGTGCGATCAAGAGTGTTGAGTTTTGACAAATAGGGAAACATCATTAAATATCAAAATATAGTCCTAGTTCATAGTGATGGCTTTAGACCTGATCACAAATAAAACTACAAAATTTTCTGGAACTCAACACTGAACACTCTTAAGAAGAAGCTGCTTTGAGACGTGAGACAGGCGATAAATAGTCTGAACTAATAACTCGGTTGCGCCCAGTTGCTTTAGCCTGCAACAAACATTGATCGGCACGATCTAGTAAGCTGATACCTTGATCGTCATCATCAGCTTCCAGAGAAGCTGTGCCTAAACTAATCGTGACATTAATAGTATGCTGATTGTTGACTGCAAATGGTTGTTCGCTGACTAGGCGATTCAGACGACGTGCCACAATCAGGGCTTCTTCACCAGTAGTATTGGCTAAAAGAATCACGAATTCTTCGCCACCATAACGGAAGGGGGTATCTTGATAGCGGAGATTTTGCCGTAGACGATTACAGAGTAGCTGTAAAAGGCGATCGCCGACTAGATGCCCATAGGTATCGTTAACTTTCTTGAAATAGTCCACATCTAAAATGATCAAACTCATGGGACTGAGATGATCGCGGGACTTTTGAATTTGCCTAGGTAAGTCCCATTCCAACGCCCGGCGATTGTTCATTTCTGTCAAGGAATCAGCTAAGGCGATCGCTGACAACAAATCATTAGTGCGGATCAGATCGCGATATTTTTTCGCCTTACGTAAACCAACTGTCAATTGAGCAAGTATAAGGTCATGGTTAAGAGTCGAATCAGCAAAATTACTATTGGTGTTTTCTTCAGGAAGTTGCCAGATATAAGCATCAGCCCCTTGTTTCAATACAGTAGAAGTCATTTCTAACTCCCACTCCCAACCATTTTTACTTCTCTCCATGATTTGCTGAGAACGATCTTCCAATAGGATGCAGTATATCCAGGATAGTTTTGCCTGATCTTTCAGCCACAAACACAGTTCCATACTGCCATCAAGGCTAGCCTGCACAATTATTATATCGGGCGGCGCGGTTTGAATACGCGATACTGCTTGAATGACATTAGCGATAATTTCTACGCTAAAAGCGGTTGTATAACGGATCTGATCTGGAAGTGTGGCAAGAAATTCATGACTCCCAAAGACCAGAATGGAAATATTCATTGCTTTGCTTTTTGCCCTATATCAACATCAAAGATATCACTCGGTACAACTTATTACTCTTACTTAACTAATAAGGAAATCTCGGTATTTATTGCTAAGGGATATTACCAGATATTTAAGTGCCTTAGCACTAAGTCCACAATCAACGTTCAATTTTAATCTCCTTTTAAGGATTTTCCTTGACTACGATTACTAGATATTCGCCTGATGATACCTACTTTCTGCTCTTACGTATTTCTTTTGAAACAGTAAAAATACTGAATATTTTATATCGCCCTCAAATTTAGTCTGTAATTTCCAGCTATTAGCTATTTGAGATAATTATGACAATCATCAGATTGCATTAATTAGTAGATAAAGCACTAATATATTTACTCAGCCCGGATGAATATTTAAAGTTTTATAAAATATCCTTCACCGTAATAACCGAGATATTTACATAGTCTAGAAACTACTATCCTGCAAAATACTGAATCAGTTTGTCTGCGGTATAGTAACCCTCATTGCTTTGTGGAGCTAGGTTATGCTGGGTTTTTCCAGCACTGAATAATAGCATTACTAGCTGGTATATTGAGCCTTTGCCTGTCTATTTTATTAGCCATATCTTTATCAGAATTTCACAAAATGACTACCGTAAATACACATAAATAGCTAATTTAGCACTCAAGCTAATACCCCAAAGTTTTGACAGGTAAGTTAGTTAAGTCTGTCAGTTGTAAGAGCAGACATTAACTAAATTAAAGCTTTCTATGGTTCTGATGATGAATCTAACTTATGACAATGTTGTGACCAGCTTGTGACAAAAGTTAGATGATGGTTAATAACCTTCAATTGTGTAGCCAGCAGCAACAATTACCTGTTTAATCGATTCCTCAGATGCCGTGGATTCTACGGTGATAGTTTGATGTTTAACATCTACTTCTACCTTCGCATCTAGTGCCATTACGTAAATAGATTCGGAAATTGTTGCTGCGCTGCCTCTATCAGACATATTCAGTATTTTTAGTTTTAGTGCCATCACTTACCTTATGTATAGGAATCCGATTTGATTATTGAAAAAATCTCAGTATTTGTAGGGGAGCCACCCTTGTGCGTGGTGAGCGCAGCCACACGTGCGTCTGAAGCACCGAGTAGACTGCCGAATCCGGAGGAGTTTCCCGCGTTGAGAGGAGTGGCGTTGGGCAATGCCCACCGTATCATGGTTTTTGTGAGCAATGCCCACCCTACGTGTATTTCAGAAACCAAATACTAATCCTATAGGACTAGCCCTTTCAAGGTGACAAACGAAGATACGTTGCTTTAGTGTGATCATCCTAAGTTATCCGCTCAGATTTTGGGATTTTTAAAGGTTGAAATAACCAATTTTCGTTCCGAATTTCACCACCTTGAAAGGGCTACTATCCTATATAAATTCTTAATTGATTTTTAATAATTAAGTTTATTGTTTATACAGGGGTTACACATCCTACTATATTTAGGTAATTGCAACAGTATGGCGATAGCAAGAAAATAAAAATATATAAATATACTAGTCGAGCAGTGGCTCCCCTACATGATTAAATTCTGTGCCAGTTGCGTAAGTCCTAAATATTGCAAAAAATTAAGTATCTGTAGATCAGGGTTTTGTAAGGCATAGCCCTACCTACGTGTATTTCAATATTCAAGTATGAATCTTATATGCAAATGCTCAATCAAAACCAAATACCTTTATTGGATACCTTAAAAGCTTGTGCTGCACATTTCCACACTGCTTTTTATACCCCAGGACATAAGCGAGGAAAGGGAATTCCTCAACCTTTGGCTGATTTACTCGGTCAAGCTGTATTTCGCGCTGATTTAACCGAACTAGCAGATTTAGATAATCTATCTACACCCCAAGGCGTTATCCAACAAGCGCAAGAACTCGCAGCTGCAGCTTTTGGTGCTTCACAAACCTGGTTTCTTGTCAATGGTTCTACCTGTGGGATTGAAGCCGCAATTCTGGCTACCTGTGGTGTGGGCGAGAAAATTATTTTGCCTCGGAATGTGCATTCTTCGGCGATCGCTGGTTTAATTCTCTCTGGTGCTATACCAATTTTTCTCAATCCTGAATATGACCCAGTGTTAGATATTGCCCATAGTATCACGCCTCATGCTGTGCAAGCAGCACTGGCACAACATCCTGATGCCAAAGCAGTTTTTGCAGTTTACCCCACATATTACGGCGTTTGTGGAGATTTGAGGGCGATCGCTCACATTACCCACCAATACAATATCCCTTTACTTGTGGACGAAGCTCATGGACCACACTTCGCGTTTCATCCCGACTTACCTACAAGCGCTTTAGCCGCAGGTGCAGACTTAACTGTGCAATCCATTCACAAAGTCCTCAGTGCCATGACACAGGCATCGATGCTGCATATTCAAGGTGATAGGATAGATAGCGATCGCATCAGTAAAGCTTTGCAATTAGTCCAGTCTACCAGCCCCAGCTATATACTTTTAGCTTCCCTCGATGCCGCACGTCAGCAAATGGCACTCCACGGTCAAGAATTAATGTCCCGTACATTGCAACTTACCAAGGCAGCCAGAACTAAAATCAGCCAAATTCCCGGACTATCTACTCCCCTCTCAGCTTGTAAAAAGTCACCTGGCTTTGTGGCTTTAGATCAAACACGCTTAACTGTCACCGTTTCTAGCTTAGGTTTAACGGGATTTGCCGCAGAAGAAATCTTAGATCAAAAACTGGGTGTGACTGCGGAATTCTCCTCTCGGCAACATCTCACCTTTATTATTAGCTTGGGCAACACCTCAGCAGATATTGAGCAATTAGTCCAAGGTTTCACCACCTTAGCTCAGATGACCACCTCTCCCGAAAAAAAGAGGTTCATTTTATGGGATGATATTTTTAACGTGGGATTCTCCATGCAAATTTCACCCCGCGAGGCTTTTTTTAGCTCTACAGAAACTTTACCTCTAGAAGAAACCAGCAATTATATCTGTGCAGAAATCGTTTGTCCCTACCCACCAGGAATACCGGTGTTAATGCCCGGAGAACTAATTACAAAACCAGCCCTTGACTATCTGAGGCAAATTCAGGCAATGGGGGGATTCATTAGCGGTTGTGCTGATACTAGTTTCAGTACTTTAAAAGTTGTCAAAGAATAGACTTGTCTGGGGACTGGGGACTGGGGACTGGGGATTGGGGACTGGGGATTGGGGATTGGGGATTGGGGACTGGGGATTGGGGATTGGGGACTGGGGACTGGGGACTGGGGACGGGACTGGGAAAAAGATATTTTCGTGGTTATTTATGCCTTCTGCCTTCTGCCTCCTTAATGTTTTTTCCATTGCTCCCATAGTGAATGCACATCCTCTGGTTGCTGATCATAATTGAGCATTTGGTCAGAAATAGTTACCCAAGGCTGTGCGCTGCGTGTCCAAACATTTGCCACTGGACGTAACCAACTTGTATCATCTAACGTTCCGGGTTTGACATTGATTGTATCTAGGCTGTAAGTCCGCTCATGAAACAATCGCGTTCCGCACTCTCCACAGAACAGGTTTTTGATCTGGCGGCCACTATCGGTGTTACGAGTCCAAGCTTTTGGTTGTCCTTGAACAATGACAACAGCATCACGGGGGACAGTGAGTGACATGCCAAATGCACTAGAGGATTGTTTCTGACACTCCCGACAATGGCATACATAGAGAGTCAGTGGTTCAGCACGAATTTCATAACGAATCTGTCCGCATTGACAGCCTCCAGTGTACGGAAAATTCACATGTTTTCTCTCCTGGTAAATTTTACAGGACTTAACCAACTGGCACACTTAGCTTCTGGTATAAGAGTCAACAGTTATCAGTTATCAGTTATCAGTTATCAGTTATCAGTTATCAGTTATCAGTTATCAGTTATCAGTTATCAGTTATCAGTTATCAGTTATCAGTTATCAGTTGAGAGGATGTATTGATTCTGGGGTCAAATCCCCTACTAAAAATGTGAACAGTGATCACTGTTCACTGTTCACTGATTTAAAAGTCAAGTGTCAAAAATCAAGGTTTTAATGATTGCATACTTACACCAAAGCAAAACTAGATTCTGCTTCTAATTCTGGTTCATAACCATTTGCCAGTTGTGCGATCGCCCTGTCAATCAAATCCAAACCCTGAGTGACATCATCAACTAAGCTTAACTTACCACGTAAATCTGCCGCCCCCACAAAACCTTTAGCGTACCAAGTCATGTGCTTGCGGGCTTGACGCACACCGCGATCGCCTTTATATTCCCATAAAGCTTGCAAATGTTCCCTCGCGCATTCCAAACGCTGAATTGGGGTTGGTGGTGCTAAAAGTTCGCCAGTTTTCAGGAAGCGATCGACTTCTCCCACTAGAAACGGATAACCCAACGTTCCGCGAGAACACATTACCCCATCAGCACCGGTTTGCTCTAAACATTTCACCGCCGCTTCCACCGAGAAAATATCCCCATTGCCAATCACCGGAATCGAAAGTACTTCTTTTACACGAGCAATCCATTCCCAACGGGCATTGCCATTATACCCTTGAGCGCGGGTGCGTCCGTGTACTGTAATCATTTTTGCCCCTGCATCTTCCATCCGCTTGGCAAAGTCAAGAATCGTAATTTCTTGGTCATTCCAACCGATACGGGTTTTCACCGTCACAGGGACATCAACAGCTTTCACGACTTCCCGAACAATCGCCTCAGCCACTTCTGGTTGACGCAGCAGCGAAGAACCACCGCCATTTTTCGTAATTTTATTTACCGGACACCCCATATTGATATCAACTGTATCAGCACCTTCTGCTACCGCTTTCACCGCTGCTTCTGCTAGAAAATCGGGACGACAGTCAAATAACTGAATACTGATTGGTCGTTCGTTGGGGTCTACCTCCATGATTTTAGGTAACTGCTTGACATAGTGTAAACCTGTAGCGTTCACCATTTCTGTATACAGCATCGAATCTGGCGCATAACGACGCACCAGACGACGAAACACCATATCCGTCACCCCAGATAAAGGCGATTGAAGAACCCGGCTTTTGACTTCAAATGAGCCGATTTTCAGGGGTTGAGAAAGTCTAGCTTGGAGAGTGGGAGACAGCGTCAGCATACAAACAATACAAGTCAAATTGTGGGAATAGAGAATAGCAGCAATATTCCAGGTTACTCCTTAATCATAGTAACAGTTGACAGTTAACAGTCTTATGCAACTTAAATGCCGCAGTCGCTTAGTACGCCACGGTGCAAATAAACCACCCATGACGAAACCCTTTTGTCAAAAAAATGCGCTGGGTTTCCCCGCCCGTTGCGACAATCCATGTGTCGCAAACATAATTTTAATTGCTATTAAATAATGAGGAAATTAGCTTAACTTTATGAATATGCCAATATAACGGTTCTTGGTCGGATGCAATACAATCGAGAGGGCGGGGAAACCCCGCCCCTTGTATCTTAAATAGAAGAGCCGAGGGGAGTGTCAAGGATATCTCTTACTACCAGCACCCACTACACCGATTTTGTGGCGATAGGAGAGTTCAGCACCGAACCAGCCGGAAACGCTAGTTAGTGTTCCGACAATAAGTGATATTAACAATCCTAAAGGGATGATTCTTGACTCAGCGTCACCCTGGCGGAGGATGAAGTTTAGGGCTGTCAAGACTAGAATAGCAACGTTAAGAATCAAGTGTGTCCAGCCGGCGGTACGCTTGCGGACTCGTTCAATTTTCAAAAAGTCGCTTAAGCCAATGATTGCGGCGATGACACCGCCAGCTAATCCGAGTCCAATTAACCATAACGAAGCCCTAGCCCAGAAGGGATCGTGAGTTAGCCAGTAGCCGAAGTCACTTCCTAAAGCGGCGGCTAAGAAGGCGATGGGAAAGATCACACTCAGGGGGTGTAAAGGATGCCCAGCGATCGCTACTGTGCTGGGTACACCGCTATCAAGATACTCTTTATCGTCACTTTCAATAATTGGTGGGATATTGGGGAAAGGGGTTGAAGAAGTTGTTTTTGTCGTTTCCATTATTAGCATCCTCTATTTGTGAGTCAATGTAGAAAATTAATATTAAAAATCTATCTATCTGACGAAAGAGTAATTTTTTATTAGTTATATCTCTAAGAGTGGAAATATAAAATTTCTGGATACTTTTCCTATTTTATATCTTGGGTTATGAAGGCGATCGCTCAAAAGAAAGATGAAGTCTTACTAGCCAATATGCCACCATTAAATAGTTACAAATGCTTTTCCGAGGAGAACTAAGAATGGTAGCTACTTTAGATGATGCTAAACGCAATGCAATTGCGGTTAAATTGGCCAGCTTAAAATTAATTCAACAGTTGATCATCGAAAATGAGCAACTATTTTTGCGGGAATCGACTGATAGTGAAATCTCGGATCGCATCCGGAAAATTCTCGAAGATGACCAAAAAAACCTCGGCGTTTTAGACACTGTCATAGTTCAGTATGGCGTTCACGGAGAGCCAAAATCGACAGTTACAGAATTTGTTGACAAGGCTCGTCAATTGATGAAAGGTTCAGAATTGAGTTTCTTTGAAAAAGTATTTCAACATGAACTGTTGAAACATCAACAAGTAATGACTGGTTTGATTATTCACAAAGCAGCGCAGAAAGTTGGTGCTGATGTGATCGCGGCTATTGGGCCTCTGAATACGATTAACTTTGAAAACCGCGCTCACCAAGAGCAACTCAAAGGTATTCTAGAAGTTTTAGGAGTACGTGAACTCACTGGACAAGATGCTGACCAAGGTATTTGGGCGAGAGTTCAAGATGCGATCGCTGCATTTAGCGGTGTGGTAGGTAGCGCTGTTACCCAAACCACTGACAAGCAGGATATGAACATCCAAGATGTGATTCGCATGGATCACAACAAGGTGAATATCCTCTTCACCGAACTGCTACAAAGCAAAGATCTACAAAAGATCCAAGAATACTTCGGTCAAATTTACAAGGATCTCACTGCCCATGCTGAAGCGGAAGAGGAAGTAGTCTATCCCAGAGTCCGCAGTTTCTATGGTCAAAGCGATACTCAAGAATTGTATGACGAACAAGCTGATATGAAGCGGCGGTTAGAGCAAATTAGGGCTATTAACGTCTCTGCATCTGAATTCAAAGATCAAGTCAAACAGCTACAAGACATTGTGAGCGATCATGTCCGTCAAGAAGAAACGACATTGTTTGCTGCTATTCGCAATAACTTGAGTTCTCAGCAAACCGAACAACTAGCTACTGAATTCAAAGCTGCTAAAAGTCGGATTCAGCAGAGATTAGGTAGTTCCAAAACTGGATCAAACGTCTAGTCAAGCTCATCCCACCTCTAAAAGGGGATGGGATAACACAGTCATTCGGTTGACGGTTGACGGTTAACCGTCAACCGTCAACAGTTAACAGTCGGCAAAATGTGTCAAATGCTATAGTTTAAGGCTGATTTTCCGTCTTGCTGGCAATATTTATAGGCTGCATAAGCCATAGTTACAACCCCGGTAATAATCGCAGATTCATCAACCTCAAATTCAGGGTGATGTAATGGGTGGTTAGTGATTCTATCTGTGTAACCCACACCCAAGCGAAACATAGAACCGGGGGCGTGATCCAAATACACAGAAAAATCTTCAGCACCCAGCGAAGCCTCCGGTAAGACTTGGACGCGATCGCTACTCCACGCTTCTTCAGCAGCTGATTGTAATAGTTGTGTCAGGGTATAATCATTTTGGACACTGGGCACGCCTTGATGATAATTGACTTGATAACGCGCCCCGTAAGCATGACAGACATTAGCGACAATATTATCAATCCAGTTGGGTAAATTAGCACGGGTTTCAGGATGGAGCGATCGCACTGTTCCCAACAACTGCACTTGATCAGCAATCACATTCGGCGCTCTACCACCATTAATTTTTCCTATACTCAATACTACAGGGCGTAAGGGATTTTGCGTCCGGCTAATTGCTTGCTGCAATGCAGTCACCACTTGCGCGGCAATCCAAATCGCATCAATCGCCTCATGGGGACGAGCGCCATGTCCCGATTCACCCATAATGATAATTTCTAAATCATCGGCTGCAGCCGTCAACGCACCATAACGCACACCAATTGAACCCGCCGGTATAGAAGGGAATACATGAACCCCTAACACCGCCGAGACATTCGTCATTGCCCCATCTTGCACCATCCAGCTTGCCCCTTGAGCAATTTCCTCTGCTGGCTGAAACAAAAACCGCACCCTACCATCTAACTCTTCTGCCACTTGGGACAGTATCATGGCCGTTCCTAACCCCACTGTGGTATGAACATCGTGACCGCAAGCGTGCATCACACCCTTCGCTCGTGAGGCATATTCCAAACCAGTGCGTTCTTGAATTGGCAAAGCATCCATATCAGTGCGAATTGCCAATAAACGCTCATCTCTATCACTGGTTGGTAGTTCTCCAATCACACCAGTCTTACCAACACCCTCCAGCACATGAAGACCACTCGAAGACAAAACACCAGCCACAAAAGCTGCTGTTTGATACTCCTGACCGCTAAGTTCTGGATGGGAGTGAATGTGGCGACGAATTTCGATTAACCGGGGCGCTAGTTTAGTGGCTAAGTCTTTAATCCGGGTAAGCATGGGTCAATCACAGTTTACTGGCTTTGTTCCCATGATAAAGAGGGAATTGGGGATTGGGGATTGGGGAATAGGGATTGGGTTATTATTTATCTCCCCCATCTCCCTTGTCTCCCTCATCTCCCCCACTCCCTTACTGTCCCTGGCAGGTTGTGCCTGGGGTCTCTTCAGGTTTAAACTTGTTACATTCTCTGACAACAGATGTCCGCTCTAACGACCACGAATAAGGTTTGTCAGAAGTTACAGTACCCCCAGGCATAATTGTCAGTCGAAAGTGTGCCCCTCGAAAATTGGTAAACAGCAACTTCGCACCCTTGAGATTAGCTGCTTCTAAATTGGCACTAATCAAGCCAGCATAAGACAAATCTGCATTTTCTAGAGAGGCTGATTTCAAATTTGTACCTGTTAAAGAAGCACCGCTAAGATTAGCAGAATTGAGAATTGCAGCTTCTAGATTTGCACCAGTGAGGTCTGCGTTGGTGAGATTAACTTTAGATAATGTGGCTCCTTTCAAGTTAGCGTCTCGCAAATTTACTCCAGCTAAATTAAGTTGAGTTAGATTTGCGCCGCTAAAATCACAACGGGGACAACCACCCGTCGTTTTCAATTGATCCAAGTCTTGTGGATTCAACGATAAAGCTTGTTCTGTAAACCCAAAACAAGCCAGCAGGGCGACAGTAGCGACAATCTTGAGTTTCATATGTTTTACAGATATTGACGAGAATGATGACTAAGATCATGTTTTGCTGAAGACCCATAACAGCCGTACAAACTCGCCCCCAACTTCTCCAATCCCACAGACAGTAGTACCACCGAGGGGTGAGTTATGGAAAGCTTTTGCTGCAAGCAGTAGAGGAGTACCTTAATTACAAGTGATTCAACTGACATGGTTTGAGGCCTGTGCCTATAGTCATACTTACCATATACGAGCTGCTCAACTCATAACAGGGATGAAGCGGTGGTAAAGAAGTAATAAAAATACTATAAACTCTAGTAATAACACTACTCAAAACCAAAAATAGGATTTAGAATCGAGTCGTAACACAATATACCGAAACAATTATAGACTACCACATATTTGATCCCCCTAACTCGATGAACATTACGAGTTAGGGGGATCTTAATTTGAGGGACGTTTGACAGATTCCGGAAAACCTCTCTGCATTTTGGGACTACGTTATGTGAAATGTCTCTACAGCTTTAGGCTTTAGCCTCTGGGTGTTGAAACTGAGATGCACTCGTTTTTATAGCTTTATATAGCGGCTATCAGTCGAGTACAATACACCCTTGATTGAGGAGCAGAGCAAGGAAAGCTCCGCCTCTAGTCAAAAGGAAAATTAAAGATTCTGGCTCCTGACTCCTTTGTGTTGGGTGTATTTCATTCATCTGAGGACTGCTATAAATTATGGATTTTCAAATTCGTCTATCAAAGCCAGAAGACTTAGAGAAAATTCTAGAACTACAAGCCAGTTCACTGAGAACTCTAACATCAAGCTACGATTCAAGTCAGATCGAGTCTTTAATCCGCAGTCAAGCATCAGCAAGATTAGCGAAAGATGAGATAGGAGTTGTTGCAGAGTATGAAAATGAAATCATCGGATTTGCATCTGTTTTAATTCAGCAGTCCCTAATCGGAGGTGTATATGTCCATCCAGATTTCATGCGCCAACGACTAGGCACACAACTGCTCGAGGCTGTGGAGGAAATAGCGCTTGATAAACGGCATAAAGTCATTTATGTAACTTCATCACTAGCAGCAGTAAACTTTTACCAAGCTAGAGGTTATAAATCAATTTGTAAATCGGGTTTTTATTCTGAATCAAAATATTGGATACCATGTGTCAATTTAAAGAAGCAACTAATTATTTTTACAGAAACGGAAAAATGGTATCGGCATTTTATTTTTAATCTAAAGCAGATATTTTCCTTTATTCTGATTTTAGTTATAGCTGCTTTCGTCACAATTGTTTTACCACTTATAATCAGCTTGATAGCAAGTCTGCTACAATAAATGATGATTTGCTATTGAAAATTTCATTCCATCTTCTTTCTGGTCATGACTTAAAATTGAGGTCTGATTGATGGTTAATAGGTCATCTAGCCCCTTCAAATCTCGTGGTGTAATGTCTGCACTTCCTCTTGTACCCAAGCACGGAAAGATTTTTCAGCCTGTACTTCGTCAACTTGACACTCTTCCAGAAAGAGAACAGGTAGAAATCCCTATGAAGCTGCGATCGCTGCTATTTTTTTAGGTAAAAACCCCTTTACAGTCGTCCAAGAACTTAATATGCTGCTCAATGATTGTCGTCTAGCAGCAGAGAAAATCATCTAGCAAAAATACGTTTTTACTCATGAGGTTAATTCTATGCCAATGGTTTTAGATAATGTAGTTCCTTTTGGGAGGTCAATGGATGAATATATAAAAATGTTCAGTTTAACTGATGCTGATTTAGATAAAAGAATTATCGGTATTGGTGACGGGCCAGCCAGCTTTAATGCAGAAATGACACATCGGTGTAAAAGTGTAATTTCAGTTGATCCACTGTACCAATTTTCTGGTAATGAAATTTTACAGAGATTTAATGCCGTTGTAGATAACATCATTAACCAAGTTAAAGCCTCCCCCAATGATTGGGTATGGAACTATCATAAATCTCCAGATGACTTGCGAAAAAATAGGGTGAAAGTTATTGAAGAATTTCTTGCCGATTATGAGATTGGCAAAAAAACTAATAGATACGTAGTTGGGGAATTGCCCAAATTATCATATCAAAATCAAGAATTTGACCTAGCTCTTTGCTCACATTTATTATTTTTGTATTCAGATAATCTTGATTATGAGTTTCACCTGAGTTCAGTCGGTGAGATGCTACGTATTGCCAAAGAAGTCAGAATATTTCCCCTGCTAACTTTAATGTTGCAACCTTCTCAACATTTAGATGGAGTAGTGAAATATTATACAGCTAAAGGTTATAAAGTAGCAATTGAAAAAGTTGTATATAGTTTACAACGTGGCGGCGGTCAGATGTTGAAAATTTTTCAATAAAAATTGTGCATGATGATGTTTTGGATAATTTAAACCGTAAATGTAGTGTCTGTTACGGCACAAGCTCGAAAATAAATGTTTTTGCCGTAACACACCGTTCATAGTGAAGATTTTACTCAACAAAATTAGGTCGTGCTTGTTGATTTAATTGCAATTTTTCCTCTAAGATTTGCCAATCTTCCTGCTCAATTAAATGAATTAATTCATCAAGATTGTGGCGATATTGTTGCAATGAACTAAGCAATGCTTGACGGTTATACCGCGCCATCATCACGCCCAATTCCGGATTCCCGCCACCTACACGGCTAGTATCCCGAAAACCGGAACTAGCTAAGTTTTGAGCTAATTGCAAAACTTCGGGGTCAGTTTCACTTATGCAAGCAGCAATTAACGCTGTACTAACCATCACAGGTAGATGGGAAATCCAGCTGACAGCACGATCATGTTGTTCTGGTTGACAGTAATAGATTTTAGAACCAAGCGATCGCACAATTTCCTCTACAACCGCGATCGCCCTGGTTGGTGTTGTAGTCATTGGTGTCAAAACATAAGGCCGATCAACAAACAAATGCCGCTGTGCCGCTTCTATACCGCTATCTGCAGTTCCCGCCATTGGGTGTCCACCGATAAAATGATCCCAAAGAGGAGAAATCGCTTCCACGATTGGTGCTTTGACTGAACCAACATCAGTTACCACCGTAGCGGGGGACAAATGATCGATCAACTGCTTAACTTGGGGAACAATAAGTGATATAGGTGTACAAATAAATACAACCTCAGTCGGAGCTAACAGGCGGAGATTCACTGACGCCTCATCAACATTGCCAAGAGCGATCGCTTTGTTACAAGTTGATTCCCGGCGACTCACCCCGAAGACTTTATGTCCTTGCGATCGCAAATCAAAACCCAAAGATCCACCTATGAGTCCGAGTCCTACAATACCAATTTTCATTTTTAATTTTGATAGTCCATCAGTTAACAGTGAACAGTGAACATTTCACTGATTTAATCTATTTTCTGCATACTTTAACTTGGCATCAGAGGGATAGCATTGATGAATGTAGAAGAATTGCTCAAAAAATACGCAGATGGAGTTCTAGATTTTAGTGGTGCTAACCTCTCTGAAGCCAATCTGAGCGGTGTCAAACTCAGCAGTGTAAATCTTAGCTACGCCAACTTGAGTGTGGTTAACCTCAGTGGTGCAAATCTCAGCGAAGCCAATTTGAGTGATGCCAAGCTGAATGTTGCTAGGCTTAGTGGCGCGAATCTTGCCAGTGCCATTCTCAACAATACCAGTCTCAACGTTGCTAATTTGATTCGAGCGGATCTCAGTCGCGCTCAACTCCGAGGAGCATCATTAATTCGCGCCGAGTTAATCCGCGCCGAACTCAGTCGCGCTGATTTATTTGAGGCTAATCTCAGTGGCGCTGATTTACGGGAAGCAACATTGCGACAAGCAAATCTCCGCCGCGCCGACTTAAGTGAAGCGACTTTGAGAGGCGCTTCACTCACGGGGGCCAATTTAGAAATGGCAAATCTTAACGCCACTGATATGGGTCGTACAGACCTCAGTGGTGCAAATTTGCGAGATACTGAACTTAGACAAGCAAATCTCAGTCATGCTAACCTCAGTGGTGCAGATTTAAGCGGCGCTAATCTCCGGTGGGCGGATTTAAGTAAGGCTAATCTCCGGTGGGCAGATTTAAGCGGAGCAAAATTGAGTGGGGCCACTTTAATTGGAGCAGATTTAAGTAACGCAAACTTAACAAATGCGAGTTTAATCCATGCCAACTTAACTCAGGCAAAATTAATTAAAGCCGAATGGATCGGCGCTGATTTAACGGGAGCGATTTTAACTGGGGCGAAACTTTATGCCACTTCCAGGTTTGGGTTAAAAACTGAAGGTATGACTTGTGAATGGATAGACCTTTCTCCTACAGGCGATCGCTCCATCATTCAAAAGTTCGACTCTGAAGACTCACGGGACTTTTTTAATGAAACTCCACCAACAATCCGCATTATCGTCGATGCCGCCCTAGAACATGAAGCCAACTTTGCCCTCGCTGGCGTTTATTACCAAATTGCTCGCGAATATCGCCGCTTAAAACAGCCCCCTACCACGGAAATTGGCCGTCGTCGGACTGTTTTCACCTTCCGAGTAGATAGCGACGAAGCTTTGTTAACCACAGCTTATATTGCAATTTTGCCCTTTAGAGATAGTGCCAACACACAACAAAATATTGATAAAGTGGTGGAAATGATGATGAGCAAAGATATATCCCAACTGGGGCTAAAAATCCCCCATCAGGTGAAGCAGATTATCTCTCTGATCGAGCAAGCTAGAAATCAAGCTCTGAAGATTAAAGCCATGAAAAAAAATCTAGACATAGCTGCGAAATTAAACTTTTTTAAAGCACCTACCCAGACAATTTTGACCAATTCCAGCGCTCAGAGCCTTATTATACATGATAATCCTTACTTTGGTAAAAGATTAATTAATCCCTCTGATTCTAGTGCTAAATTTTTTGATGACACATCCAATGATTCAGCAACATCCTTACTGCCTTCTTTAAATATGATTGTCGATTTCATTAAAAGTTTTCATTACACTGAAAAATAGTCAGATAAAGTCTGAAATTACTCTACCCACGTTCTACATGTACCATTTTTCCATTATCTAACAGGAGTCAGGAGTCGGGATTCAGGATTCAGGATTCAGGAGTCAGAATTCAGAATTCAGGAAAGGTATTCTGTAGGAAAAAGCGGATGAATAATCAGGTTTAAGCACACGCATAAACAAGAAAATTTGGTAGTGCAACAATTCAGTCGGGGATTCAGACCCGCGACTGATTGATTCTGACGGATGTATTCTTCTTCAACCAGTAGCAAATGACGAATGACGAATGACAAATGACAACTAACAAATTTATGGAGGAAAAAAATGCGCGATACTTTTAATAGAATGATTGGACGGACTCGCTATGTTGTCTTTCGCTTATTTCTACATTTAGGAGGTGATGAAGTAGCTCCCATTTTAGGAGTATTAAATAGTGCTGGTAGAGCAGCGATCGCTGCCGATGGTGACTTAGAAATTTTGGGGGAAGAATTAGTCCAAATCAGCCAAACTCTGTTGCAATATGATGAATATTGGCTCTCTGCTGCCAATGAAGGTGATGTTTTTTGGGATGAAGGCGAGGCGGGAGATTATGTCAATGATTTATTTACCGATTCGGCTCAACGATACGCCGCTGATATCGATGTTAGTTCTCCTTTGGGAGCCAATGAACCTTTATCTATACCTGTAACACGTAACATAGTTGTGATGATTACGGTGGCTTATGAAGGTGAAGTCCCAGATTTAGAAACTGACCTTGCTAATATTCAGGCACTAAAGGAAGCTTTTAAAGCCTTAATTAATTTGCACTACAAGCATAAACTTAAAGCCATCCAAGTGCATTTTTCCCCAGCGCAGTTAGGCGATGAACTCACTAACGATCAGTTGTTGCAATATTACCCAGAATTAATTCCTTTGTAACTTGTAGGGTAGACCGTACTTACTACCCTTATCGATAATTGTTAAGCTCAAGTATAGGATAATAGTGCAATGATCATGACCATACTACGTAAATTCACAGTTGTTGTTTTAGCCTTGAGTTTGTGCTTGACAACTGTTGCCTGTGGAGGTTCTAACCAAACTACATCTCCCACTAAAAATGTGAGTCAAAACTCTGCTGCCACCAAATTAAGTGATGGTCAGTATCAAGTGCAACAAGCAACTTATGATGATGCTACTGGAGATTACACGCTGTTTTTAATCAACAGTAAGCCTCCAACTTTTAAAACCGAAAACTTACAAATGGCCCGGCTGACTGATGAGCAAATCAAGGCAGGTGATAAAACATATCTGAAGGTGGAAAATGGACAGCCGGCACTATACCTGACAGAAGATTTTAAAATCGAGTATGTCCACAACGTCACCGAAAACCAAACTAATCCCCAAACAGGGCAAAAAGAAACAGTTGTAGTCCGCCAAGAATCTAATTTCTGGGCACCATTTGCTGGGGCAGTAGCTGGTAACTTGGCAGGTCAAGCTATTGGTAGTCTATTGTTTAGACCTCAATATTACGTACCTCCTGTTTATCAATCGGGACGGCCTTTGACTGGTTATGGTGGGTATGGTAGCAGCTATGATCAAGCTGTATCGAGCTACCGGGGTCGCTACAATGAGCCACCTGCGGCGGTGAGAAATCGTACTGCTTTCCGCAGTACAGGAACAATTAGAAGGTCATCTCCTAACAATTCAACCATACGTACCACACCACGTAACACGACGAACCGTCCGAGTGGTTCCGGTTTTGGTGGTAGTGAATTGAGACCTTCGGGTAACTCTAACTCAACCAGACGCAGTCCCAGCGGTAGCAGCTTTGGTAGTGGACGTAGTTCTGCACCCCGCCGCTCATTTGGTAGACGCCGCTAAAATCTCTCTGTCCTTATAACTTTGAAAAGGCGATCGCTTTTCATCAAAAGAGCGATCGCTCTACTAAAAATTAAATCAGCATAAAATTCTATTCCGATATATCGCAATTTATTCCGATATATCGTATAGTAGAAAAAGTTGATTTGAGATTCATTTATGTTTAGACACTTTCGTTCTCGTTTTCTGGTACCTGCATGGGCAGGAGTTAGCGAAGATGATTCATTTTTTGTGAGTCATCGGTTCCAGCATGACAAGCATCATGGTGGACACCATGACAAGCACCCTGGTGATGAAATGTTTGGTCGTGGTTGGAGAGATGAATACCGGACTCGTAAAGGTGACATCAAGTTTATTTTGCTGGAACTGCTATCAGAGCATCCTAGTCATGGTTACGACCTAATTAAAGAGATGGAAAATCGCTACGGTGGTTTCCGCCGCCTTAGTCCTGGCTCAGTGTATCCCACACTTCAGATGCTAGAAGAAGGTGGCTATCTCAAAAGTTCTCAAGAAGGCGGTAAGCGAGTTTATACAATTACAGATGAGGGTAGAGAACTCTTAGCAGAGCGTAACCAACAAGAAAATTCTGATTCACCTTGGGATGCTTTCAAAAGTTTTATGACAGGTAAGCCCCAAGAGTTTATTGAGTTGCGGAAAGTAGCAACAGAATTAGCTGGTGTGATAGTGCAGGTTGCTCGCAGTGGCAATGTGGCGCGGATGAATCGGGTGCGGGAACTGCTAGAGCAAGTTAAACAGGAAATTTACGCGATTCTTGCGGAAAAGTAAGGAGCGTCATTTGTCATTTGTAAGGGTTTTGGGCTTAATCACGCTGCGTGACATAGCAAGGCGTTGTTGTGCTGTAGATAGAATCTACACATACGCCTGCTAACTGATAACTGTTAACTGATAACTGTTAATTGTTGTGGCCAGCGTCCTACAGCCTTACCAATCACTGCTAATTCTGGCATTAAGCGGTCAAAAGCTTCTGGTGTCAGAGATTGGGGTCCATCTGACAAAGCTTTTTTCGGGTTGGGATGAACCTCAATCATGAGAGAATCAGTTCCAGCTGCGATCGCTGCCATTGCCATTGAAGGTACAAACTCAGACCAACCTGTGCCATGACTAGGGTCAATCATGATTGGTAAGTGAGTCAACTTTCGCAATACAGGCACTACCGATATATCTAGGGTATTACGGGTAAACTGGCGATCGAAGGTGCGAATTCCTCGCTCACATAAAATCACATTGGGATTTCCCGCTGCCAAAACATACTCAGCAGCCATCAACCAGTCTTCAATAGTAGCAGCCATGCCGCGCTTTAACAGCACCGCTTTTGGCTGTGCCCCGACTTTTTTCAGCAGGGAGAAATTTTGCATATTTCTCGCACCTACCTGAATTACATCGGCAACTTCGACGATTTTATCTAGGTCTTCAGCGTCCATGACTTCCGTGATGACACCGAGTCCGCTGACTTCTCTAGCCCTAGCTAATAATTCCAAAGCACTCTCGCCGTGTCCTTGAAAAGCGTAAGGTGAAGTTCGGGGTTTGTAAGCACCACCGCGTAAAAATTTAGCGCCAGCCGCCTTAACGCGGAGTGCGGTTTCCACAATCATGTCTTCATTTTCTACTGAGCAAGGCCCAGCTACAACTACTAAGGGATGGTGTTCACCAAACACAACTGGCCCATCGGGAGTGTTAACTATCACCTCCGAAGCTTCCCCTTGACGGTACTGGCGGCTAGCCCGTTTATAAGGCAGTTCTACCCGTAATACTTGTTCAATCCAAGGACTAACTTCCTGAATTTGGAGGGGGTCTAAATCAACGGTCTCACCTACTAGACCAATGACAACCTTGTGCTTACCGATAATTTTCTCTGGTGTTAGCCCCCAACTGGTTAATTCCTCATTAATACGGTTGATTTCCGCATCGGGAGAACCAATCTTCATTACTACGATCATATTAAATTCTTTGGTTAGTTGAGTTGCTTTTAACAGTTAACAGTTAACAGTTAACTGTTATCAGTTTCATCGCTTGGGTGACTGTCCTTAACCAATTGGTCGAAGGCGTTGTTGGTGAGGTAGTGGGGTCTTGCCAAGTAGAGAAAGTGGCATTAGCGGCTATTTGTAGCATCGCTCGTAAGGACGGGTTTAAATCCACCACCGTATGCCCGATAACTGTTCACTGTTCACTGTTCACTGATTTAAAATCTAACCAATAATTGACGAGCAGATGGATGTCTGAGCGCCATCATACGTTTTTTTGCCGAGATTCGCGCCAAACCGCTACCATTCGTCCCCAATTGGTGTTGAACTCGCTCAAACCCAGGAGACTACCTGCTCTTTCTTCATCCCAAGAAGCGGAGAGTACACCATAGGTTATTCCCAAAACCCCTAGACCAAAAAATCCCATGTTCACCAATAACACGGCAACGGGAGGTAATTTGATGTCGGTGTTAACTGCAAGCAGATAGCTGGTAACTAAGGTAGTAATGCCTAATGCTGTTGGTATACCACAAAATCCAGCGACTCGACGCACCATCCGCTGACTGACAACTTGGGGAATTGCCATCTCTTCCTTAGCGAAAGTCGGACGCTTGTCAGCCTTTTTCCCAGATTCTTTGGGTTGTATTACTGGTTCACTCTGAGATTTTATTGGTTTTTGGCGCTTTTTGTTTGGTTCAAAAGGCAAGCGACTGCGTTCAGATTCTTCAGCAGACATAAACGGTAATTCCTAACCACGAATACCGAGGCGAGCAATCAAAGCTTGATATTTTTCCCGGCTGCCTTGTTGAATATAGGCTAGAAGTCGCTTACGCTGACCAATTAGCTTCAACAATCCCCTGCGAGAAGAATGGTCTTTTTTATTGGCTTGGAGATGTTCGCTGAGGCGGTTAATGCGCTCAGTCAACATAGCCACTTGGACTTCAGATGAACCAGTATCAGTTTCGTGAACCTGGTAGTTGGAAATGAGTTCTTGTTTTCGCAGTTGCGTCAGGGCCATGATCGATTTAATTTCTAGTTTTTCTAATTTTATGCAGCAGTCTCTTATAATATCACAGCCCTAAATTTAGGGTGACGCAAGATTTAAACATTCACCTGTCTGCAAGTATTTACTCTCTGATTCCTAAAATTTAAGTGCTTGTTGAGCCAACTGGCACAGAGACATTTGCCGCCACGCTCTGGTCTATGATGGGTTGGCGGGTTTTCAGATCAAATTTGTACCCGTGTGGTAGAATATGCAGCTTTGCTCCGCAAATTGCTAAGGGTTCATCTCTAAGAATTTCACTAAGGTTGTTATAAGTAGCCTCTGACTCGTCCACAATCGTGACACAGCCGGCTCCAATGATTTCGATTTGGTTATCGGTGACTACCATCGCCGTATTCTCGTCAATGCCAAATCCTAAGACAGCCGGTTCTTGTAACAATGCTGAAATTAAGCGTCCCAAGCGTCCACGTTGGGAAAAATGCTGATCGATTACTACTCCAGGCAGAAAACCTAAACCGGGTCCCATATCGACAATTTCCAGCCGGGGGTTTGTTTGTGAGTCACCTTCTACAATCATTTTATCTGGCATGACGGCGGCTCCGGCACTGGTTCCCGCCACAACTATACCTTCTGAGAAGAGTTGGTGAATAGCTGTATCAATTTCAGTGTCTTTGAGGATGCTGGTGATGCGGGCTTGATCACCGCCAGTAAAAAATACACCTGTTGCTTTAGCGATCGCTTCTAATGCTGTAGATGAAGCTGCATCTTCACGAGTTTCGGTATCAATGATCCGAACTTGCTCCGCTCCTAAGCGCTCAAACACTCTAATATAATTTTCTCCGGTTTCTCTTGGTAGTTCTGTAGCCGCCGTCATAATGACAATTCTGGCTTTCGTACCACCAGCGCGGCGCACAAACTCTCTCAATATTTGCGAATCTCCATCCCTGTCTTCAGCACCACCAATAATTACCAGCTGCCGCTTGGTTATCCCTGCTACCATGATCTTTATCTGAATTATGAGTTCTTAATTTTAATAAAACATGACAATCAGGCGATAAAATCACCCATTTGGTAGATTAGGTGGTGAAATCTGAGGTGAAAAAAATTAGGTTAGGACTTACGCAAGTGTCATATTTTGAACACAAGAGGTTGTCCAGAGCGGAGCCGGAGACGCTCCGCCTGCGGTCAAAAGTCCAAAGTCCAAAAAACATTGATTTTTGAACGCCACTTGACTCTTGACTCTTGACTTTTGACTCTTACACCAGAAAATATGTGTGCCAATTGCGTAAGTCCTGTAGGTAAAAAAGTGAATTATTCACGCCTATTAGTCTGTCAGGGTTGAAATGAGGGACTGTAGTGTGAGCGTCTCGCTCACGCGGGCTTTTCGGCCCGCACTACCAAAAACCCCTCAAAACAAAATTGACAGACTACTAGTTACTTACTTACATGTCAGATTTACTGTTTAGCACAGTGACATATCAAACTATTCACACCAGCGCAATACCCCTGCAACAAAAATGTCAAAAAAAATATCTATATTAGTAATACATCTAGATATCCTTCCAGACAGCAAATGCAAAATCAACCACGCGACGGAGAAGACGTCTCAAAAGATAATTCATTGAACAACTCTGGTTCAAAACACCCTCGTTATGCACCCTGGACAAAGGCAGCAGCCTCTCTATCGCTGGTGCTTTTGGGATCTGGGATGACATTAGCAGGTGGCTATTTGGCTGGACACCGGGAACAGGTTTCTCAGAGTGCATCAAGTTTGGCAGTGAGTCCAGTAAATGCTGCCCCTCCAATACCAGCTGGCACAGATCCTAACTTTGTAACTCAGGTAGTGCAAAGGGTTGGGCCGGCTGTGGTGCGAATTAACTCTTCCCGCACAGTGACAACCCAAATACCAGATGAATTTAACGATCCATTTTTCCGCCGCTTTTTTGGCTCTCGACTACCGACTTCACCTGAAAGGCAAGTGCAACGGGGTACTGGTTCAGGCTTTATTATCGGTGCTGATGGTCGGATTTTGACAAATGCCCACGTTGTCGATGGTGCCGACACTGTGACAGTTGTCCTGCAGGATGGGCGTAGCTTTAAAGGTAAGGTGATGGGGAAAGATGAATTAACAGATGTTGCTGTGGTGAAGATTCAGGCGGATAATTTGCCAACAGTGACGGTAGGTAATTCAGATCAACTACAACCTGGACAATGGGCGATCGCCATTGGTAATCCCTTAGGTTTAGATAGTACTGTCACTACTGGTATCATTAGTGCGACTGGACGTTCTAGCAATCAAATCGGCGCTCCCGATAAGCGAGTAGAATACATTCAAACCGACGCGGCGATTAACCCTGGTAATTCCGGTGGGCCTTTACTTAATTCTCGTGGCGATGTGATTGGGATGAATACGGCCATTATTCAAGGTGCCCAAGGCTTAGGCTTTGCTATTCCTATTAATACAGCGCAACGTATTTCTAATCAATTAATTAGTACAGGTAAAGTACAACATCCTTATTTGGGAATTCAGATGGTTGGGTTAACTCCTGAATTAAAGCAAAATATTAACTCAGACCCTAATGTAGGTTTGAATGTCACTGAAGATAATGGTGTTTTAGTCGTAAAAGTTGTACCAAATTCGCCAGCTGCCAAAGCAGGAATTCGTGCAGGTGATGTTATCCAAAAACTCAATGGTCAATTGGTAAAAGACGCTAGCAGTGTGCAAAGGGCTGTCGAAAATAGCCAAGTTGGTGGCGATGTGCGTCTGGAGTTGCGACGCAATGGACAGAATCTTAATTTAGCTGTTCAACCTGGTGCTTTCCCTACTAAGGTGCAATAACTATAATCTGATAATAACTGACATGTAACAGCATTTTTAATTAGCGAGAATGGGCATCCTCCACTAAGAAAAACATTAGCGTTTTCAGCAAAGGTGGGCAGTGCCCACCCTACAAAAAATGTGTTATTGAAATGAATTTGGGAGGATAGATTGAAAAGTCTATCCTTATTTTTTGTCTTTGATTTATCCAGCAGGTTTATTTGCTAGCGATCGCTCACTCAGAATGTTTCAGCACAGATAGCACCACCCGAAAGCCATGTAGCAAGGAGCGAAAATTTTGGGGGTATTTGATGCGATTTGCTGAACGACAGTCACCAGGCTTATCACCCCAAGAACCACCACGTAGCAAGCGATGATGAGGGCGATCGCTAATTCTCGCCGAGCCATCAGTAGGAGCGCCGTTGTAACTGTCAAAATAGATATCCTGACACCATTCCCAAACTAGCCCGTGCATATCATACAGTCCAAAGGCATTGGGGGGGAAACTGCCGACAACCGTGGTTTCTTGCAGATACTTACCCTGGGGGGCTAAACCATAGGTGAAGTTTGGATCGTAGTTTCCTAAAGCGCTAGTTATCGTCTCGCCAAAGTGGAATGGGGTATTAGTTCCGGCTCGACACGCATATTCCCATTGTGCTTCACTAGGCAATTGATAGTTTTTACCAGTCTGTTGAGATAGTTGACGACAAAAAGCGATCGCATCATCCCAACTTACTTGTTCTACAGGCCGTTGTCTGCCAATAAATCTGGAGGGATTTTCATTCATTACCGCCTGATACTGTTTTTGAGTGATAGGAAATTTACTTATATAAAAAGTTTTAATTACTACAGTGTGTTTTGGCCCTTCATCCTGGTGTCGCTCCTTTTCTTCTGGGGATGAACCCATCACAAATTTACCACCAGGTATTTGCACCATCTCCAGGGGAATATCTCGACCCAATTCTTCTGTAAAGAACCTCGCTTCCCTGGGGTAACGATTAATGATTTTTCCCCACTTATCCACTGTCACCACTTCAAATTGAGCAGTTTTGAGGAATGATCTCTCGTGAGTTGCAGCTCGTGCGGTTGCTCCTGAAGATTTCCCCAGAGAATCGGGTGTGGTTAATAGTGGTACTGTTGTTTCTGTTGTCGGTGATGGGAAAATTTTCTGGATTAAAACCGATGCAGCCAAGCCAGCACCGACACAACTAAAAGCTTTAATGGCTTGACGACGCGACCAATCAGTGCTTTGTGGGGATGGAGAAGTGAACCCTTGTAGAGCCGCGATCGCATTTGGGTAGCGCTGACTAGGATTAGGTGACACCATTTTAGCGATCGCGCCAGCCGTATGTGTGCTAATATTTACCTGGTCTTGCCAGATCACTTCACCAGTTTTGATATCTCGTGGAAGTTTGCCAGGCTTAATCCCAGTCAGAGCTTGAATAGCCGTTATCCCCAAAGCATACACATCACTACTGAGATAAAGATTACCTTTTTTTTGCTCATTAGGCATATAGCCAGGTGTACCAATTACGGCGCTGGAAATAAATTCACCCTCAGCATCCACCATCAGCGAGGCGATTTCCTTGACTGTCCCAAAATCGAGCAAAAAAATCTTACCATCTTCATACCGTCGCATGAGATTTCTGGGTTTGATATCGCCATGAATAATTCCTTGACTGTGTACAAAGCTTAAGACTTCGAGAATTTCCGGCAACAAATCGGTGACATACCTTTCATCAGAACGTTTCCCAGGCAAAATTTCTTGACTCAAGTCGTGTCCTGGAATAAACTCATGCACTATGTAAAGATGCTGATTTTCGCTGAAGTATGCCCACAGTTGCGGAATCTGGGGATGTTTACCCAGTTTTTCCAGAATTGTGATTTCTTGTTCAAATAACTCTACTAGCTGGGGATGGATATGATAGGGACGTAGTTGTTTGACAACACACAGAGGGTTACTTGATTGCAGATGATCTTTTGCCAGGAACGTAATTGCAAAGCCCCTTCCCCCCAATTGCCCAATTATTTCGTAGCGTCCGGCTAATATAGTCACAATGTATCTAACACTCTAATAACCTGACGAATCTGAGTATAATTCTCACCAAATACATCTGGCAAGCCAATGCTGCGGATTTGCAACTGATTTTTAATACTGAAGTGTTAACTACAAACTAAAATACTAGATGTCGGTTGGTATAATTGAAAACTTCACTCGGGAGCAATTCAGAAATTATCCGACTATGAGGCTTGAAAGTAGATTCAATGGCGATCGCTATAATAGTAAAATCTCCGCTCACTGTAGATAGCTCAGGTAGTATGAAATACTAAAGGCAAATGCAGCTAAAAGAATAGGAATCACCGTGTTTAGTTCTAGTTTCCCTGTCTTGAGCATTTCTAAACAAGACATGGGAATCACTAGAGGCCAAAAGATAGTTGTCATCAAAGACATTAAAAAAGATAAAAATTTATCTTCTGGAGACGAAGTTGGATGTCGCCAAGAAAATCTTAACCAATTGCTCAAGAAATAACATGACATCAATAGATAACTAATAACTAAAGTCAATTGGATTTGTTTCATTGCCAACACTCCTGAAGCTATTAGATGAGTGAATAAAATGAATTTGTCATATTCTTAACTGGGGAAGTTTATAATACTTGAAGAGCAAGTTTTTATTTTAAGAATCTAATATAAATGTTAAGCTAAGTAGGAAAAACCTTAAATCAGTAGTTTCACTTAATTTGAAATCAACTGGAAAAACTTCTGAGTATTGAGTGTTGAATTAAAAAACACTTATCCCTAGTACAAGAAGGCTGAAGTATGAAGTATGAAAGTAAGAGGTATATACTGTAAGCTCTGTGTGGTTTTAAAATGGTAGCTTTATTTACGCCGTGGCGTACTAGTCACCAGTCACTTTTGTAGCTTGTGATAGCGGCTTAGTCTTTAGATTGATTTTGAGGAAATAAGTAGGCGATCGCTACCCAACCAGATACAGTTAGTAAACTCACTAAACATCCAGCCACAACAAGAGTAGACATAATTACTAAATCACAAAAAAGGGAACAGGGAACAGGCAATAGGCAATAGGTTATTCTCCGACTACGCTCAGTAAAAGTGCCCAATTTCCAAGCTAGCAATTGGATATGACGCGGCTATGACTGCCTTGTGACAATCCTTTGGGAAGGTAATATATTTCTCAAGAATTCAAGCCAACGGTAGGGAAAATTGAAAATTACTACCAGATCCCGGTTCACTTTCTACTTGCATCTGACCGCCTTGCAGTTCCACTAAACGGTGAGAAATAGTTAAACCAATACCAGTACCCCCAGATTGACGCGTGCGGGATTCGTCAGCACGCCAGAAGCGCTCAAATACATGGGGCAAATCTTCAGGGGCAATGCCAATACCTGTATCAACAACAGCAATCCACAGTTGAGATACGTCAGTCCAAACACGAATAGTAATGGCACCTTGAGGGGTATAGCGCACTGCATTACCCAGCAGATTGACTAACACTTGCTCCGTACGGTCTACATCTGCCAAAACTAAAGGCAGTGAGGCTGGACATTCCAAGCTTAAAACTGGCCCATCTTCTAACAACTGGTCAGTAAATTTTTCCACTAATGACTCTAACAAAGGACGCAGATTTACTTGCTGGATGTTAATTGGCAGATAACCAGCTTCAGCCTTAGAAAGTTCTTGCAAATCGTTGACTAATCGCTCTAAGCGTTTCGTTTCTCTAGCTAGCCGTTGATAAATATCAGGAGTCGGTTCAATTCCCCCATCAGCTAGTTCTTCCAAGTAACCACGCACAACTGTTAGCGGTGTTCTCAGCTCATGGGTCATATCTCCAATTAGTTCCCGCCGCCGTGCTTCCACCCCTTCTAAACTAGCTGCCATCCGGTTAAAACTAGCACCTAGTCGATTGAGTTCGGGAATATTAGACGCTGGTAAGCGGGCTTCGAGATTACCTGCAGCAAACTTGCGGGTAATTTGTTCCATCTCGGTCAACTGCTGCATAATCCGTTGAGATACCCAATAGCTCAATCCTCCCGCTGCAGTGGTGCCGACTATGACTGACCAAATGGTGCTTCGTCGCCAAGCTGTTTCAAATCCTTCCACTAATTCAGTCCGGACATCAATTAAATCTAATCCCTCATTTTCTAGTCGTTGCAAGTGCAGAACAAAGAACCGAGGAGAAGAAATTTTGCTGATAATCACCAGACTAATAACTCCTACAAACATCACCACTAGGTGAGAAAACAATAGCCGCATTCGCAAGCCTATTTTCATCATGCTCACGCTACAGGGGAATCTTCAAATTTATAGCCGACTCCAACCACAGTTTTGATGAAAGTGGGATTAGCCGGATCAGGCTCAATTTTTTTTCGCAAGCGCGCTACATGAGTATCTACCACACGCTCATCACCAAAAAAGTCATCGCCCCAAAGTTTATCAATTAGCTGGGTGCGGTTCCACACTCGACCAGGATTAGTAATAAAGGTACTTAACAAATTAAATTCTAGGGTAGTTAAGTCCATAACTTCTGGTGGTTGGGAGTTTAGCTGGCGACTAGCAGTCCGTTGTTCTATATCTACTAGAAAGTGTTGGGTACGATTGACTTGATTTTGTCCTCCTTGACGGAGGCTACGCCGCAATAGCGCCCGCACTCTAGCGATTAGTTCTCTGGGGCTGAAGGGTTTGACCATGTAATCATCAGCACCAGTAGATAAGCCAATAACGCGATCGATTTCCTCCCCTTTCGCTGTGAGCATCAAAATATAGGGGTCTTTCACACCTGGTTTTTGGCGCATTCTGGCACAAACCTCTAGCCCATCCAAACCAGGAATCATGAGGTCGAGAATGATTAAATCTGGTTGTTGTTCCTGAAATATTCGCAAAGCATTGATCCCATCACGGCTAACGCGACAGGAAAATCCTTCTTTTTCCAGAGACAGTTGGATTAACTGAGCAATTTCTGGTTCATCCTCAACAATTAAAATATCCATCTCAATTAGGAGTGAGTAAAATACGCAGAGTGATTTCCTGGTTTGTCATTTTACTCCAGAAAATTGCTACAGGTGTGAAATTAATCAGTAGATTTAAATACTAGAATTAGATAGACTACGGTAATTGTAGCCGATATTTGCATCCTTTTGGATGTATTTTTTAATGCTATCTAAGTCAATAAAGTAGTCAGCAACATCAATTAAGTTGTCATTTGTCATGGTTCGTAAACTGACAACTTCTACCCTTGCTCCTTTGCTACTGACGGCATTCACAGCATAGACTAAATCTCCATCTCCACTGACTAAGACAGCAGTATCATAGTAGGGAGATAAAGTAATCATATCCACAGCAATTTCTACATTGATGTTTGGTTTTTTTGAATTATCAGTAGGCTGGAATTCTTTGGTGACTACACGATACCCATTCCGGCGCATCCAAAATAGAAAACCTTGCTGCTTTTCATGAGCGCGGATACGCACAGATGTTTGCCTTGAGGAATCAACTACTGTATAGAAGAAAGCACGTAACAATCGGGAATTTTCAGTTAAACGACAAAGCAATTTGAGATAGTCGATTTCAATACCGAGTTGTAAAGCTGAATGAAATAGGTTTAAACCATCTATAAAAATAGCGACTCGACCACGATGTAATCCTGGAAAAATTGAACTGGAAACTACGGTATTTCTTAGTTTAATGTCTTGTTCTTCGTTACCATGATTGATGAGGTTTTGTCCTTGCCAATGGGGTTTCTCCTTGAGGGAGCTATCTTGATTTTTTTCTTCGGTCAAGGTAGTCATAGTCATTGATACCTCTGGATGTTAAATCTAAAAAGGCTTTTGGGTAAATTGGCAATAGAACACCTGCGCTGATTTATCAGCACAGCAGGAAACCGTATTTGGTTACTTGGTGTAAATAAACTTAACTTGTGTTGACCGCACAGATTCCCAAATGTCAAGAGCCTGAGAGTTTTTAACTCTGATCAGGTTAGGTTTAACGAGATATCCCCATTGCATACGGATGGGCTACTTTTTACCCAATTTTACTCAATGTTAATTTTGCTAAGAACCAACATGCTGAAATACAGGTGGATTTTGGCCAAGTTATGGTTAGAAGTGAGCTATCAGCATTTATTTTTATTGTACATCTATATTTCAATAACCTTCTGTTAAAACAAGTTAAATATAAGTAAGAAATAATATTTAATGTATATTGGTTTAGATGAAGTTTTTAACATTTACATCTATTTTTAATACTAGATTTAAATTAATACTGACAAGTTTATAGAAGGATATTTAGCCCATCGACTATGTTAAATAATAATGTATAGCAATACGATAGAGGGCGGGGAAACCCAGCCCCTATGGGCTTGGAGATTGAAAATCGTACCTCACCGATCTGAAAACCGCTATAACTCTGGTGCTAGTATCAATTACCATATGTATAGCGATCGCTTTCTCAACGGTTATCAGTTACTTGTACTGAGCGACTTTCCTTGAACGAGTTTAATTTTGATGCTTTTGTTGAAAAATTGTATCCTGGGTGACTGCTAAAGTTAATCTTGACTGCGTCCATCGGATGAGGAAAGCAGTTTGGGGAAAACGATACATTTGTTTCTAGACTAGTCCACAATTTCAATGTCTTTGCTAATATCCTCCTACGGATTCCCTTCCTTGGAGGTTATTTTTTTGGCTAGGTTTGGCGTAAATGTAGTGTCGGCAAAGGATAGGGATATGGCTAAGGCATGAAAAAGCTGTAACAATGTGGATATAGGCACAGCATAATAAATAACTTGGATTATAGGAAATCTTGATGAACCGCTCGAAAATTGTTGCCATTATTACAGGTGCGATTTCTGTTCTGTTAGCGATCGCCTACCTGATTCTTGTCCAGTTACTGGATGTCCGCGACATGAAACCAGCTCCTATCAGTCAATCCTACCAAACGCCGGCGATCGCTGCTGAGATTATGGACTGGGGATTAGGTAAAGAGCAGAAAATTTGACGCTAACGCCGTGACTAGTTGACAAAATTATCAAAGTGTAGATAATACTCTACTAACTTAGAGAGACGCGATTCATAGCGTCTCTTGTCGTTTATGTCAATTAGTAAAGTCTAATGATTATTATTTATTAACACTGAACTAATGCATAGATGCTAATTGATAGTTATTATTTATGAATTAAATGCTTCCTTATATAAGAATTAATTAGAGTAAATATCGCTGATTTATTTAGTTAAATAATTCCTTTTTGGCTGAGATAACGGTAAGCTGTATTTTAACAAAATTAAATAAAGATAAAATTCGGTTATCTGAGAGTTCGGGGTTAGCTGGGATCAACGTCATGTTGATTTACAACCCTTAGTTTTTCTTGCAAATTATAGAGGTAAGTTCATGGCTCAGTTTCTCCTTGAGACTGTTTGGCTAGTTCCTTGCTATGCCCTAATAGGTGGGTTATTAGCTGTCCCTTGGTCACCGGGGATCATTCGCCGCACAGGGCCAAGACCGGCTGGGTATGTAAATTTGGTAATGACGTTTTTAGCGCTGGTTCACAGTGTGATCGCTTTATTCGCCTCATGGAATCAGCCACCCATAGAACTATTTATTCCTTGGCTTTCGACTGCAGGGTTAAACCTCACAATTGCTGTAGAAATATCTGCGGCGAGTGTGGGTGCAGTGGTCGTGATTACAGGCTTGAATTTCCTCGCCCAGATTTATGCAGTAGGTTACATGGAAATGGATTGGGGATGGGGACGCTTCTTTTCCTTATTAGGATTTTTTGAAGCCGGATTATCTGCCCTAGTTTTATGTAACAACTTGTTCTTCAGCTATGTAATCTTAGAAATTCTCACTTTAGGAACCTACCTTTTAGTCGGCTTATGGTTTAGCCAACCTTTAGTAGTTACCGGTGCAAGAGATGCATTCTTAACCAAACGGGTAGGTGACTTGTTTTTGCTGATGGGGGTGTTGGCATTATGGCCTCTAGCGGGAACGTGGGATTATACAGAACTAGCTGAGTGGGCGACGACTGCAAACGTTAACCCCACAGTAATCACCCTAGTGGGTTTAGCGTTAATCGCCGGGCCTATGGGTAAGTGCGCCCAGTTCCCCTTGCATTTGTGGCTAGATGAGGCGATGGAAGGGCCGGTTCCCAGTACGATTTTACGGAACTCAGTAGTAGTTGCCAGTGGTGCATGGGTGCTGATTAAACTGCAACCAGTTTTAACCTTATCGCCGATAGTTTCCTCCACTATAGTTGCAATTGGTGCAGTCACAGCCGTTGGTGCTTCCTTAATTGCGATCGCCCAAACTGATATTAAGCGCTGTCAATCCTATTCTGTCAGTGCTTACATGGGTTTAGTCTTCATCGCCGTGGGAGTGAGAGAAGATGAAGCCGCGCTGTTGTTGGTACTTACCCATGCAGTGTCCGCCGCCCTACTAGTCATGAGTACCGGGGGAATTGTTTGGAACAGTATCACCCAAGACATCAACCAACTCGGTGGATTATGGTCACGCCGTCCCATATCAGCCTTAGCATTTATCGTCGGTGGTTTGGGATTAATTGGATTTCCGCCCCTAGGTAGCTTTTGGGCATTAATGAGATTAGGAGATGGGCTGTGGGACAAGCAACCTTGGTTGGTGGGAGTAGTTATAGCAGTTAATGGTTTGACAGCCTTTAGTTTAACCAGAGAATTTGGCTTAATTTTTGGTGGTAAAGCCAAGCAGATGAGTGAGCGATCGCCTGAAGTACACTGGCCAATGGTATTGCCAATGGTAATTTTGTTAGGATTTGTCTTGCATCTCCCCCTAGTATTACAAAGCTTATCACTGCTACCCAGTTGGGTAGACCTGAATAAAGATGTTGCACTTCTGCTAATTTGGTCAACCATTTTTGGGTGCAGCATTAGTGCCGTCATTCATTTAGGAAATTGGCAAAAACCAATCCGCTTCCCTTGGAAAGGTTTAAGAGATTTTTTCGCCTACGACTTTTACACCGCCCAAATCTATCGCCTCACTATCGTTAATGGCGTCGCCCAAATTGCCAAATTTGCCGACATGCTAGACCGCTTAGTAATTGATGGGATTGTTAATCTGGTCGGTTTATTTTCCCTCTTGAGTGGACAAGGACTTAAATACAGCACCTCCGGACAAACCCAATTTTATGCGTTCACCGTCCTCTTAGGAGTCAGCGTCTTAGGAATGTGGGTAGCTTGGCCATTCTGGGGAGTGCAATTTTTAGAGTTGATGTTTTGAGTTAGGAGTTAGGAGTCCAAATTCTGGAACTTGATCTTTGACCCTTGACCCTTGACCTTTAAAAAATCCAAAATTACCATGCTGAGTGTATTAATCTGGACACCAATTATAGGTGCGGCAATTATCGGGTTTTGGCCTGGTGGGGCAGCCCAAGCAAGTAGAATTCGTTTAGTATCTCTCACTTTATCTGGCCTAGTTCTTCTCTGGAATCTGTTCATCTTGCTGAAATTTGATCCCAGTAATCCGGGGATGCAGTTTCGAGAGTATCTACCTTGGAATGAAACCCTCGGACTAAGCTATCAACTAGGGGTTGATGGACTATCAATATTGATGTTGGTTTTAAATAGCCTACTCACTTGGGTTGCTATTTATAGCAGCAGTCAGCAGACTCAACGACCACGGCTTTTTTATTCACTAATCCTATTAGTGAGTGGTGGGGTTGCAGGTGCATTTTTAGCAGAGAATTTACTGCTATTCTTCCTGTTTTACGAACTAGAATTAATCCCTTTTTATCTGCTGATTTCAATTTGGGGAGG
This sequence comes from Calothrix sp. PCC 7507, assembly GCF_000316575.1. Lineage (GTDB taxonomy): Bacteria > Cyanobacteriota > Cyanobacteriia > Cyanobacteriales > Nostocaceae > Fortiea. Next base: position 1,128,357 of record NC_019682.1, on the reverse strand, counting down.
GGAAAAACGGGCTTATGCTGGGATTAAATTCCTCATTTATACCGCTGTATCAGGTGCTCTAATTCTCGCTACCTTCCTGGGTATGGTATGGCTGACTGGTGCTTCCAGTTTTGCTTTTGACGCTGTCTCTACCCAAACCCTTTCAGCCGGAATGCAAATTATCTTGCTTGCAGGGATAATTGTGGGTTTTGGCATCAAAATTCCCCTAGTTCCCTTCCATACTTGGCTACCGGATGCTTATGTTGAAGCTTCCGCACCGATCGCTATTTTACTAGGTGGTGTATTGGCAAAGCTAGGAACCTATGGACTATTGCGGTTTGGATTGGGGATGTTTCCGGAAGCTTGGAGTACGCTTGCGCCAACCTTAGCAATTTGGGGAGCAATCAGTGCTATTTATGGGGCATTAGTAGCGATCGCCCAAACAGACATCAAGCGCATGGTAGCCTATAGTTCCATCGGACACATGGGTTATATATTGGTAGCTGGTGCTGCTAGCACCCCCCTCGCACTTGTTGGCGCAGTCGCCCAAATGTTTAGCCACGGCATTATTCTCGCCGTCCTCTTCCTCTTAGTAGGCATTGTCGAAGTTAAAGTTGGCACCCGCGAATTAGATCAACTCAATGGTTTAATGAGTCCCATCCGCGGCTTACCCCTCATTAGTGCCCTACTAGTTCTCAGCGGTATGGCTAGCGCTGGCATTCCTGGATTAACGGGATTCGTCGCCGAATTTCTCGTCTTTCAAGGTAGTTTCGCCAACTTCCCCATACCCACACTGTTGTGTGTATTATCTAGCGCCTTAACCGCAGTGTATTTCGTCATCCTCTTGAATCGTACCTGTTTTGGCAAACTCGATAACAACAAAGCCTACTATGCCAGAGTAATGTGGTCTGAAAAAACACCAGCTTTAGTGTTGACAGCTTTAATTATCTTTTTGGGAGTTCAACCCACTTGGTTAGTGCGTTGGAGTGAACCAACAACCACAGCAATGGTAGCTGCAATTCCGATGTTGGAAAAAGTTGTCCCCTCTGAAGTAGCCTTGAAGCCGTAAATATCAGTAATTAGCTTGTAGTTATTAAGCTAATAGAAAGCTACGCACTGAATCAAGGAGGAAAGATGAATCTCACATTAATTCCCACTGGACTTGTATTATTTCGTTTTTTCATATCTCCATTCCTCCTCTGGGATGCCTTAGATGGCAAAACCAGTATTTGGTTCATCGTTGGTTTTGTAGCGGCCTTTCTCTCTGATATTTTCGATGGCATTATAGCCAGACGCTTGGGTGTTAGCAATGCCCAATTACGACAAGCCGATAGTTGGGCGGATGTCTGCCTTTTTAGCTGTATTTTTGTGAGTGCGTGGCTGGTTTATAGAGATGTTGTCATTGATTTTCGCTGGCCTTTATTAACAGTTGTTTTTGCTCAGTTGGTGTGGTGGATAGTAAATTTAGTCAAATATGGTAAACCTGCTAGCTATCACACCTACTCAGCAAAGTTTTGGGGGATAACACTTTTTATTGCCATTGTCGCTCTATTCGGTTTTAACTATGCTGGAATTCCCTTATGGCTGACTTGTATTGCTGGCTTTATTTATAGTATCGAAGAAATCGCCATGACACTCATACTGCCAGTTTGGAAACATGATGTGTTGAGTATTTTTCATGCTCTCAAGCTGCGTCAAGAATTATTAATAGAACAACCTGAAATTTAGTAAAAACCAATTATCATGACAACAACCACTATCCCCTCAACCACAAAATTACCTCCTTCCACACATGAATTTGCTGACGTAATTCACCGCTTAGAAGCTGGTGGTTCAATGTTGCCAGATACGCCAGAAAACTTAATGCAAATCATCGGCTTATACAAAGCTTATGCAGTGCCGATGGATTTTTACTGGCGTGATCTCCTCTATATTGCAGAACGCGAATTTCTCAACCCCTTACCCTTCTTTAAATACTTCTTACCCAAAGAGTATCTAGACAGACACAATCATTATGCTGGTGATGACGCCGATTTAAGAATTTGGCGTGGTACAGCCAAAGCCCATCCTGAACTATTGGCATTTATCGAGAAGGGTGAAACTTCCAAGATGCCGAGGTTGTTTCATCATTTATTCCACGATCGCATTAATATGGAATTTGCTGAAGCTTGTATGCGGGCTATGCTTTGGCATCGTCACATGTACGCACCAGTCAACCAATTTGATGCTTACCTGGACTCAGAAGAATATAAAGCTAATGCTGATCGGGCAATTAAGGCTTATTTTCAAGGCAACCCAGTCATGTTAGGGCTGCATAAGCTGTTCCCCGATATGTTCTTAGAACAGTGCCGCCAGATGTCTTACTACTCCAATCTCGGCTTATTCTGGGAAGTCATGGCACCGGTATTCTTTGAAATGTCCGATATCTATGATGAAGGCGGCTTTAAAGGTGTTCCAGATGCCATGAATTTCTTAGTTAATGGCATATTTGCGATCGCCGGACGCCCAATCTATCACCACGTTTATATTAACGGCGAGTGTTACGAAATTATCCCCAAATCTAAGGGTTTCACTTGGCTATATGAAGCCGCATTACCCTATGTAGAAGCTGTCTTTTATCGGACTGCACCCTTTAGAGGCACAAAATCTTATAATGCTCAAGCAGGTCAAGTACCCGAAGATCAAAAAGACTTCCATTACGGCATTCTCTACGCTGATGTTTTCCCCGTAGGCACTGCTGGAATTCCACCAACATTATTAATGCAAGATATGTTGCACTTCTTGCCACAATATCTAGTGGATTATTACAAACAATATTGCCGAGGTGAAGCCGATATGTTGATTCAATTGGGCGTGAGTTTCCAAAGGTCAATGTATAACGTCACTTCTGCAGTCATTCAAGCCTTAAGAACTGCGCTTTTATATCCTTTAGATGACCAAAATCCCAAGCACTTACAAGCAAATCGAGAGTTCTTTGAGGCGCAATTAAATCGCTTCACTCGTAGTGATTATAATATGCGTGATGCGGCTCGGTTAAGAAGCATTCAAAGACAAGATTATCGATAGATATCCTCTTTATCTAGACTACTTGAATCTCGATTGTCGTCAAGGGCGGGAAGACTCTTATTCTCAATAACCGTAGGGTGGGCATCGCCCACCAACGAAAACATAAGTATTTTAGGCGAAGGTGGGCAGTGCCTAGGGTGTTGACTCTGTGCCTTTTTAGGTGATAAAAATTCAGGCAAAATTTGTGTAGTCATTGCTTCGCTCCGCTCGCAATGACAATAAGGAGACTTTACACGGACACAGAAATAGCATGAACCAAAAACGGGAAAATTCCATCAAAGTCAACACCCTAGTAGTCTGTCAGGGTTGAAATGAGGGACTGTAGTGTGAGCGTCTCGCTCACGCGGGCTTTTCGGCCCGCACTACCAAAAACCCCTCAAAACAAAATTGACAAACCACTAGGCAGTGCCCACCCTACGCGGAAAAACGCCCTATGCTTCATTCCCCAAGAGATGGGGCGGGTATAGTTCTCAACCCACTCAAGGGGATAGATTATATCGTGTCTGGTGAAAGACTTATCATGAAGACTGTAAGGGAGCAGCGGGAGAAAGAGTTTTCAGGTTTTTGCACAGATGCGGAATTCATGATTAATCAGCCGGACATGATATTATCCCACCACTGGCGATAAAAGACCTAAAAAAGTGGGGTAGGGTGAGAATCGCTATAATTTTGCAGGTTTACGGCGGTGAGAAATTTTAATAGAATAATCTCACCTCAAGACTCGCAGAACTATCAATGGATTGGATTACCTTACTGCGATCGCTACAGTCTGATTTCATTAACAGGTTAACTACTGGTTGTCTGCTTCATTGTGAAACAGAAGGTCAACATAGTGAATTAACTATAATCTCTGGAGAGAGATTAAAGGCACTACGGGAGTTTTGCTGGTTGATGGCGGAAAAATATAAGCGTTTGTCGCCAGTGCGTGATGTTTTTATCAACAATCTCAAAGGCAAACTCGGTGAGGAAGTTGTCAAAGAACGGTTAGCTAATTTTATTACAGAAGTTGACTACGAAAAACGATTTGGTGGTGATGGCAAAAGTGATTTCACTTTGACGGCTGAACCATCAATTGGGGTTGAGGTGAAATCTCGTCATGGGCGGATTGACAGAGTAAGATGGTCTATTAGTTCAGAAGAAGTTGAAAAAAATGCGGTTGTAGTCTGCATTTTGATTCAAGAAGAGGTGAATGAAGCACAACCAGAATATCACCTTTTTTTAGCAGGATTTCTGCCGACTAAAATGATTAAGCTGAAAACTGGTAGAATCTCTTTTGGTATAGAGCAATTGCTTTATGGGGGTGGTTTACGGTGCTATTTAGAACAGTTACAATCGGCTAAAAATGGTGATTCATATCATAAACAGTCAATCCAGCCTTTATCTGTTATTGAAAACGGAAACAATCTACTTGATGAAAAGCTAGGTGATGAATGTTTTGCCAGAGGCGACTTTGATGCAGCGCTTACTAACTATAATAAGGCGCTGAAACTTCACCCTGATGATGCCGATATTTATTATAAACGAGGTTTAGCTCGTCATGAAATATCTGATTATGCAGGAGCGATCGCAGATTATAACCAAGCAATCAAAATTAATCCTAATAATGCCAAAGCTTACAATAAAAGAGGCTTATCTCACTACCAATTAGGAGATTACGAAGCAGCGATTGACGATTATAATCAGGCAATTAGAATTAATCCTCATGTTGCTGTTAATTTTAAAAACCGTGCTGATGCTCGCTCTCAGCTAGGAGATAATCAAGGAGCGATTGAAGACTATACCCAAGCCATCAAAATAAATCCTAATTATGCCATAGTTGATACAAACGGTAGTATTTCTCGTTATCTACTAACAAATCAGCAGAAGTTTACTAAAGCCATCAAACTTAATCCTCATGATGCTGTAGCTTATAAAAACCGTGCTGATGCTCGTTATGATTTAGGAGATTATGAGGGAGCCATTGCCGATTATATTCAAGTCATCAAGATTAATCCTAACTATATAGATGCTTACTATAACTGTGGTAATGCTCGTTATGATCTGGGAGATTATGAGGGAGCAATTGCAAGTTATACCCAAGTAATCAAAATTAATGCCAATTATATTGATGCTTATTACAATCGTGGTAATGCCCGTTTTGCTATGGGAAATAAGCAAGGTTCACTTGAGGATTTTCAAAAAGCAGCAGACATGTATTGGAAAGAAGGTAAGCTTGCAGAACACAAAGATGTACGGCAAAAGATTCTAGATTTAGAAATAGAAGCATCGTTAGATATTTTAAACTTCTAATGGCAATGTCAATGTATACTCATTTGCATGATTTGATACTAATATAGATTTACAAATTCAGTATTTATATCAAAATAGGTTTTACAAAATGATTTTCAGGCTAAAAAATTTCAGTGTTGTCTGTGCGGTAATGTTGCTAGCTAGTGCTAGCAGCTGGCATAATTCAGCGATCGCATCTATCAACAGTCAATCTCAGCTAATAGCACAAGGGGGAGTTAGTACTAATAATGCCAAACAACATGCGGTTTTTAAGCCGATTTTACCTAAATTAAAGCAAAAGACTCAAATTCCCATTATATTACCGAAGTTGATTCCTGGTGTAGAACGGGAAGACCCACTGTACGCAATTTTAGAAAATGCGACACCTAAAAAATACGAAATTTTACTAGGCTTCAGTCCTGATTGTACAGGCGGGACTGCTTGTCGTTTGGGTATCGTGACGGCTGAAGCTGTGACAAGCAAAACACCCCGCCTCACTGGTAAAACGGTATCTTTAGCTAAAGGCATTACTGGCTATTTTGTAGATTTTAGTTGTGGGGCTAATTGCTCAGATGCGACCTTGACTTGGCGACAAAAAGGTGTGCAGTATGCTGTAGGTTTGAAAGCAGGCGATCGCACTTCTTTAATTAAAATGGCTAATTCTGCAATTAATCCCTAACTATAATCAGTGAACAGTTATCAGTTATCAGATTTATTGATAACTGATAAGATCAATTTACCCATATTTAACGCTTGCGGTTATGGTTAACACCTCTTCACAACAGCCGACTCCAGCCGCTTCCCCCAATTATATTCCGCATCTTGAGAGTGGCGATCGGCTAAATCGTCTAGAATTTGAGCGCCGCTACAATGCTATGCCGAATCTCAAAAAAGCTGAACTAATTGAAGGAGTTGTATACGTGGCTTCCCCTTTACGCTTTGAACCCCACGCCGAACCACATGCTAATTTGATGATTTGGTTAGGAAATTATAAAGTAGCTACGCCTGGTGTCAGATTAGGTGATAATCCAACTGTGAGGCTAGATTTAGATAATGAACCCCAACCTGATGCTATTTTATTAATCGATGCCGCCCGTGGTGGACAGTCGCATTTGGGTGCTGATGGATATGTGGAAGGCGCACCAGAATTAGTGGCGGAAGTTGCAGCTAGCAGTGCTACCAAAGATTTGTATGATAAAAAGCGTGCCTATCGTCGCAATGGGATTCAAGAATATATTGTTTGGCAAGTTTTTGAAAGCGCTGTCAGTTGGTTTAGCCTCAAAGATGGTGAATATGTGGCGCTGACACCAGATGCAGAAAGCGTAATTCAAAGTCAAGTGTTTCCGGGTTTGTGGTTGGATGTATTAGCGTTAGTTAGCGGAAATATGCCACAGGTATTAGCAGTGTTACAACAGGGGCTAAGTTCAGTGGAACATCAAGCATTCGTTCACCAGTTGCAAGGCTGATGGAAAATAAATAATGTTGGATATTGACATGAAAAGGCACAACAATGTTGTGCCTCTACCGTGAATTTCATACAAATAATTTAATTAATCGCGTGTTCTCAAGGACGAATAGGTATTCTAGGAACACTTACAGGAATCTTCACTTTTGATTGTCGTTGGAAATATTCACGAGAGTAATAATTTTGCCTCCCGCTATTATCTAAAAACTGTGTATAGCCTTGAAATAAAACTTCATTGCCGCCATAGCTGAAAGTTAATAAAGAATTGGAAAAACCTTGATTGTAGTTGGTTGTTGCATAATTATGGTTAGTATCTTGGACATTAATTCCATAAGTTACTAATGGTTTTGTGCCCCATTCACAGTCTGTAGGATGACATTTGCCAAACACTTGAATATTTAAATTATTGCCTCCAGCAGAAGTAACTACCAGACGAGTCACACCGCGAGTATTGGCATCTTTATTAACCCAAGTACCAACAAAATCAGCAGGTGCAGCCAAAGCGGGACTAGCTAAAGCAGCAGCTAAAGCTGTGGTGGCAGCAGCAATTGTCAAAGTACGTTTCAACATTTTATTAACACTCAATTATCAGTTATCAGTTAACAGTTATCAGTTATCAGTTATCAATTCCAATGACAAATGACGTTTATCATGAGTTAGCTACCGCCATTTTTCACTCCAAGCGCCAGTGACATCAAAACCACCAGATACGGGAGTTAATTTCAAAGAACCGTAGCCGAAGGTATTACAAATTGGTCCTAAACCAGTTGCACAAATATCGCCAGCACCGTAACCATTAAATGACTTAGTGCCGATGTGGGAATAAGTTGAACCTCCCCAGTTACCATTGCCAAACCAAGTAGTATTTTGAGGTCCGACACGGAGAACGCAACGTAAGCCTTCACCTTGGCGATTTCCTGTTAAGTCAGAAACTTTGTATTGGTCGAAATAGCCACCACAAGTCCGTGGGCGAGATAACGGTTTATAGTTAGTAGCATTGACTAATTTCCATTCTTCATTCCACGCACCAGTGACACGAATTGTGGAACCGAGTATTTCTACTCTGAGGTTTCCTGGAAAGTTGTTGTTGATGTTTTCGCCGTTACCATAAATATCGGAAGCAAAACCAACGAGATTAGAACCTCTGTAAATTGCTTGTCCAGCGTGGCGATAGGTTGAACCGCCCCAATTGCCTTCGCCGTACCATGCTATTTTGGGGATTGTTGTTTCTGGTCTACCTTCGCTAAACTTGACGCAACGGATACCAAAGCCTTGACGGTTATCTAAAGGCTTAACAACGTAAGTCCGGAGATGAGGGCCACAACTAAAGTTTGGTGCTGGTGTTAGATGTAAATTTTGTGGTGTGGGTACTTGGGCAAAGGCGCTAGTTGCAGTGGCAATAGCTACCAGGCTACCGAGTGTTAAAGATTTTAGGGAAAGTCGAAACATGATTCCCATTCCTTGTAGTAAAGTTTGTGCAGGCGTTCTTTAACGCCTTCACTGCTTTTATAGGTAGGCGTCTATTTTTTTATGCATCCTCGGCAAAGCATTATTGAAATTTTTTCAACTTTTGTACAATTCGTTGCCGATCGCTTCAGTCGTTGGGCGACAGAATCAAGATTGCGTCATAGTATCCAAAATTGTGTCAACCGCACACCCCAAGAATCTTCTGAATCTTTTTGGGCGCTTTACTGGTATAAGATTTGGCAGATACCCGAAACTCAAACCTTAGCCCAGCAACATTTGACGGCTTACTTACAAGAATCCTGTTATTGGGTATCCCAAAAAACAGTGACTAATTTTGCCAGTACCCAGTACCAGTTGTCAGACTGTTTTCAGATTGCGATCGCGCAAATTGATAAAGTACTTAAAGGATTCAATCCTAATCAAGGTTTTACCCTCAAAAACTACGCTAGCCCCATCTTTGGCAGTGCAATCCGCGAAACCCTACGCCAACGCCACGAAGTTGATATCTGCACAGATTGGGGATTGTTGCGAAAAATCTCCCAAAAGCGGTTACAAGAATCCTTACAAAATGCTGGTTTACCGCCAGAGGAGATTCCCGCCTATATCCTGGCTTGGAACTCCTTTAAAACTATCTACGTTCCCACCTCAACTGGCACTTCCCGCAAAATTTCCCGCCCAGAAGATCAAACATGGGATGCGATCGCCAAAGCGTATAATTCCCAAAGTAGCCAAAATATCAGCCCCCAAACCCTAGAAAAATGGCTACTAGCCGCTGCAAAAGCCACCCGTAGATATCTCTATCCCACACCCGAGTCTCTCAACGTTTCCAAAAGCAGCGATGATTCTTGGGAATTGCTAGACAACCTCCCAGGAACCCAACAAGAATCCTTAATTAGTGAAATTATTGCCCAAGAAGAAGAACAAGCCAGAACATCCCAACAAACCGAAGTTAACCAAGTTTTAGTAACAGCGATCGCCCAACTAGAATTAGACTTACGGCAAATCCTCCAACTTTACTACGCCCAAGGACAAAATCAAGACAAAATCGCCAAACAATTAGAAATCAAACAATACACCGTTTCCCGACGACTCACCAAAGCCAGAGAAACCTTACTCCGTTCCCTCGCCAACTGGAGTCAAAACACCCTGCATATTTCCATCACCCCAGACCTACTCAAAACCATGAGTATAGTAATGGAAGAATGGCTGCAAAATCACTACAGTCAACTGAAGTATGAAGTATGAAGTATGAAATTATCTAACTCATAAAGCGAAAAATCACAGCATCGGCTTCCCCGGAGTAACCGCCATGACTACATTTACATTTGCTAACCCAACTGACTTATTTTTAGAAATCCCCACCAGCATACAAAATCGGGCGGATATTCACAGTCCAGCTTTTTCTAACCCTATATCTCGCTATCAAGCTTATATTAATGAACTTTGCCTGGGTGCAGTCTTGCCTTGGTTACAAGAGGACTTTACACAACAGGCAAAGGTTTGGCCGACTACCACTGTTTTGCCGAGTTTTTGGGAACTCGTAAACGGAACCGCAGTCACAGTTGACGCGACTCGATTTATCTTGGTTCCCAGTGAGACGATAGATTTAAGCGAGTTGCGAGTGTCGCAGGAATGGGTGGATTTACCTAGTTTGGCTGGTGACTATTATTTAGCGGTGCAAGTGGAAGCCGATGAAGGTTACGTTAGGGTTTGGGGCTATTGTACCCATGCACAACTGAAGAATCAGGGTAGTTATGATGCAGGCGATCGCACTTATGCCCTTGATGCTACTGACATTAATGGAGACATTAGCGTTTTAGCTGTAGCGCGAGAACTCTGTTCTCAAACACCAACACGCGCAGCTATCCCACAATTACCAAATTTACCACAACAACAAGCACAAAATCTCATTGCTCGCCTGGGAAAGTCCGAAATCCTCACACCACGGTTAGCTGTTCCTTTTCAACTTTGGGGGGCGTTAATAGAGCATGGCGGCTGGCGGCAAAGCTTATATCAACAACGTTTGGGACTACCAGAACAATGGTCAGTTTTGCAATGGCTGCAAAACGGCGTTTCCCAAGCGGCTGAAAATCTGGGTTGGGGACGGTTGAATTTGCAATTGAGTGCGGCTGGGGCTAGGAGTGCCGAAGAAACACAAGCAGAGGTGACACTTTCTCGCCAGCTAGCGATCGCAGGTCAATTATACAACCTCAGCATCACACCAAAAGGCGAAGCAGACGAGATAGTTTGGCGCTTTGAGTTACGTAACGCCACCGTTGGCGTAGCCATCCCCGGTGGTTTCAAACTCAGACTACTTACCGAAGATTTGCAACCCTTCCCCGACAACGAAGACATTGCGACAACCGCCGTCGAACAACTCTTCGTGGAGGTTGCTTTAGAACCAGGTGAAGGTATAGTCTGGGAAATTGAACCCCTTCCTGAAAACTATGAGCGAGAACTACTCAAATTTTAAGCTTTGGGCTAGCTTTTTTTGTAGATACTAGGATCAGGAATCATCGCCCAAATCCACTTGTCAAATAAAAAGCCATGAGAGAAAAACCCCAACAAAAAATGCGTATATGGGCAATGTTCTGTCATTTTTCGGCTTTGTTAGCATGGATACTCTTGTTTTCCTTAGTATTTATCGGCATTCCTTTCTATCTCCCCCTGAATATTTTATTGCCGCTAATAATTTGGCAATTCAATAAAGCCAAATCTCCCTGGATTGATTTTCAAGGTAAAGAAGCTTTGAATTTTCAACTTTCACTAACATTTTACACGTTAATTATCATCATCATTTCCTTGCTGGTAATGTTATTCATCTGTGCTATTGCAGTGACTAACAAACGCGCAGGAGATGAAATGAAGATGGTTTTAGATGGTTTAATATCTGTGTGGTTTTTAATTACTACAATCATGTTATTATTGCAATTATTTTTAGTGAATTTTGCAGCATTTAAAGCTTATCATGGTGATTACTATCGCTATCCTTTGACCATTCGAGTTTTGAGATAAGTTTTGTCATCTGTGAAGTTTTAAAGCATAGTTTTTTGATTTTTTTAAAATCTCATTATTTGTAGGGTGGGCAATGCCCACCACATTCGGGGTTTTGGTGGGCATTGCCCACCCTACGTATGAATTTTGCAGTATTTAAAGCTTATAATAGCGATAATAATCGCTATCCTTTGAGAATTCGAGTTTTGAGATAGTTTTATTTATTAAATATGAAAAATCAAAATACAATTGGTGTGGCGATTATTGGCACGGGATTTGGTCAAAAAGTTCATATTCCGGGATTACAAGCACATCACCGCACAGCGGTAGTCGCTGTTTATCACCGCGATATTAATAAAGCTAAAGCCATAGCAGAATCATATAATATCCGCCACGCCTGCGACACAATTGCAGACATTTTAGCATTACCAGAAGTGCAAGCCGTCAGCATTTCCACACCGCCATTTTTGCACTATGAAATGGCGAAAAAAGTGCTGCAAGCAGGGAAACATTTATTACTCGAAAAACCCACAGCTTTAAATGCAGATGAAGCTAAAGAACTTTATCAATTAGCTAGAGACAAAGGTGTAATTGCTACTGTAGACTTTGAATTTCGCTTTGTCCCAGGATGGCAATTATTTGCAGAATTATTGTCAGCAGATTATGTAGGCAAAAAACGGTTAATTAGGATTGATTGGTTAGGTTCCTCTCGCGCTGATGCTTCCCGCCCTTGGAACTGGTATTCTTCCCAAGAAAAGGGAGGGGGTGCGCTGGGTTCTTTGGGTTCCCACGCCTTTGATTATATTTATTGGTTATTTGGCCCAGTTCGCAGATTAAGCGCCCATTTAAGCACCGCTATTCCCACACGTGTTGATCCTGTTAGCAGTGAAGTCAAACCAGTAGAGACAGATGATAACTGTTTACTAACGCTGGAATTGGCTGATGGGACACCTTGCCAAGTTACCATCAGTGCCGTTGTTCATGCATCCAGAACCCATTGGGTAGAAGTATATGGCGATCGCGGTACTTTAATCGTAGGCAGCGAAAATCAAAAAGATTACATCCACGGATTTCGTGTTTGGGGTTCCCAGCCAGGTAAACCCTTAACTGAAATTGAAATACCACAACGCTTAGTATTTCCTAAAAACTACACCGATGGGCGGATTTCTGCATTTATTCGGGTTGTAGATAGGTGGGTACAGGGTATTGAAACTCAGCAAGAAATAGTTCCATCACTGCGAGAAGGCGTTTATTCTCAGTTATTAATGGATTCTTCCCATGAATCGCAGCGCCAGTCTAGCTGGGTTGATGTGCCTGAATTAGAGGCATTTTTAGCCGATGACATCCAAATACCATAGGGGCAAACGGTTGTTTGCCCTCCAATTAAATCAGTTAACAGTTCCCTAAAGTATTGCTATGCAGGATAGAAAACTAGCGTCCGCAGTTCAATACTCTCTCGTGGTGGTGCATCCGGTAGACTGGTGGGGTCATCGAATGCTGTGTGTGCGGCGAACCTGGCGGGGCCGTCTTCTGCAGAGTCGAAGCACTTAATTAGCAGCGCCTCATGCCGTTGCATTTGGGGAAAGTAAAACCATTGGTGTGTTGGGTTATACGTAACTGCGTAAGTCTCGCCAACGCGATCGCGGTATACGAGGTCTGTGGCTACTAAGTCTGTAGGGGCTATACTGCGGGCATTGCAGACCGCCAATGGCGACTCTTGGACTGTCCCGGCGATCGGTCTCCAGACATTAATCACACCAAAGCGATGTTTTAAAAGCACATCGGAGTCTTCTGTCCCCAGTGCTGACAGGACGACACGGGCGCGACTATAGCCAGATTTAGCGGTGAAGTCGTTATGAACACCCTTAACTGGCTGCTTGATCGTGTTCTCGCCTGGTTTTGAGCGTTGGGCGTTACGGATGTTGTGATCGAATACAACAACCTTGGCTGCACCCGTCACCTCCGCTAGCAGTTTCTCAGCTTCAGGGTAATAAACACGGCGTACCTCGTCTTCGTCGTAGAAGTCTTGAACTGTGGTGTTATGTGCCGTTAGCGCAAAACCTTCTTGATCTAAGGATAGATCACCTACAATCGGACGACCATTACGAATCGAGAGTGTGTGCGGCTCGTATTTACCACTACGTTGTGGCACCCCTGGTGGCGGTTCATAGGTGTAGTTGACAGGCTTTTCTGGTGTCGGTGTGAGGTAATTCAGGGACGCTTCAACGTGCGGTAGATCCTGAAAAATTTGACTGTTTAGAGTCATGGGTTGCATCCTAGTCTTCAATATTTTGGTCGTTAACGACGCTTTTATTTTTGAGCAATAGCAACAGCTGTCGGTTCACCAAGAATTTTGGCGAATCGTTCTATATAGAAGCTGGCAGGATTTGCTACTTGCCGAACTGAGTTGCGATCGCTCAGAGCATTCCACCATTTTTGTAAGCGCGGCGTTTCTGATGGGAAGCTGAACTTGCGGAAGTGTTCGAGCAACGGCAGGCGTTCAAACCAGGGATAGAAGCTGATATCCACTAATGAGAGCGTTTCCCCAAACCAGTAAGGGCCATCATGGGAAAGCTTACCTAATCCTTCTTGCTCAAGATATAAAAGCGATTCTAAAAATTCCCTTCCTCCCTGTGCTTGTTCCTGGGGATCTGGACTACGCAGGAATTTGTTAAACGCCGGTACAAAGCGAGTGTTGGCATAATCGATCCAGATTCGGGCGATCGCTTTTGTGCCAGGATCGCGGGGTAATAGAGGTGGTTCTGGGAACACCTCATCCAGATATTCGTTGATAATGGCGGACTCATAAAGTATTATGTCCCCGTGTTTGATGGCGGGAACTTTGCCATAACGCGAAATTTGGGTATAACCTTCTGGTTTATTTTGGAGATCAATTTCGTTCGCAGTAAAATTGATGCCTTTTTCCAGCAAAACAACACGGGTTCTTTGGGAAAAGGTCGAGGCTTTGGCGAAATAAAGTTGTACAGTACTCATGGAATTCTTCCTTGTAAACATGGCAATTTCAAGCTATTTGGGGTTGCATTAATTTGGTTAGTGCAACTCAAATAACCCCATACACAGGCGTGATTGGCGGATATCTACAAACTAAAATACTACGGCTCGTCGGTCGGTTTACCGTATAATAGCTTAAGTTGTGCTGTAAAGACTAGTCAAGAGTCAAGAGTCAGGAGTTAGGAGTTAGGAGTTAGGAGTTAGGAGTCAGGAGTTAGGAGTCAGGAGTTAGGAGTCAGGAGTTAGGAGTCAGGAGTTAGGAGTCAGGAGTTAGGAGTCAAGGATCATTAGCTATTTCTCCCCCCATGCCCAATGCCCAATGCCCAATGCCAACTACTTAGACAACATCTGGGCGTTTAATGCTTTAATAATGCGATCGCCAGAAACTTGCAGGTGGGCTAGTGTGTAAACATCAAGGTGTTCACCAAGTTGTTTGAGTCTGGTTTCAATAGCTGTTTGCAGTTGGCGCAATTCATACCAAGCTACTGTTTGAGCATCTTCAGGTGTATCAATATGACGCAATACCATTGCTAGCAATATATTCAGATGTTCCCGTTGCAATGAACGCCGGATGCTAGAAATTGGCTTTGCTTCTTCTGTTCCTAAAACTTCTGTCCAGATGCCTTGTTGTAGGGTGTCAAACAGTTCTGGGATAGTGAGTGCTTCTCCTGGTAAGGTTTTTAATTCTATATCTTGTAGATGATTGAGGCGATCGCTGTCTAATAGCGATCGCAATACCCCGCTTTGAAACTTGACAATCCGTTCGTGGATTGGATAATCAAGGCGGTTCTTAGGTGCTGGGCTACCCCAATGTTGCCAGCGTGATGGTGCTAGCCGATTCAGCAATTTTGGTGAGAAGCTAAAAGCATTCTCAGCAAATACATATTCTTGCAGCTTTGTCAATGCCTGACGTTGTTTGAGGATTGGCACTGGTACAAATGCCCAGGAAGTATCATCAACTGGGTTCTGGGTACTGGAATTTAATGGAGCTTGTTCATGCCCAGTCCCCACTTGACTGGCATGGAGACGCTGAAATGATTGTCCACCAATATATTGAGAGACTAAACTAGCATTACGAAAATAGTATTTTAATACTCTATTGAATAAGCCACGCAGATTACTATAGCTTTTTCCGCTAGAGCGATCGCCCTGATCCAAGTGCTGCCACATCACACGAGCATTATCCATTTGCCATTGTGCATAAAGTAGCACATCACTACTCATATCCCAGACATTTGCTAGAGGATTGATATTCCAAATATCTTCATCAGTTGCGTAAGATAATTCTGGTTGCGGCGACGCTAAAGCAATCTGTTCTAAAAAGCTTTTTTCCGCTTCTGGAATCATTGCCTCCAGTTCTGTCTGAGGGCTTCTTTTATAACCATACTCAATCGCCCATTCGTCATAAGGGCCAAGAACTCTGGGAAAATAGTCACCTTGCACTACTCCCTGCGGTGCTATATTCACCGGCAGATAGTCCATCACCGAACCCACTAAACCCTTTGTGTGAGTAATTTCGGTGTTATTTAACTCTTTAGGCGCTAACATCGTGCTGCCGTGAAAATTATGGCGCAAACCCAGAGTGTGCCCGACTTCGTGAGCAATCAGAGAACGCAAATATTGATATACATACTCTTGCATTGCCACACTGCTTGGTGTGGTGTTTTGCAAAAGTGATAATGCCAGCGCCCCCATAGCTGCTTGATTCACCGACTCATTACCATAGCAGTATTCAGAATTCTTCTGGAAAGTCAACAGTTGGGGGTTAACCGTCGGGGATAAATCTTGATTATTGCATTCGAGAACTGGAGTAATATTGCTATTCCCAACTTTTGACTTTTGAGTGTTGGGATAAGGGTTAGATTCCATGAATGCGCGATATTCTTGCTGAATGAAACGCACCATATTGGCATCGACAATGATATCTGCATCCAATATTTCGCCGGTGAATGGGTTAACGCGCATCGGCCCTTTAGCAAAATTAGCATCCAGAGAATTGAACCAGCGAATAGTGTTGTAGCGCACATCTCCTGGTTGCCAATCAGCGTCATCAGGCATTTGCTGCACTTCAATGGCATTTTTAAATCCGGCTTTGGCAAATGCTGTGTTCCACATCAAGACACCTTCACGAATCGCGTCGCGGTACTCGAAAGGCACAGCATTCTCAATCCAAAACACAATTGGTTTTTTAGGTGGAGATATGGCGGCGTGAGGATCAGATGGTTCTAGATGCCAACGATTGATATAACGTACAAATGGTTCTTGATCGTTATTGTCAGAAAAATTTTGGAAGGCTGTCACAAAATATCCCACTCGATCATCGGCTAACCGGGGGACATAACCGTTGTTTTCTTGCAGTTGCGAAAAACTATAGTGTACCTTCAGACTCAAGGATCTGCTATCAGGTAAAGTGACTAAATTCGCTCCTTCTGGGGCTGAAAAACCGTAAATTGCATCAATTTCGACGTTGTCGGAATAGCTGTTAATACCATTCAAATATGACTTGTTGGCTTCGAGATGATAATCAGCTTGCAAAGAGTATTTTAATAGCGGAGTTAATCCCGGAAAATCCTGCATTAGCAAGTCATCTAGGTTAATTAAAATATTGTTACTTTCTGGATCAATATTATTGATTGGGAGTGCATACAAAACTGAGTCGCTAAATGAACGAGCTAGCGATCGCTTTTCTGGTTTACTAGATTCTGTCCGAAATTTGACATTACGCACTACAAAGTGCAAATTATCGTTTACTCGTTGGAAGTAAAAGAGGAAATCAGCAAGAGGCGATCCACTATAAATGCCACTTTCGCCAATCCCCGATTCTAATGTCACTGTGGCTAGATAGTTTTTCTTTAGCTGTTCGGGTTTAATTTCCCAGTAAATTTTCCCTGAATCTTCACTAAAATAAAATCGGAAGAGTCCTGCTTGTTGATCTACGCCTCTAACTATTTGAATCAATCGGCGAAAGTATTCCTTTCTCTTCTCCTCAAAAATATTTTCACCACTTGCTATGTTTTCCACCACTGGTTGTGCATTTAATTGTTGCACATCAGTGTTAGCGACTGCGTAATTATTGTTAAGTAATAAGTTATACAGTAAAACTGTGAAAATGACTAATTTTAGTATCCAGTATTTCATCCTTTGGGTTTTCATCTGAAGCGGTTTTTGTGTTGAGGAAAAAACTTGGATTGATGCGTATTTTAGTTTATTTATTTTTCTGGGCTGCCAGATCCCCGACTTCTTAGAGAAGTCAGGGATCTCAACACGAATTTTACGGACATTATCTATGTCCTCAGAGAGATATTTCCTCAGACTAAAGATATATGTTTTTTCATCTATTTTTTGTATTAAAAGCCAAAAAATATGACAAAATTGTATTCAATGCTACAGTTGTCAGGCATTCCCATCAGCGATCGCCGAAACTACAATATCCTGTTCTTTACGATGCAAAAGTTAAAGTAGTCTTCTAGTTGCATGAGTTTAGTTCTGCTGTTTAATTAAAATTGCAAACGCAGATGAACGCGGATGAACGCAGATGGGATTCATGGGATTAGAAATTTCGGACTACACGTTTTACTTCTACTTTGGGATTGCCAAAATTTATGACTAGACCCAGAGTGAGTCCAGTTGCTTTAAGATAATTCATACATTGGGCAAAATGCCTACTATCTAATGCTGTTACCGCTTTTAATTCAACAATCACAGCTTCTTCAACCAGTAAATCAGCTTGGTAATTTCCCACAACAATGCCGTCATACCAGACTTGAAGTGGCTTTTGTTGCTCAACCCGCAAACCAGTCTTCCCTAACTCATGCACCAGAGCATTTTCATAAACTCGCTCCAAAAAACCAACCCCCAGCGTATTACCCACTTTAAACGCACACCCAATAATCATCTCCGTTAACTGATTCAACTCCAATCTGCGTTCATCCGCGTTCATCTGCGTTTAAAACTTTCCTAGCTTAAACAACGGTAACTCTATCTTTTGAGGACTATAACCAGAGATAGGGTTTTCTGTCAAAGCAGAACGCACGGCTTTACGCCAACCTTGGATTTTTAGATAAAAATCCGAAAAGTTGAAAGTTAGATTTGAAGCTGAAAGTAATAAAACTAATAACAAATGAGGTTAACTCATGATTCATCATATTTCTATTGCTGCCCAAAACCCCCAGCACGTCGCTCAAGTTCTAGCAGAAGTCTTGAATGGTAAAGCTGCAGCCTTTTTTCCTCACCCAGGTAGCTATATAGTTGTTCCTCTGGATGAATATGGAACAGCTATTGAAGTTTATCCGGTAGCAACTCAGATAGTACCTGGTGAAGGAGATGAGCAATGTCAGTTTGTACTAACTAATAATGCTTCTGGGTTGACAGCTACCCATGCTGCTATCTCTGTTTCTAGTAGCCAAGAAAAAATTGAAGAAATTGCTAAACGCGAAGGTTGGCGAGTGTTGCGTTGTAACCGTGATTCTTTCTTTGATGTGATTGAGTTCTGGTTGGAGAATACTGTGATGATAGAACTGTTAACACCAGAAATGGCAGAGCAGTATTTGGCGGTGACAAAACCAGAAAATTTCCAGAAACTGTTTTCCACAGATGCGGTAGCAGTAGCTAGCTGATAACAGTTAACAGTTACTTGTACTGAGCGCAGTCGAAGTATCAGTTACTTGTACTGAGCGCAGTCGAAGTCTCAGTTACTTGCTTATACAAAGCTAAGGCATTTTCGCGTAAAATTGCCTTAGCGATCGCCTCTGCTTCACTGACAGTAAGATCAGAATCCTGAATTGCTTGTTCTAACACTTCCGCTAACAACTGCCGTCCCCATTTTGCTCCCAAATAGTACAATTCTGGGATGGTGTGAGCATCCGAGGAATACATGAGTTTACTTGTAGGAGTCAACTCTAATAATTGCCGGATTGTCTCCCGCATCCCAGAAACGCTTAAACTGGGTACTGCTAAACCAAAATCTAAATAAACCTGGGGATAGACGGAAGCCAAATATCCAGCTTCGCGCATATATGGATAAGATGCATGTAGCAGTACCAAAGGTGCATGATAAGATTCCGGTAATTCCAAGAGCGATCGCAGATGCAAAGGATTAGCCAATCGCAAATCTAAATCAGGATCGCCAAAACCAGTATGCAATTGCAATGGTAGTTGATATTTAGCGGCAATTAATAGAGCCTGTTGTAGTAAAAAATCAATCAGAGGTTTGTCAACCAGACGCACTGGTTGATTGGGAAACTTTTGTTTGATGCGGTAAAAATAAGCCGCCGCCGCCTCTAACGTTACTGGTTGAATTTCCAAGCCAGTACGGTAACAAACAATACTTTTAAAAGCCACAACTCCAGGGGGTGGCGGATCAATCGCGCTGTGGAAATTTGCGAGAAAAGTTTCAAAATCATCCGTTTGAGGAATTAGCTGTTCTGCTACCACCTCTAACCGCAGAATCCTTTTTACTGGTATGAATTGTTCATGCCATGAGATTGGTAAGATATCCTTTGGTGCAAAACCGTCATCCAAATAAATTGCTTCCAAATTAGCAGCACGAAAATATACTTGTGTCAAGTTTTCTATTCCTAAACTCTCTCGACGCGCCACAATTGCGGCTTCTTGAGGTTCACATGCCAATAAAGCCGCTATTTCTCGCAGGCTGCGTCGATAGAATAATGTGTGACGAGCATGATGATTGATAATTTCTGGGTGAAATCCTTCAGTAAAGCCAGCCGCATAAGGATAACTGGCAGCTACTTCTGGCTTCAACACATTGTGAGCGTGTTGATCAATTAAGGGAATGTCATTAAAATTCATACAAGTTCAAGAATTTTTAATTGATGGCTGATGGCTGATGACTGATAACTGATAACTGATAACTGATAACTGATAACTGATAACTGATAACTGATAACTGATAACTGATAACTGTTAATACCGCTCTAATAAAAGTTTAACTTCTGCGGCTAAATCCCAATCTTTCATTGCTTGCCATTCGGCTTGTCGCACTGCTAAGAAAGCTTGCGATAACTGGGGATTTAAAGCATTTAGCAAGACATCGTTATTTTGGAGATGGATTAAGGCTTCCCCAAGATTTTTGGGTAAGGGTTCAATACCATTAGCAGTGAGCTGTTCAATTGGCAAATAACCGGGGTCTTGATCTACGGGTGTTCCTGGATCTAAACTTCTTTGCACACCATCTAATCCAGCAGCAATTATCGCACCTAAAGCGAGGTAAGGATTGGCTGATGCATCGACGGTTTTTAACTCGAAATGAGTTGAACCACTTAATCCCGGATTGCTGGGAACTCTCACTGCTGCTTCGCGGTTGTCTAATCCCCAACAACGAAAAGCACCGCTCCAAGTATGCGGACGGATGCGGCGGTAAGAATTGGCAGTAGGGGTAGTTAATGCCATTAATGCTGGCAAGTGATGTAATATACCTGCAATAAATGTTCTCGCTATATGAGAAAGACCGCAGACACCTTGAGCATAAGGAAGAAGATTGTGACCATCACGCCAAAGGCTGAGGTGGATGTGACAACCGCTACTAGCTGCATCTGGGAAGATTTTCGGTAAAAAAGAGGCTGTGAGATGGTGGCGATGAGCAACTGCTCTGACTGTCTCTCTAAAGGCAATTTGTCGGTTAGCTGCATTCAAAGCATCAGTATATCGCAGGGAAATTTCCTGTTGACCAGGGCCTGATTCTGGATAATACTGCTCTATAGGAATTCCTTGGGTGATGAGTGCATCGGTAATGGCATCAATGACTTCATGATTGAGATCAATTGCTTGGGTAGATGCAAAAACCGTCGAGTCTGTGGGGATAATGCCCTCAGATGTTTGTCGTAACAAATAAAACTCATTTTCAAATGCTGCTTGAATTTCCAAGCCTTCGCGTTTCGCGGCTACAATCATCCGCTTGAGGAAATTTCGCGGACACAATGGCCACGGTTGTCCATCAAGTATCATGTTTCCCATGACACGGACATGCCCGGGAGCATAAGGTAAAGGGATGAGACTATCCCAATCAGGTACTAACCGGATTTCGCCTACTGGACTCAAACCACTATCGGGAGCGATCGCATCATACATGACAGGTACTCCCTGTTCCCCAGCAGATATGCCCACACCGTGTTCTAAATAGTGGGGTAACATCTCCACATGCACAGCCTTACCACGAATGATGTTGGCGTTATCGCACCAGAGAATGCGGACAAATCGCACACCCTCTTTTTGCAGAGATTTCTTGATTTTTTTGAATGAGTTGTGTTCCGCCATCGCTCACACCATCCAGCGGTTGAGTGGATGTCATCATTCTCCCACGCTCGTCGAACAAGTTAAAAGTTAAAATAACAGCGGCACTAACTTTCCCAAATACAGACAAGTGAGTATTTATCTCGACTCGGCAATTATTGCGGAAGCCCAGGCTGCGAATAAATTGGGCTGGGTAAAAGGCATCACAACTAACCCTACTCTGTTGGCGAAAACCGATTTACCAGTGGAGACTACACTCAAACAACTTGCTCAGTTGACTACAGGCCCCGTATTCTATCAGTTGATGTCCTCTGACTTTGTGGAGATGCTAGCAGAAGGGCGGGCGGCGCGTAGAATTATTGGACACCAGACTGTACTGAAAATTCCAGCGTCGTTAGTGGGTTTTCAGGTGGTTGCTGAACTATTACCGGAAATTGCTTGCGCGGTGACAGGAATATATGGTGCTGCTCAAGCAGCTGTGGCTAGAGAGGCGGGGGCAAAATATGCGATCGCCTATGTGAGTCGAGCTACTAAACTTTTAGGTGATGGGGTGGCTTTGCTGCGAGACATGACTAGTGTGGTGGTAGGAAGTAATACAGAGATTATGGCCGCTAGCATCAAATCTCCAGAGGAGGCTGTAGCATCTCTACAAGCTGGCGCGCAACATCTCACTCTCCCCTTAGCGATGTTACAGGCGATCGCCTCTCATGAACTTTCGCTGCAAACGATTGATGAATTTGCTCAAAACGGACGCGGGCTTTTACAGCCAATTGCTTGATGGCTGTTCCGCAAAAGATGTGTTATGTTTGACCCGTCTTTGATCCGCACCCTACCTCTACTAACTTGCGTTTGGAGGTAGGGTCTTTATTATCAGATTGACCAAAGAGGCAGGGGATCTTTTAGCTCTTAGGGACTTCCAGAAAATAAATTATCCAATTTACTCAGATAATATTTTTTTCTCCCCCTGCACCCTGCCCCCTGCTCCTTGTCCTCTTGTTGACGCTTCAGTGGTATCGCCACGACCAACTTAGGATATTATAGATAGCGTTTTTTGAAAAGAAAATGGAAAAAAAAATAGCAGCTGTATTTGATGGCAAAGTGTTTTATCCTACAGAAGCGATCGCACTGCCGGCTCTTACCCGTGTGAGCATCAGCATTGAAATCTTGCCCCCTGAAGAACAGGAAAGTGTATCGTTTCTGACGACAGCGCGATCGCTCAAGCTACAGGGACCACCAGATTGGTCTGCCAATATTGACAAATATTTGTAATGTCTGGAAATTCAGCATGAGGACTGAAGTCTTTCTTGATACATCCTTTGCCATAGCTTTGTCTGCACCAGATGACGATTTGCATCAGCGGGCTGCCCAGTGGGCCGGACTTTTAGAAACAGCAGGAACACGCTTGGTGACAACACAAGCAGTGATGTTAGAAATTGGGAATGCTTTATCTAAACAACCCCATCGTCATGGAGCAGTTATATTATTGAATGCTTTGGCAGCAGATTCTCATGTAGAAATTGTCCCTCTATCACAGCAACTCTATGACAGAGCCTTCCAGCTTTATTGTGAAAGATCAGAGAAAGAATGGGGCTTCATAGATTGCGTATCTTTTATTGTCATGCAATATAGTGGAATTACTGAAGCATTGACTGCTAACGAGCATTTTCAGCAGGCAGGATTTCGCGCCTTGCTACGAGAAGATACACTATAAGCAAATTAAACTACAGATAAAGTTGGTTTGAATCATTCCCCAAATATGCAACGCCACTATTTAAGTTGCGACGGTAAGCTGACAATAAACGTTGTACCAAATCCAACTTTACTGACAACAGAAATTTCCCCGCCATGCAAATCTACATAATTTTTGACAATCGCCAGTCCTAAACCATTCCCTGGGATCTTACCTACATTGCTTCCTCTTTGGAAAGAATTAAACAGATTTTCTTGATCGGCTTCTGGAATCCCAATACCTTCATCTTCGATACGGAAAATAACTTCTCCCTGTACACAAAAAATCTCAAAGCGCACCGTACCACCTGCTGGCGAATATTTAATAGCATTTCCCAGCAAATTAGTGAGGATATGGCGTAGCAGTTTTTCATCTAAGTAAAGCATTTGCTGATTTTGAGTTAGCAATTGCAAGTTTTGTCCAGTGCTATGATCTTCTAAGTTTAAATTTTTACTGTGAATTGTAAAAATGATATTATGATATTCACTAGCACTCAATTGAATCTCTTTTACAAGATTTTGGCAGAAATTTTCTAAGTCTACAGGTGCTGGGTTAAGCTGAGATGTAACTGTTTCTGCTTTACCCATTAACAAAACATCACTCAATAAACGATCAAGCTGTTTAACAGAGTTTTGAATGTGATGGAGATACTCATCTTTTTTAGCTTCGTTTAATCGATGGCTATGATTTGCTAGCAGTTCAGTACAAGTAGAAATGTTACTCAAGGGATTACGAAATTCGTGGCTAACCATTGAGACAAAATTAGACTTAATTTTTCTTTTTTCTTGTTCTTGTACTAAAGCCTCACGGATCACGACTTCTGCTTGATGTCTGCTAAGAGCAATTTCAATAGTAGTAATTAATTGAGTTTCTACAAATGGTTTAAGTATATAACCCAATGGTTGTGTAATTTTTGCTTTTTGCAAATTACTGGCATCGGAATATGCAGTCAAATAAATAATTGGTATATTGAAGCGAGAGCTAATTTCGGCAGCAGCTTCTATACCACTCATATTGCCTTTCAACATTACATCTATCAAAACTAAATCAGGATGGAATTCTCCAGCCTTTGCTATTGCTTGTTCCCCATAAGCAGCAATAGCAGGAACAGTATATCCTGATTTTTCTAGACAATTCTTGATATCAAAAGCGATAATTCTTTCGTCTTCAACAACTAGGATTTTTTCTTTCATTTTTAGTTTTGCTCAACGAATATAATTGTAAATAATGTTCCTAGTTGAGTAAATTTAATACTTCCTTCTAATTGTTCTACTAAATTCCATACTAATTGTAAGCCAAGTGACTGATTTTTGTATAATTCTATATCTTTTTGTAGTCCCACACCAGTATCACTAACATTTAGTGAATATTTACCGTGATTTAAATCCAAAAAGTCTACATAAATATCACCTTTATTACAATCCACAAAAGCATGTTTAATTGCATTGGAAATTAGTTCGTTAATAATTAAACCACAGGGTATAGCAGTATCAATTTTTAGCAAGATTTTATCAATATTTAAGTGTATCTTAATATCCTGTTTAACTCCATAAGAACAAATGAGATTATTAGTTAATTTCTGGATATAATCAGAAAATTCTATTTTTGCCAGGTCGTTAGATTGATATAAGTTTTCATGAATCATCGCCATAGCTCGAACACGGTTTTGGCTATCTTGAAAAATATCAAAGGCTTTTTCGTCATTAATATATCTAGCTTGTAGACGTAATAAACTAGAAATGACTTGTAAATTATTTTTGACTCGATGGTGAATTTCTTTTAATAGCACCTCTTTTTCTTTAAGAGATGATTTAAGTTTATTTTCTGCTTGCTTGCGAGCAGTAATATTCGTATTTGAACCTGCCATAAAACATGGATGACCTTGTGTATCCCAGAGGAGTGTGCCATGAGCGAGAAACCATATATAGTTACCATTTTGATCGAGCATTCGATGCTCAATTTCGTATTTGGGTATCAACTTTTCCAAATACGCATTTACTGCACTGCTGACTGATTGCATATCATCAGGATGAATAAGCAGTAACCATTCATCAAAGTATCGAGGAATTTCTTCTTCTGTATAGCCAAGCATAGTGATCAAATTGGGATCTATATAAATTTCGTTGGTTTGAATGTTCCATTCCCATATCCCCACCTTACCGGCACTGATAGCTCGTATATACCTTTCCTCACTGACTCTCAATGCTTGTTCTACCCGCTTGCGTTCTAAGGCATTACCTAACATTTCTCCAACCATTTTTAGTAAAGCAATGCTGTCTTCTGTCCAAATTTTTTCAGTCCGGATTGAATCAAATTCAAGATAACCAATTAATAAACCACCACAAACTATAGGCAAAATAATCAGTGATTGAATATTTTGATTTATTAAAGTTTTTTGTAGCTGACTTGCTTCAATTGGAAGTTCATTAATGCGAGGAATATAAATTGTTTCAAAATCGCTAAGTTTTTCTATTATCCACGGCAAAACTATATCTGGAGTGTCTTGTGAATTGTAAATTGTCTCTTCAAAGCTTTGAGTATGCCACTCATATATATTATTTAGTGTGTTGTAATTTTCAGTAAATAAAAATACATAACTGCGGTCAACAACAGCAAATTCTCCAATAGCCTGTAATGCCTGATTGATACCTTGGTCAATCTCGTTAGGAGCCAGATTGATAAAATGGGTTGATATGGTAGTAATCAATTTTTCAAACTCGACTCTATACCTGAGTACTTCTTCAATACTCTGGCGTTCAATAGTTTCTTGTAGTAAGCACTCATAAGAATGTCTTAATTCTTTAGTGCGTTCTTCAACTCGAATTTCTAGTTCGGCTTTGGCTTTTTTTAAGGCTTCTTGTGCTTGCTTGCTTTCAGTTATATTCCGGATGATAACGATAATTTGATGCTGGATTGATGGTAAAAACCGGGCTTCAAAGCTTTCTGTCTCCAAGGCTATTGGTAGCGAATACTCAATTGATACGATAGATTGAATTTGGTGTAGCTGAAGAATAGCTTGCTGAAATTTATGACCAACATTAAGTGGCATTATATCTTGTAGACGCTTGCCGATGAATGGTGTTGATGGTAGGTAAAATTCAGAAGTTTCTCTAGTGTGATAACTAAGAATTGTGCCGTCACTTCCCAACCGAAAGTACAGATCAGGAAAAGCTTGAAAAATTTCCTGTAATTCAGAATTTGTTTGTAATAGTTGTGCTTCCGTGGCAACGCGATCGCATATTCCACGTTGTAAAATTTTATTGACTTTTACTATTTTCTCAGTGGCGTGATTAATTTTTTTTTCTAACTCCACTTCAGCTTTTTTTAAAGCAAGTTCTAGTGAGCAACGTTGAGCAATTTCACATTCTAACTGCTCTCTTGTTCTTAAAAGTTCATTTTGTAATTTTACCGCTAGACTCTCTGGCGTTACAATTTCTAATAATTGCCCTACATTATTCACAATTGCTAAATGACGGTTTCCAGAATCGCACATTAGCGTCAAGGTTGTATTCACATCAAAATCTTGTTCTAAGGTAATTAAAGGTTCTTTCATCACTTCCACAATTTTTAGTGCTGCCAAATTTATTCCAGAATGAATTAATTGCAACAAATCTGCAAGTGTGAATATGCCTAACAATTGTGATTTTTCCACAACATATATGCAGTCAACAGGCAGAGTCACTTTATTAGAAAAAAATTCCCTGGCAAAGGTGAGGCTATTTGCAGCAGGAATCAACTCTTCTTTAACTACTTTTAATTGACAGCAATAGGATTTATCCAAACTACATTTAGCCTGGAAAAATTGATCTTCTACGCAAACATACTCCCCTGCTTGTCCCATATAAATAATTACTTCTTTTAACAGTGTATGGGGAGCGCAAATCAACATAGAGTCATGAATAGCATAGTTTAGGACGGGCATAGGGGCAATCTCTAAAGACTACATTACTGCTGTTGCAAACCATTACTTTTACAGGGGTAATTTTTGGAAAATAATTATTATTTCTCACATTTATTTATCGAGATAAACTCTAATTTCTTCGCCAACAATTCTGCGATTAAATTATGATTATTCCCGAATTGACTTGTTAGTATTTTCATGAGAAATTAGATATTTGGGAAAATATCAATCTATAGAAAAACACTGCTTATTTTTGCCACCATAGATTCACTCATCACTGATCCCAGAGACGGTAGATTCAATTACTCTAAATCAGGAACTGGGGAGACGGAAATGATCAGGAAAATGGTGAAATACTTCTCACTGGTTAAACGCTGATAGCAACATCTCTGGATAATTTTCTAGTAGTGTGCAGGATGTTACCTTTGTATGACTGCAAGCGTTGTACCATAACAAACTTAAGCTTGAAAATTTGCTGATAGATTAATGACATTGCTACCCTGGTAAATCAAGTCTAGTATTTATGGCTGTATAGTATTTGAAATGCCAGCTTAAGCATAACAAAACTGAAATACAGCAGTTTACTGTAGCTAGATTAAGTCATAATTAATAAGATTACCTCGTGGTTTTTACTTAAATACGGCTACGTAAGGACATGTTTTTTTTTAAACTAAGCAAAAATAATTGCCGTGCTTAGAGAAAAGACAGAGGATTGTCGTAGTCCGGGATGTTAGCACTTACGCGGTGCTAGACGCTTTTTTGGTCAGGTTAACCAGTAAATTAGATGTAGGGCGTAAAAAATAAACTGATGAAAGCGATCGCTTCTAGTCTTGCATCTATCGTTGGTGAAAAAAATGCTGTTTGTCTTTGGGAAAATATCGAACTCAGTCACAAAGAACGTATCCAACAGGCCGTAGCCTCCGGAACCACTCCTAGTTGTATTGTCTACCCAACCAGCCAAGAACAACTAGCCGCCGTCATCGCCGCAGCACACAGTCAACACTGGCGCGTCCTTCCCTGTGGTCATGGTAGTAAACTTAACTGGGGCGGTCTAACCAAGAATGTTGATGTGGTGGTGAGTACAGAACGCATCAACAAACTCATAGAACATGCCGTTGGTGATTTGACCATCACGGTAGAAGCTGGCATGTCCTTCTCCCGTCTCCAGGCTATTTTGGCAGAACATCGGCAATTTCTCGCCCTTGACCCTACTGCACCAGAGTTGGCAACCATTGGTGGTATTGTGGCTACAGGTGATACAGGTTCCCTACGACAACGTTATGGCAGTGTCCGTGACCAACTGCTAGGTCTTACCTTTGTACGTGCTGATGGACAAATCGCCAAAGCTGGGGGACGAGTCGTCAAAAATGTTGCTGGATACGACTTGATGAAGTTGTTTACAGGATCGTATGGCACATTAGGAATAATCACCCAAGTGACATTTCGAGTTTATCCACAACAAGAGGCATCCGGAACGGTGGTGCTGACTGGGACATCTGAGGCCATAACTCAAGCTGCTGCTACTCTCCGAAGTTCAGCATTAACACCCACCCAAGCTGATTTGCTATCAACAAAACTAGTCTCTACTTTAGGTTTAGGTAAAGGACTAGCATTAATTACTCGCTTCCAAAATATTAGTGAGAGTGTTAAAGAACAATCCCATCGACTTTTGCAAGTAGGGCAAAAACTGGGTTTAAATGGGGCAATTTACTCGCTAGAAGATGAGGATAATCTATGGCAGAGATTGCCAGAGCAAATACATTATGCATCCGCAGAAACTGTCATTACCTGTAAAATAGGGGTATTACCTACTGCTGCTGTCGAGGTTCTGCGACAAGTAGAAATTGGATTGATTCATCTTAGCAGTGGGTTGGGTTTATTACAATTTGAGAGTCAAAATCAAGTTTTACATATCCGTGATCTCTGCCAACGTAATAGTGGTTTTTTATCTATTTTGGCAGCACCTGTAACGGTTAAACAAACAGTTGATGTTTGGGGATATACAAGTAATGGTTTGCAGGTGATGCGTGGGATTAAAGAACAGTTCGATGGCAAAAATATTTTAAGTCCAGGTCGCTTTGTAGGTGGAATTTGAGTTAAAGGAACCACAGAAATACTCAGGACTCAAAAATTAAGCAGGAAGAAAAGATCAATATGCAAGTTTCAGAAAATTCTGTGAATAATACGGCAAGTGTGAAAAATTTACAGGGGTTTGACGGGAGTCATCCACCCGATCCAAAGTTGATTGATAGTTGTGTGCATTGCGGGTTTTGTCTGGCAACTTGTCCTAGTTATCGGGTGTTGGGGAAGGAGATGGATTCTCCTAGGGGACGTATCTATTTAATGGATGCAATTAATGAAGGAGAGATTGCACTGAATACAGCCACAACCGAACACTTTGATTCGTGTTTGGGATGTCTTGCTTGTGTGACTACTTGTCCTTCTGGTGTGCAGTATGACAAGTTGATTTCTGCGACTCGTCACCAAGTTGAACGGAATTATCCCCGGAGTTTAGCGGATAATCTATTTCGCCAACTGATATTTTCTGTATTTCCTTATCCTAGCCTTTTACGAATTCTACTTGTCCCATTGTTGGTTTATCAAAAATTAGGCTTTCCTAAGTTCTTCCGCGCCACGGGTTTACTAAATAAAATATCTCCCAGATTGGGAGCGATGGAATCAATTTTGCCGGCAGTTACTCTCAAATCATTTCAAGGGAATTTGCCTACTTTTATTCCCGCACAAGGTAAGAAGCGTTATCGAGTTGGGGTGATTTTAGGATGTGTACAAAGGCTGTTTTTCTCCCCTGTTAATGAAGCCACAGTCAGGGTTTTAACAGCTAATGGTTGTGAAGTTGTCATTCCCCAATCTCAAGGTTGCTGTGCGGCACTTCCTGAACACCAAGGACAAACAGAACAGGCGAAAACTTTAGCTAGGCAGATGATTGATAGTTTTGAGCATACTGATGTAGATTTCGTGATTATCAATGCTGCTGGTTGTGGTCATACCTTGAAAGAATATGGTCATATTTTAGAAGATGATCCAGATTATCGAGAAAAAGCTCAGATTTTTGCAGCGAAAGTTAGAGATGCTCAAGAGTTTTTAGCAACT
Source organism: Calothrix sp. PCC 7507 (assembly GCF_000316575.1). Classification (GTDB taxonomy): domain Bacteria; phylum Cyanobacteriota; class Cyanobacteriia; order Cyanobacteriales; family Nostocaceae; genus Fortiea. The sequence goes on along the minus strand of NC_019682.1, from coordinate 1,098,117 downwards.
GTTGGGTTAACCACAAAATTGTTACCGCTGACTGATAAAACCTTGAATTTAGTTTATCAAGATGCTTGTCATTTATTACATGGACAAAAGATTAGTGTGCAACCACGCCAATTGTTACAGCAAATTCCCGGGGTGCAGCTAAGAGAACCGATAGATGCGGCTTTGTGTTGTGGTAGTGCTGGTGTTTATAATATGCTACAGCCGGAAGTTGCCGAGGAATTGGGTCAGCAAAAAGTACAGAATTTATTGAATACTGGTGCAGAGTTAATCGCTTCTGCTAATCCTGGTTGTACGTTGCAAATTACTAAGCATTTACAGTTACAGGGTAAGGAAATTTCTGTGATGCACCCGATGGAGTTATTGGATTATGCAATTCGGGGTGTGAAGTTGGATATTTAGCGATCGCATAGCCTACAATTTAATTTTCTGATTTAACCTGGCTAAATTTTTCTCGGCGATACCAGCTACGAATTCTGTCTGGTGAAACACCGAGTAAATAAGCAATAATTACTATTTGATTCATCAGGGTGGTTGGCAAAATCCCTTTTTGTAACCACCTACGGGCTGAGGTAACAACTGGTACAGGAATAATAGTAATTTTACTTTGGCGTTTTAGACGACGTATCAGTTCAAAGTCTTCCATAATAGGGAGTTCAGGATAGCCGCCAAATTGCTGGAATATTTCTTTAGTTAAAAAAATTGCTTGATCCCCATAAGGCATTTGCCAAAAATGCGATCGCCATTTCACTCCCCATTCTACCAAACGCATACCCAAACCAGATGCATCAATTCGCAAGGTGAAAGCACCTGCAACAGTTCCAGGTTGTTGTAGCACTGTGCGAATCATGGCATCAAACCCAGTTGGTAAAAGGGTATCTGCATGGAGAAATAGCAGAATCTCACCCCTAGCAGCCGTAGCACCCATGTTCATTTGCACAGCACGACCAGGGGGTGATGAGATAATTTTTACCCCCAATGTCTGCGCTATTGCTAGCGTGTCATCTTTTGAGCCACCATCAACCACAATCACCTCTACATTTGTGCTGGGTTGAGTGCTATTGATTGCTTCTTTGATATTTCCTGCTTCGTTGATAGTGGGAATAATAATAGAAATTTTGGCACTGCTCATATTCTGATTCATAGTTTAGACTAAGTAACTCGGCGTAAATAATTGTCGCTAGGATAAAGTAATAGGGTTTGAGCCTTGTTTACTTTTCTTCACACAGTTTGCTTTTATTGTGCCGACTTACTAATTCACTGATAACTGATAACTGATAACTGTTGACTGTTATCTGTGATAATATCCACAATAAATCCTGTTTGCCATATTGATAATTCCATGATTATCGATCCTCAAAAAGTACCGAGTCAAAGAAGCACGAATTATCCTGATGAGTTCAAGCCACTGGTTGCAGGTAGAATCAAGCAACGGTTAGCTGAATTTGCCGGACTAAATAACTTTGGGGTAAATCTGGTGAAGTTAGAACCTGGAAGCTATTCTTCTATTAGACACTGGCATTCTCATCAAGATGAGTTCATCTATGTCTTAGAGGGTGAATTGACATTAATTACAGATGCAGGTGCAGAAATTCTGACTCCAGGAATGGCTGCAGGATTTCCCGCAGGTGAGGCGAATGGACATCATTTGGTGAATAACTCATCAACAATTGCTACTTATCTAGAAGTAGGCGATCGCACTCCTAATGACAGAGCTACTTACCCTGATGTAGAAAATTTAATCACACTACCTAGCCCTGATGGCAAGTCTAGGCAATTTGCTCATAAAAATAGTACACCTTAGTGAACTTCTGCGATCGCACTTTCACAACAAGCTGTCGTTAGGAATGAAGTTGCTGTCGTAACGACACTAAGTTCTGTCGTTAGGAATGAAGTTGCTGTCGTAACGACACTAAGTTCTGTCGTTAGGAATGAAGTTGCTGTCGTTACGTTTAGAGTGTTCCACAAAATAAATGATCCAAAACCCGTCATTGCATACTCCGCAGGAGTTGCAAGCTAGGCATAGCGTCTGGCACCAGAAGAACGACGTTCACGAAGTGTTGCCGTAGGGTAGCAATCGCTTTCACCACCGGACTATGCGATTATACCAATTCAAATAATGTTTGCAACACATACATTCTTCGTACGGGCACGGCTTCCATAGACTTTCGGGAAAATTGATAGTTTATGGGTGCCGTGCCCCTACCCATCTGTCGCATTCTTTTTTTAAATTGGTATTACTTCTCTACGAGACGAAGTAGGCGAACGCTCCACTCATAATGACAATTCAAGGGGTCTATAACGCTTGAAACCCTTTCAGATAGTACTTATGTGTACACCGTAGCCTGCCTTGGGACTGAGTTAATGCGTTTAAGTGTTCCTGCTAGCGATATTGTGTTGGCTTTTCAGCCTCCAGAAGCGAGGAAATATACTGAGTTTGCGGCGGTTTAAACTTGCCTGCGCGAGTTAAAAATCCTTGATTTTCTGTGAGTTCGCGCAGGATTCAGTTTTAGCTTATGTTGACAGCATATCCTCTACTGGTTCAATAAGGCGATCGCTCTTTCAATCTCCATCCTCGCTTTGTAGATAGCTAATAGCTTTTCTTGGTCAAACCTATCTGGATAACTCATTCTCCTACCCTCCAGGGAAATCCTAATCAGGGATATCTGCTGGTTGGTCGGTTCACCTATTTCGGACAATACCGTGGCAAGGGTTTCCATGCATGTCAGGTTAGGTAACTTCAATCTTTTACTTGCTCTCAACTGCTGTAAGGCGATTTGGGGAAATGACTGCAGTAAGGCAATATATCCTGCTTTCCCAGATGCACCAACCACGTTAACGCCGTATCTACGGCACAGATTACGCAGTTCCGGGATGGATCTAACTTCTAATTCGGTTCTCGTGAACATAAAATGAAAGAGTTCATTCTCAAAAAGTGGACATGGTGGGTATTCACTTTCCACGGTATATACCCACCAATAAAAACAATTTATTTCGCTGGTTTCACCGAATCAAGCTATATTTACTTTTCTCAACAATGCCTAACCCAAAAGGGAACCCTCAGAATTTTGAGAATCCGCCAAGCAAAGAACTAAGCGAACAACTAAGTTTTCGTGTCACCAAAGAAATGAAGGAAGAAGTCAAGGCGAAAGAAGATCCTCCTGAATTTTGTCGTCGCGCTATCCAGAAAGCGCTAGACGAAGATGCACAAAAGTAGTAAAGTTTGTCCCGTTTATTCTTCAATAGACTTTTTATTTCGCTGACAATTTCACTAAAGTTGATGTTATTCCCAACATAATCCCTATGACAGCGATCGCACTCAACTTAAACTCGATTATCCAACTCACCGACAACCAATTTTATCAACTCTGTCGGGAAAATCCTGAAATCAAATTTGAACGCAATGCAAAGGGAGAACTGCTGATAATGTCACCCACAGGTGGAGAAACTGGAAAGCGCAATATTGAAGTTGCGTCAGATTTTGTCATTTGGAATCGCCAAACTAAATTAGGAGTTTGCTTTGATTCTTCCACCTGCTTTAAACTTCCCAATGGTGCAAACCGTTCTCCTGATGTGGCTTGGATTAGAAAAGATAGATGGGATGCACTCACACCCGAAGAAAAAGAAAAGTTTCCGCCTATCGCCCCTGATTTTGTTTTAGAGTTAATGTCACCAAGCGATACTTTGAGAGAAACGCAAGAAAAAATGCGGGAATATATCAATAACGGAGTGAAATTAGGTTGGTTAATTAATCCCAAAATGCGTCAAGTAGAAATTTATCGTCTTGAACAATCAGTAGAAATATCAGAATGTCCACAAGAATTATCAGGGGAAGATGTTTTATCCGGATTTATTTTAAATTTGCAAATAATTTGGGGATAAATATTTATTGATTCCGGATAGCTTGCTCAAATTCAACCACAGCATCATACTGATCAGGCATAGCGATATAACGTAGCAATAAAGCCGGATCTAAATCGGGAAAAAACCCACTTCTGTTCACTTCTTGATATTCACCACCTTCGGTAAGACGGAATATTTGAATAGTGTTAGACTTCCAAAACCAAACTTCAGGTACTTTTTTGGGTTTGTATAACTCTTTCCTGTTAATAGTGCCACTAGTGACGATGACTTCAATCACAATGTCAGGAACTTCTTTTTTAGTACCAATGCTGTAAGACTCATCTGGTGTTCCAGAAGCATACCCCTGTTCTTCCAAAGTAAAACCACCACGTCTGTAAAATCGAATACCCAACAATTTCATATAAACTTCTAGCAGCAAGCCAACTGTGCTTTTCACTTCCTCATGTTTCTCACCAATTGGAGCCATAATTTCTAAGATTCCTGATAAGTAAGACAAGCGTATATGATGATTATCCTGGAGATGTGTCTCAATACCTTTGAATTGCTCCCAAGAAACATCTTTGAGAATTACCAATTTCTCTTCTGTAGACTGGTCTACAAGTGGGATGCTCATTACAAGACTTCCTTATCAGTTAACAGTTATCAGTCATCGCTTCTAGGGCTATTTTAGCGTATTGTATTTTCATCAAGTTGTGCGATCGCAATTCCACAATAAGCTATCGTTATGCCAAAAGCGACAAAGGTGTCTCACATCTAAAATTTAGCAGTAAGCTGTTTGAGGGCGTTTTTCACAAATTACAATGGCAACGATTAACGATAACTATCTGAAGCTGAAAGCCGGTTACCTGTTTCCGGAAATTGCGCGGCGGGTTAATGCTTTTGCACAAGCCAATCCTGATGCGAAGATTATCCGCCTTGGTATTGGCGATGTCACGGAACCTTTACCAGCAGCTTGTCGCCAAGCTATGATCAAAGCCGTTGACGAAATGGGCGATCGCACTACCTTTAAAGGCTACGGCCCAGAACAAGGCTATGCTTGGTTAAGAGAAAAAATTGCAGCGCAAGATTTCCAAGCACGGGGTACTGACATAGATGCTTCAGAAATCTTCGTTTCTGACGGTTCTAAGTGCGATTCTGGGAACATTCTGGAAATCTTTGGTCATGATAATGCGATCGCTGTCACTGACCCAGTGTATCCTGTCTATGTAGATACTAACGTCATGGCTGGAAATACGGGGAATGCCAACGACAAAGGCGAGTTTGCAGGCTTGATTTATCTACCCGTGACGGCTGAAAACAACTTCACCGCAGAGATTCCCCAAAAGAAAGTTGATTTAATTTATCTTTGCTTTCCCAATAACCCCACTGGTGCAACTGCTACTAAAGAACACCTAAAAGCATGGGTAGACTATGCTAAAGCAAACGGTTCAATCATTTTCTTTGATGCTGCTTACGAAGCTTACATCACTGATCCTGATATTCCCCATTCTATATATGAAATTGAGGGTGCAAGAGAAGTAGCGATCGAGTTTCGCTCCTTTTCCAAAAATGCCGGCTTTACAGGAACCCGTTGTGCGTTAACCGTCGTACCTAAAACGCTGACAGCCAAAGCCGCCGATGGTTCTGATGTAGAACTTTGGAAGCTGTGGAATCGCCGCCAATCTACTAAGTTTAATGGCGTGTCCTATATTGTGCAGCGGGGTGCTGAAGCGGTTTACTCTGATGAAGGACAGGCGCAAATTAAAGCGTTGGTAAGCTTTTATCTAGAAAATGCCAAAATTATTCGTGAGCAACTCACAGCGGCTGGATTAGCAGTTTACGGTGGTGTAAATGCGCCTTATGTTTGGGTGAAAACACCCAATGGTTTATCCAGTTGGGAATTTTTTGATAAGTTGCTGCAAACTGTGAATGTGGTGGGAACTCCCGGTTCTGGTTTTGGTGCTGCTGGTGAAGGTTACTTCCGCATCTCAGCGTTTAACAGTCGCGAGAATGTAGAAGAGGCCATGCAGCGGATTACACGCTTGTCTTAATAAATAATGGCTAGATCGCATATTAGAGGTATATCATCATATGCGATCGCCTCTTGTTTGCTATTCCCTTTAAACTGGCATTTCCTGATAACAGTGGCTACAACGCCAATAAATTCCCTCTGGGCGGACGTGACGGAGTAAAGTGTATGAACAACAAAGGCAAGTATGTCTCATCATCATAGATTGCCTAATTGTTGGGCAGATAATTCGTTGGTTACGACCAAATAGTAGCTTTTGAGGTAATCGGACCTCACCCTTTAATAAAGCTAGCATTTTCTTCTGCTCTGATAAATTAGTATTTTATATGACATTAAGCATAAATCATCTTGACAGAACATTTTCTCTTTTGATATCATACTTAACTTTAATTTTGTGCTATACTAAATGAGTATTCTAATTGTTAAGCGAGTCAGTCGTAGAAGTAGCTTTCTATTCTAGTTAAGCCAATTCATTAATGAGGTTGCGTAGAAATTGAAAATTAAAGCGTTGGATATCAAAGCTGGCGATCGCATCATTGCCTACTGCAAAAACAAGAGGCAAATCTGCAAGGTGAAACAAATTGTCGATCCTGGTCAAACCAATATTGCACTTTCAGTATTCACAACTGAATATTATCGTGGCTCCGCAGTCTCGTGTGTAGTTCGATTTCAATGGGATGCTTTAGTTGAATTAGTAAGCTAAAAACCGTGTCTAGATTCTCCATGTTACGCACCGTTAAACAACACGGTGCGTTTGCCTATGGACTAACACAACGCCACTGGCGACAACACAGGAAATCTGCGCCAAGCAGTGGCTACCCTCTTTAAGATTTACTTAATAAATATTTAGTTACGATCGCAGCAAACTTTACGGCGTAGGCACTCGGTAGAATGGATGTATCGCTCATGAATAACAAAAGCCGTAATAGTTAACCTTATGCTCACAACAGCTGACTTCTTCCGATACACCCAATGGTCGGGTATAGCCACTTTGGTATTCGCCGTCTTGACAGCCTTGGGTTTGATTTTTAAATGGGGTATCCGCTTTCGGCTGGTGGGTGCGACTGGTTTTATGTTGGTAATGACTGGTGGTTTATTCTCACTCTCGCTAGTACCCTTAAGTCGCACTGTCATTCCTGGTGCGGCGAAGTTCACTCTAGTTTATGACAATGGTTCTACACACGCGGTAATCGCGACTTCACCCCAGATTACCCCTACACAATTAGAAGCCACATTACGTCAAGCGTCTAGTAATCTCTATTCTTCCGGTCGCTTGGGTTCACGAGAAGAAAACCAACTCACAGTCCGCGCTCGCACGATTATTCACCCAGAACCGGGAGTGTCTGTACCAGTATACTTGGGTCAGATTAAGCGATCACTAACTAATCGTCAAGACCCTGAAGTGAAAGTGGAAATTTACCCAGAAAAATTCGCTCAATTACCTCAACCCACGGCTTAAAGGGATATAAGAGACAGTAGGCTGAAGGTAGATCGCATTTTATGTGCGATCGCCACAGCCCATATAAACCACCCATGACAACAAGCTAAAAAGCTTACTATACAAGTCTCTTCATACTTCAGACATTGCACGATAGAATTCCGTTGATTGAGGTGAGCGATCGCGGAAATTCTCTGCAAGATAACGGTTTTTATTTCTCTTTCTCATCAGGGCACGGCAGTGCCGATGCCCCTACGGTAAACACAAAAATTGCATGATAATTTTTAGCTAATTTCGTACAAAGTCAACAGCCTAGGCAGGAACCCGCTACCAAAATAAAATAATAATTTTTGTAGCATAGCATACATAAAGTATTATTTTTAGATTAAGATTTTAAAATAAAGCTCATGAGCCGATTGGCAATGGGTATTAGGCGCTGGGCAAATCATCTATATCCCGTACACTCAATGACTTTTCTTGAGTATCGGATGAGTGGTATTGTGGTTTTATATACGGTTATTCAAAACTTTGATAGTTCGGAATTTCAGATTAATGGGCACTATGGACTTAAAGTAAGCTGTCAAGGATTCTGGGATTTGAAAGTACTGCCTAGCCCCAGGCACAATGTTAATTAGATTTAGAAATATCAAAGTTTTGGCAAACTAGTTATATGCTCAATCAATTTTCTACTCAAACATTGTCTACTCAAGCCCCTAGTTCATTATTCACGCTAGCGATCGCCCCAGCGAAAGTAATCTGTGGTGTCAGCGTTTTGCAGGCGGCGATCGCCCAAATCGCCCGTTTGGGAAGTCATCCCTTAATTGTTGCAGGCGATCGCACTCTGAAAATTAGCCAACAGCATCTGCAGCCATTGCTAGAAAAGCAAAAGTTAAATGTTGCGGCTGTTTCCTATGGTGCTGATTGCTGTGAAACTAGCCTGAAATCCCTCAATCGAGCAGCTAAAGAACATCAAGCGGATGTAATTATTGGTGTGGGTGGCGGTAAAGCCCTAGATACAGCAAAATTAATCGCTTTTCAGTTACAGTTACCAGTGGTGACAATTCCCACTTCCGCAGCTACTTGTGCGGCTTGGTCTGCCCTCTCAAACGTGTATTCTGAAACTGGGGCGTTTCTCTATGATGTGGCGTTGTCTAACTGTCCAGATTTATTAATCCTCGATTATGAGTTGATTGCAACTGCACCACAAAGTACTCTGGTGGCAGGAATCGGTGATGCGATCGCTAAATGGTACGAAGCATCAGTTAGCAGTGGCAATTCCCAACAAACTTTAACTATTGCTGCAGTTCAACAAGCGCGAGTCTTACGGGATATCTTATTCCAAAAATCAGCAGTTGCCCTGAAAGAACCAGGTAGCGAGGTTTGGCGTGAAGTTGTAGACGCGACAGTTCTATTAGCTGGAGTAATTGGCGGACTCGGAGGCGCACAGTGTCGCACCGTTGCCGCCCACGCAGTGCATAATGGTTTAACCCACATTTGTGGACATGGTAGCATCCACGGTGATAAAGTCGCCTACGGTATCTTGGTGCAACTGCGAATAGAAGAAATGATTCAGGGTAATCAGCTAGCTGCATCATCCAGACAACAGTTATTAAAGTTCTACGCAGAGATTGGACTACCAAAAAAATTAGACGACTTAGGATTGGGTAACATCACTTTGAGCGAGTTACAAACAGCCGCAGAAATTGCCCTCAGTCCTAATTCCGATATCCATCGACTACCTTTCAAAGTCGCATTGGAACAATTAATGGCTGCAATGGTTTCTACCACAGCACCAATAGATAGTCGAGATGCGACTAATCGAGTTTCAGTTATGGGAATGAGTGACGAGGTTGAGGAATGAGTTTCGATTGGATTGTCCCAGCAGAACGTATACAAAAGCTACCACCTTATGTGTTTGCCCGTTTAGATGAACTAAAGGCAAAAGCACGAGAACAAGGGTTGGATTTGATTGATTTGGGGATGGGAAACCCCGATGGCGCGACACCACAACCAGTAGTTGAAGCGGCGATCGCGGCTTTGCAAGATCCCGCCAATCACGGTTATCCGCCTTTTGAAGGGACAGCCAGTTTCCGCCGCGCCATCACTAATTGGTATCGTCGTCGTTATGATGTGGTTCTCGATCCTGATAGCGAGGCTTTACCCCTACTCGGTTCTAAAGAAGGATTAACCCATTTAGCGATCGCCTATATCAACCCAGGCGATGTCGTTCTCGTACCCTCTCCCGCCTACCCCGCCCATTTTCGTGGCCCTGTAATTGCTGGGGGACAAGTCTACAGCTTAATTCTCAAGCCAGAAAATGATTGGTTAATTGACTTAGCCGCCATTCCCGACGAAGTTGCGAGAAAAGCCAAAATACTGTACTTCAATTATCCCAGCAATCCCACCGCCGCCACCGCCCCCCGTGAATTTTTTGAAGAAATCGTCGCCTTCGCCCGCAAATATGAAATTTTGCTGGTACATGATTTGTGTTACGCCGAGTTAGCTTTTGATGGTTATCAACCCACCAGCTTGTTAGAAATTCCTGGCGCGAAAGACATCGGTGTCGAGTTTCACACCTTATCGAAAACCTACAATATGGCTGGTTGGCGTGTGGGGTTTGTGGTGGGAAATCGCCACGTAATTCAAGGTTTGCGGACTTTAAAAACTAACTTAGATTATGGTATTTTTGCCGCCTTGCAAACAGCCGCCGAAACTGCCCTGCAACTCCCAGATGTCTACTTGCATGAAGTACAGCAGCGCTACCGCACCCGCCGCGACTTTCTCATAGAAGGATTAGGTAAGTTGGGTTGGGATGTTCCCAAAACTAAAGCTACCATGTATCTATGGGTGAAATGTCCTGTGGGTCAAGGTTCTACAGATTTCGCCCTGAATGTCTTGCAACAAACAGGCGTTGTGGTGACTCCCGGAAATGCTTTTGGCGTAGCGGGTGAGGGGTATGTACGCATTAGCTTGATTGCAGATTGCGATCGCCTAGGTGAAGCTTTGCACAGATTTAAACAAGCTGGTATCCGCTATCAACCTGAAGCTGTGATCTCTGGTTCCGAATCAGGAGTTTAAACTATGCCCGCGATATTTCCAGGAATGAACCCATATTTAGAACATCCTGAATTATTTCCTGGATTACATCACTTGCTAATTAGTGAAATCGCTAGATTTTTATCCCATCGACTGCGCCCTAAATATCGAGTCGCTGTTGAAGTGCGGATGTATGAAACCACAGATGATAGTTCCCTACTTGTGGGGATTCCTGATGTGATAGTGAAAAATCGGCAAAATGCCAATGATATCAAAAATATTAATGTAGCAGTTGCTACACCAACACCCGAACCTGTAAAGGTTACAGTGCCAATACCTATCACTATCAAAGAAGGATATTTAGAAGTAAAAGAAGTAGGCACAGAACAATTAGTAACGACAATTGAAATTCTTTCTCCTACTAATAAACGTCCAGGTAAGGGGAGACGCACTTATGAAGAAAAACGCGCACAGGTATTAGGCAGTCGCACCAATTTATTAGAAATCGATTTATTACGCAAAGGCGAACCCATGCCAATGTTTGGCGATCATATTCAGAGTGATTATCGGATTTTAGTTGCCCTGGGAAATCGTCGTCCTGTCGCTGATTTATATGCTTTTAATTTACCAGATGTAATCCCTTCTTTTCCCCTACCTTTGCGTTCTGGTGATAGTGAACCAGTGATAGATTTACAAACATTGTTGAATCAAGTATATGAAATTTATGATTATGATTTGGTTATAGATTATAGTCAAGAACCAGTCCCAACACTATCAGAATCAGATGCAGTTTGGGTGGATGCATTATTGCGGCAGCAGGGGTTAAGATAAGTGTTGACAAAGTGCGATCGCCTCGGTGGAGCTTTGCACAGATTTAAACAAACTGGTGTTTATTATCAACTAGAAGCAGTGATCTCTGGTTCAGAATCAGGAGTTTAAACTATGGCTGTGATATTTCCAGGAATGAATCCATATTTAGAACATGAGGAAGCCAGGATATAATATTAGCTAGGCAAGCTTTCAATGTAAATCTATGATCTTCATCAATCCCAAGATTGACTTTGCTTTCAAGAAAATCTTCGGTTCAGAAGATAGCAAAGATATTTTGATTAGTTTTCTCAATGCCTTAATTTATGAAGAACAGCATATAATTCAAGATTTAGAAATCCTCAATCCCTATCTTGCTCCAAAAATTCGCGGCGTTAAGGATACTTATCTAGATATCAAAGCGAAGATTAGCAATGCTGCAACTGGTGAGCAAAGCACTGTAATTATCGAAATGCAAGTCCTGAATGTAGAAGGATTTGAAAAAAGAATTTTATATAATGCAGCTAAGTCTTATTCCACTCAATTAATATCTGGACAAGGATATAACCTGCTGAATCCCGTAATTGCCTTAACGATTACCGATTTTGTCATGTTTGTAGAATTGAATGGTGTGATCTCAAAATTCATTTTAAAAGAGAAAGATTATCTGATCGATTATCCGATTTACGATATTGAATTGATTTTTGTGGAACTGCCAAAATTCCAGAAGCAGTTATCGCAATTAGAAACGATAGTCGATAAATGGCTGTATTTCTTGAATAATGCGAGAAGTTTACAAGAAATTCCCGTTAATCTGGACGATATCCCTGAGATCAAAAAGGCTTTTAACATTGCCAATCAAGCAAATCTCAGTCTTGATGAGTTGGAAGATCAAGAAAAACGCGAGATTTTTATTCAGGATCAGAAGGGCGCAATTACCAAAGCTCTATCTCAGGGACGTGAGGAAGGACGTGAGGAGGGACGTGAAGAGGGTAAGCAAGAAAAAACCTATGAGATCGCCAGAAAGATGTTGGGGCTGGTTGACGATCGCACAATTTGCGAGTTTACTGGTTTGTCGCTAACCGAGTTAGAAAATGTGAAAAGTTCCAATCAAGGAAATTAGAGGATGTTTTTCAAGTATTGGGCGAATAGAATTCGCTACTACACAAGCAAAGTCCACCTACGTGGACTAATACAAAATCAAGGGTTTTTAACCCCCGCAGGCGGTCACTGAGCTTGTCGAAGTGTGGGTTTTGTCTGTGTAGCCGCGACTTCTAGTCGCCCGGATAGTGAAGCTTTGCACAGATTTAAACAAGCTAGTATCTGCGATCAACCAGAAGTTGTGATCTCTGGTTCAGAATAGAGATAACCTTTATCACGCTGTAATTAATGCCAACCTCCTCAACTACCATCCCTCATTTAATTGTTGCCGGCTTTCATGCCCTTTCCGATCCCCTCAGAATTGGGGTGATAGAACTGCTGCGACAGCGAGAACTGTGTGTTTGTGACTTGTGTGATGCGTTGGGAGTCAATCAGTCAAAACTCTCATTTCACCTCAAAACCCTCAAGGAAGCTGGTTTAGTCAACTCCCGCCAAGAAGGACGCTGGATTTATTACAGCCTGAATTTACCTCAATTTGCGGCTTTAGAGCAGTATCTAGCCGATTATTGCCGCTTGAGTCAGATATTACCTGCAACTCCCTGCAATAAGCCTTCTTAACCCATCAAGTTTTTTTGATGAATTTTTGTATATATTGCCTCACTGGTGATTGACATATCAATTTTTTTTGAAATGATAGAGATGTACCTTTAATCTCAGTCATATAGGTGAGGTCAATGAACGCAGTAGCAACACAATTGGCTCTCGCGTTGGGGATGTTCGCGTTAGTATCCAGCTGTACATCTACATCGAATTCATCAGATCAAACTCAGCAGTCGCAAAAAGCGGCAGAGGTTGCTGATTCTGGAAAAGTAGCAGCGATCAAAATAGACGGTTCTAGTACTGTATATCCAATTACGGATGCGATCGCCAAACAATATCAAACCACCGCCAAAAATAGCCCCCAAATTGAAGTCAAGTTTTCCGGTACCAGTGGCGGGTTTGAAAAATTCTGTGCTGGACAAATAGACATCAGCGACGCCTCTCGACCAATTACCACCGAAGAGATGGCAGCCTGTAATAAAAATAGCATCAGATTCATAGAAATACCCGTAGCTTTTGATGCCCTGACTATTGCTGTTAATCCTCAAAACGACTGGGCAAAAGACATCACCGTCGAAGAATTGAAAAAAATATGGGAACCTGCGGCTGAAAGAAAAATCACCCGTTGGAACCAAGTACGGGCATCTTGGCCCGATCGCCCACTGAATTTATATGGCGCTGGAGATAAGTCTGGTACTTTTGACTACTTTACACAAGCAACTGTAGGTAAAGCCAGAGCCAGCCGCAAAGATTACACCGCTAGCGAAGATGATAACGTCTTAGTTGATGGTATCAGTAAAGACCCGAATGCTTTAGGATACTTTGGGTTTTCTTATTACGAAGCCAACCAAAATAAGTTAAAAGTGCTGGCAGTTAACAATGGCAAAGGTGCAGTTTTACCATCACGAGAAACTGTAGAAAAAGCCAAATATCAACCACTTTCTCGACCCTTATTAATCTACGTCAATCCTTGGTCTACTCAACAAAATGGTGCAGTATACAAGTTTGTAGATTTCTATGTTCGCAACGCATCAAAAACAGCTATTTCTGTCGGTTATATACCTTTACCACCAGAAGCTTACCAAATTGGTTATGTTCATTTAAATAAAGGCAAAGCCGGAACAGTATTTGCTGGGAAATCAGAACTAGATTTGACGATTGGCGAATTATTACGCAAACAAAAACAGTTTTAGTGTTGCATATTTGGGGGATGTTTTTTTCACGCAGAGACGCAGAGACGCAGAGATGAAGAGGGTTTTGAGATTTCGATGGTTTTGTATTTAATTAATGGTAAGAAAACTGATGAAAATTCGTGTGGGAATCAACGGATTTGGTAGGATTGGACGGCTGGCTTTGCGGGCTGCTTGGGGTTGGCCGGAATTAGAGTTTGTCCATATCAATGAAGTTAAAGGTGGGGCTGTAACAGCAGCGCATTTATTGAAATTTGATTCTGTTCACGGGCGTTGGACACCGGAGGTAGAAGCCGAGGGCGATCGCGTTTTGATTGATGGTAAATCCCTCAGCTTTAGCGAGTATTCCCAACCGGGTGAAGTTCCTTGGGAAGAGTTAGGTGTGGATTTGGTGCTGGAATCCTCCGGGAAATTTCGGACAACTGCAACCCTTGATCCTTATTTCAAGCGAGGCGTACAGAAGGTAATTGTGGCGGCTCCGGTGAAGGAAGGAGCGCTAAATATTGTCATGGGAGTCAATGATCATCTATATCAACCTGATACACATCATCTGTTAACTGCTGCTTCCTGTACCACCAACTGTTTAGCCCCAGTTGTCAAGGTGATTCATGAAGGCTTGGGTATTAAACATGGAATTATCACCACAATCCATGACAACACCAACACTCAAACCATCGTTGATGCACCTCACAAGGATTTGCGTCGGGCGCGGGCGACTAGTTTATCGTTAATTCCCACATCAACCGGTTCAGCCACAGCGATCGGACTGATTTATCCCGAACTCAACGGCAAGCTGAATGGTTTGGCGGTGCGAGTACCACTGCTCAACGCTTCTTTGACAGACTGTGTATTTGAGGTTGTGCGCCCCACGACGGTAGAAGAAATTAATAGCCTTTTGAAAGCGGCTTCTGAGCAAGCACCACTCAAAGGCATTCTGGGCTATGAAGAACGTCCTTTGGTATCTATCGACTATAAAGACGATCCTCGCTCTTCTATTATTGATGCCCTCTCCACAATGGTGGTGGATGAGACGCAAGTGAAAATACTCGCTTGGTATGACAACGAATGGGGCTATGCGAACCGCATGGTTGAACTCGCCCGTAAGGTGGCTTTGAGTCTTAGGAATTAGGCAATAGAGCAATAGTTATTTCTCCTATCTCCCTCATCATCCTCATCTCTCTCCCCACCTCCCCATTCCCTCATGGCTTCTACTACAGCTTCTCGCGCTAATTTCAAGAACTATATTCTGGTGACGCTGGCTTATTGGGGCTTCACCCTGACTGATGGAGCGCTCCGAATGCTGGTGCTGCTCTATTTCAACAAAATTGGTTATACCCCGCTCCAAATTGCCTTTTTGTTTCTGTTCTATGAAGTCTTCGGAGTTGTCACAAACTTTTTCGGCGGCTGGATTGGTTCTCAATTTGGTCTAAAAGTGACGCTTTATACAGGGATTGGACTACAGATTTTCTCTCTAGTCATGCTGTCATTCCTCAATCCAAATTGGGCACAGTGGCTTGCAGTCCTCTATGTGATGGTGGCTCAGGCGTTTTCTGGGATTGCGAAAGACTTAACCAAGATGAGTTCTAAAAGCGCCATTCGCTTGGTGGTGCCTCAAGATGCTCAGTCGTCTCTATTTAAATGGGTAGCAGTGCTAACTGGTTCCAAGAATGCTCTGAAAGGGGTTGGCTTTTTTATCGGTAGCGCTCTGCTGGCTTCAGTTGGCTTCATCAATTCCCTGTGGATTATGGCAGTGGGACTTTCCTTAATTATGTTCTCTGGGCTAATGCTGCCGAAAGGGATGGGCAAAATCAAGAAGAAAATTAAGTTTAGCCAACTGTTTTCTAAGAGCGAAGAAATTAATATTCTCTCGGCGGCGCGATTCTTTCTCTTTGGTTCTCGTGATGTCTGGTTTGTAGTGGGTTTACCAGTATTTTTACGTAGTATTTTAGGCTGGTCGTTTTATCAGGTTGGGGGATTCTTGGCTTGTTGGGTGATTGGCTACGGTATGATTCAATCACTAGCACCAACGTTAATCCAGCAATTTGGTTCGGGCCGTCCGCCGCAAGCCAAAACCATTCAGTTCTGGACATTTACTTTAACAGCAGTTCCTGCAGCGATCGCTCTTTCTCTCCAACTTGGCGTACCTGCAAATATAGCGATCGTTGGTGGACTCCTGATCTTTGGTGTGGTGTTTGCTTTCAACTCAGCAGTTCATTCCTACCTAGTTTTGGCATTTACCGATGATGACAAAGTGGCACTGAATGTCGGCTTTTATTACATGGCTAACTCTGGTGGTCGATTGGTCGGAACTGTATTATCTGGGCTGGTTTATCAGATGTTTGGCTTAGTGGGTTGCCTGTGGGTATCGATGTTTTTTGTACTAGTAGCAGCAGTAGTTACACTGAAGCTACCAAATCCTCAACCAAGTAAAGCGATCGCCTGGAAAGCCGGAGACGGAGATTAAATCAGTTAACAGTTAACAGTTAACAGTTAACAGTTAAAAACAGAGGAATATTAATGACAAAATCCACCTCAAAACGCCTTTCTTTTATTGACCGCTTTCTAACTTTGTGGATTTTTCTAGCAATGGCTATTGGGGTCAGTCTGGGTTATTTTTTCCCGAAATTAGAAGCATTTATTAATCAATTTCAAGTAGGAACTACTAACATACCAATCGCTATTGGTTTAATTCTCATGATGTACCCGCCATTAGCAAAGGTAAAATATGAAGAGTTAGGAGATGTATTTCACAATCCTAAAATTCTGGCTTTATCTTTAATACAGACATGGGTGATTGCCCCGGTAATGATGTTTACACTTGCCATGCTGTTTCTACATGATTATCCAGAATATATGACTGGTTTAATCATGGTGGGAATAGCGCCTTGTATTGCAATGGTAATTGTCTGGAGCGAACTGGCTAAAGGTGATGCTGAATATACAGCCGGACTCGTAGCGTTTAACAGTATTTTTCAAGTTTTGTTTTATAGCGTTTATGCCTGGTTTTTTATCTCGGTTTTACCACCTTTATTTGGCTTTAAAGGCAGTGTAATCAACATTGGTATTGGGGAAGTTGCTAATAGTGTTTTTATCTATTTAGGTATTCCATTTCTTGCTGGATTTATCACTCGCGTGCTTTTAGTTAGAGCCAAAGGTAAGCAGTGGTATCATCATGAATTTATTCCTAAAATTAGTCCCATTACTTTGATGGCTCTGTTATTTACCATCCTGGTGATGTTTAGCCTCAAGGGGAATTTAATTGTGCAAATTCCCTTCGATGTTGTTCGCATTGCGATACCGCTAATTATTTACTTCCTGTTCATGTTTTTAACTAGCTTTTACATGGCATGGAAAATTGGAGCCGAGTATACAAAAGCTGCAAGTGTGGCATTTACGGCGGCTGGGAATAACTTTGAATTAGCGATCGCTGTTGCTATTGCAGTCTTTGGGATAAAATCTGGTGTGGCTTTTGCTACCGTAATTGGCCCGTTGGTGGAAGTTCCTGTGTTAATTAGTTTGGTCAGTTTATCCTTCTGGTTCAGAAAGCGTTTTTTCCAAGTTTCATCGCCCCACGGCACAAATAAAGGTACTATTTAAAACAATCAAAAGGAGTGAAAACCATGACAGTTCTCAAAACTCATGTAGCTTTGAATGTTACCAATATTGAGAAATCTGTAACATTTTATCAAGCAATGTTTGGCGTAGCACCTGTGAAATATAAAACCGACTACGCTAAGTTTGATATTCCCAATCCAGCCTTAAACCTGACATTGAATTTAGCTACAACTGTGCAGACAGGTGGTGCGTTGTCTCATTTAGGTGTACAGGTTGAAAGTACACAAGAAGTACAAGCATCCATACAAAGGTTTGAAGAAGCAGGATTAGCATTATTCACCGAAGAAAATACTGAATGTTGCTACGCTTTGCAAGATAAGGTGTGGGTAACAGATCCAGATGGTAATAAATGGGAAGTATTTGTAGTAAAAATCGCAGACATAGCACCAGAAAAGAATGTATTGACGACGGAAAAACCTTGTTGTGCATAGAAGAAAAATCTAACTACACAGAGAAATTTGAGCGGCGGTAGCTGCCGCTCATAACTATAGAAAAATTCCCGGCTTAACTAAAATATCAACAACATCATGAAACGAATCATGTTTGTTTGCACTCATAACTCCCGCCGTTCGCAAATAGCGGAAGGTTTTGCACGCATATTAGGAAATGGCAAAATTATTGTCTCTAGTTCAGGTTTAGACGTGAGTACAGTAGATCCAATTACGGTAGAAGTTATGTCAGAAATTGGTATTGATATCAGCAATCAAACTTCTAAATCTTTAAATAATTTCCACCCTGAAGATTACGACGCGGTGATTTCTTTATGTGGTTGCGGTGTGAATTTACCTGAAGCGTGGGTGTCAAGAGAGTTGTTTGAAGATTGGCAACTTGAAGATCCAAAAGACAAATCTATCGAGGTTTTCCGTAAAGTTCGAGATGAAATTAAAGAAAGAGTTAGCAATTTAATTACATTTCTGAATTAAATTCCCCAATCAAGCTATAGGAATGCAGTTTGATTTTTGAAAAAATATAAGTATTTGTAGGGTGGGTAATGCCCACCCTATGTTTAATTTAAAAATCAAATATTAGTCTTATATAAGCCTAACATAAATAAAATCATGAACTCAATTGAATTACTGCCAAACATCAATATCCAGCATAAAGGAGTTGTGTCTGAAAAATTCCTTGAACTTGGGATTATAACTCTTTGTGAAGCTTGTTACTGGGTAAAAAACTTACCCTATGGTTTGAATTCAAAAAATGAAAACTCCCTAATTATTTTTGCAGAAAATTGTGGTACTTGCACCACAAAACACGGAGTAATTGCTAGATTAGCTCAAGAATTAGAAATAGACTTATATAAAAACCTTGGCTTTTACCAACTAAATGACGAAATTGTCACGGGTATCAATGATATTATTCAGCCTTACGGGTTAAATTACATCCCCGAAATCCATTGTTTTCTAGAATATAACTCTACTAAAATCGATTTAACAGCAGGTAACTGCAATGGCAAGAACAAGACAATACAAGACTATGATTTTGTAGTCAGAGTGAATCCAGATTTAACTCCAGAGGAGAATGAGAGTTACTATATAAGTTATTTGGAAAAATATTTTTTAATTGAACCTAAATTAGCAAAAATAGGTGTTTTGAAAATATTGCAACTGTTGGAGTTATGTAAAAATCAAGTTAAATATCAGTGTTCAATCATGAATGTTGCTGTTTAACGGCAAAATGGTTGATCACGTTAAGTTTTATGAGGTAAGTAGTAAGTACCTCTTTTAAGATACAAGATTGGGTTGAGGCTTTGAGCTTTGGTGTCAACTTAAGCTAGAAATAGCTTCACTGCGGGCCTCCTCACCCCCCAGAGAATGAATTCTCTGGCTAATAGCTAAAGTCTACTGAAGTAGACTCAAGATTTTGGAGGATATTTAGTAATCTTTAGATTACTTTAGCTATTAGCAAGGAACGGAAGTTCCTTGCGGGACATCGTTTTCACGTTAAGTTGACACTAATGGGCTTTGCGTACTCTTTTAGAGAACTTGCAGCGTCACCCAGCATTGTCTTGGCTTTGTTGGTTTACCCTAGGGGATCTTGCTACGTTCCTCAAACACCACTGCACTCAACGGAGGGAACCCCTGCCCCCACAAGCTTTGCGATTTAAAACTGTACCCCACCGATCAGAAAACCTCTATATGAGTACCTTGTTGGTTTTTCTGTGATCTCTTCATCATCACTGGGTACTCTAAGTTTGTCAGACAACACCATTATTTTGGCAGGGTTTGTGGTGAGGATTTTAGTCCTTGTGTGATTACTGAAAAATTCTTATTAAATAAACTATGAAGCGACGTAAATTCCTCTGGTCTTTCCTACTATTTGCGGCTGGTTGTAGTGCTGCAACTAATACTCATTCCTCAACATCTCAAGTAAAAATCCCGGAAAAATTACGCTTTAGTATTACCGATGCTAAAGGAATCAAAGAATTGCAAGGGAATTATGAACCCTTCCGCGCCGCATTGGAAAAAGTTCTGGAAACCAAAATAGAGTTTTTCCCTGTAGAAGATATATTAGCCACAGCACCAGCCATGCTTTCTGGTCAAGTAGACCTTACCTGGGCAGGCCCATCAGAATACGTAATTTTACGTGCTAGGGCACAGGCTAAACCTGTGGTCAGGCTAGAGCGGCTCAACTATAACACAGTAATTGTCGTCTCTGCAAAGAGTAAAATTAAATCTCTCAAAGATTTAAAAGGAAAAACCCTTGATGTCTGGCGCATGGGTGGTGCTGCTAGTCATCTAGGTGCTGTAGAACTGCTAGTAGATGCAGGTATCCAACCCTCAGAAATTAAAATCATTGCATTAAATACCAGCAGCTTGCAGAAACTGAAAACTGGTGCTGTTGATGCTCAATCTATGTCACTTGCTGAGTATAGAAATCGATTAAAAGTAGATAAACTCTCAGAGAGCGAATTTTTATTACTAGCTCAAGGGCCACCCTTACCTGGTGATGTGTTTGCTGTCAGCAGCCAACTAGAATCTCAAATCACCGAAGCTATTGGTTCAAGAATGATCAAACAGCAAGATCTGCTCTTGCAAGCCATTTTATCAGTTGAAGCATTAGCCAAATTTCAGGGTGCAACAATGACTGCTGCCATTGATGCAGATTTCGACATGATTCGTAGAGCCTATCAAGCTATTGGACAAGAAAAGGTTATTCAATAACTCTTTGATGTAATAGGCAAATAGGCAAGAGTCGTTGATTATTTCCCCATGCCCCATTCCCTAAATCAAATGAAACGACGAAATTTATTGAAGTATTCTTGTCTTTTAATTATTGGTTGTAGTGCAACTACAAATTCCTCTACTAATTCTGATTCTGCTACTAGAGTTAATCTGCCAACCAAGTTGAGATTCGCCGTTACCGATGCTAATGGACTGACAGAATTACAGCAAGATTATGAACCATTCCGGGTAGCTTTAGAGAAGGTTTTGGCAACATCAGTGGAGTTTTTCCCAGTACAAGACTATTTTATGGCAGCCTCTGCTTTGCAATCGAATCAAGTAGATTTAGTTTGGGCCGGACCATCAGAATATGTTGTGATTCGTGCCAGAACCAATGCGGTTCCAGTGATTAGCCTGACACGTCCTGGTTATCATGCTGTGATTGTGGTTCGTGCTGATAGCAATATCAAATCACCGCCTGACTTGAAAGGTAAAAAAATTGATATGTGGAAGTTAGGTTCTACAGCAGCTCATATAGCTGGTTCTAAGTTGTTGATTGATGCGGGCTTAAATCCTCAAACAGACTTGAAGATTATCATGTCAGGAGATGACAGTTTGAATATGCTCAAAACTAAAAGAGTTGATGCTATAGTCAGACCATTTCACAGATACAAAATCGCTTTGGCAAATGCAGGTGCTACGGAGCGAGAGTATCCGATAATTGCTCAAGGAAAACAGCTTCCAGGTGATGTTTTTGTATTGAATAGTCAGTTAGAACCAGCAGTAGTTGCTCAGATACAATCACGCATTTTGAGCGGTAAAGAGCAACTTTTGCAAGCAATTGATTCTGTAAAAAGTTTATCTGTGAGGTTCAAAAATGCCAAGGTAGTGTTGGGTAATGATGCGGATTTTGACGTACTTCGAGAAGTGTATCAGGCAATTGGACAGGACAAATTTATTTAATCAAGGAATTGATAAGTCATGAAGCTAGTAAAAAAACTATCAATTCTAGATTGGGGAAAACATCTGATTGCTAACTTAAGTGTTGCTAAAAAAATTGGTTACGGTTATGGTTTGGCAATTAGTATTGCTATTTTGGGAACAGGAATAGGGTTAATAGTTGGAGATTTTTCGCAACGCAAAGCACAAGAGCAAATACGAATTGCAGATGCTCAAAATAGTCTCATCAATGAATTAACTGTGATGACTCTATTGGTGCGATCGCATCCCCAACAACTATTAGCAACACTCACAGATTCGATTTGGTTTCGCTACGAAACTGGTAAATTTACTAACGATGTGAATCGAGTCAAGGATTTATTAGCACAACTCCAAGTCTCTACTAGTAATAACTCTACACAATCGGCGATTGAGTCGCAGCAAATTCAGCAACTTGTTCAAGATTATAGAGCCACCACTGAAGCATATATTCAGTTTACTACTTCTCTTTGGCGGCGAATCGACCCGCAGAACTTAAACCCAGCGCAAATTACCCAATCACCACAAAAGGTATTAGCTGCTCTAACTGAAGCAGAAGCTATCCAAATCCGCATCAAGTTTGAACGCTTATCAGAAGATTTAATTCGGTTTAAACAAGCTAGTTTTAAACAAAGAAATCAAGCGCTGTTCCAACTTGATCAAGCCAGAAATTTTCGCTCGCGCATCATCATCATCAGTATAGTAATATCAACAGCGATCGCTATTACTTTGGCTGTGATCACCAGTCGCAACATTGCTCAACCTATCCATAATTTAACCTATTTAGCAAAGCGATCGCTCAAAGAATCTAACTTCGATTTGCAAGCCGACATCATCAGTAACGATGAAATTGGTAGCCTCGCCAGTTCTTTCAATCAACTGATTAGTTCTGTCAAACATCTATTGCAAGAGCAACAACAAGCCCAAGAAGTTTTAGAGCAAAAGGTTGTAGAACGCACTCAAGAGTTGAGTGAGAAAAATACTTACCTGAAAGACCTACTAGAAGAACTACATCGTACCCAGGCGCAAATGGTACAAAGTGAAAAAATGTCCAGTTTAGGACAACTAGTAGCAGGTGTTGCTCATGAAATCAATAACCCAGTTAATTTTATTCACGGTAATTTAGAATATGTAGACAATTATACCCGTGATTTACTAAAATTGGTAGAAAATTATCAGCAATACTATCCCGAACCACTACAGCCACTCCAGGATTTATTAGACGAACTTGACCTCAATTTTCTCACTGAGGACTTACAAAAAATTCTGCAATCTATGCGGATAGGGACAACTCGAATCCGGGAAATTGTTTTATCTCTCCGCAACTTTTCTCGCTTGGATGAAGCTGAATTCAAGATGGTGGATATTCATGAAGGGCTGAATAACACTTTATTGATTTTGCAACATCGCCTAGAAGCGAATAACCACCGCCCAGAGATTCAGGTGGTGCAAAATTATGGTCAATTGCCTATGATTGAATGTTATCCTGGTCAACTCAATCAGGTATTCATGAATCTACTGGGCAATGCTATTGATGCTTTAGAAACATCAAATCAGGGACGTTCCAGTGACGAAATTAGTGCCAATCCTAATATTATTTCCATTTTTACTCAAATGATGGATGAAAATTGGATATCAATAGCGATCGCAGATAACGGCTGTGGTATACCAGAGGAGATCCATTCACGATTATTTGACCCCTTCTTTACTACAAAGCCTATAGGCAAAGGTACGGGTTTAGGTTTATCCATCAGTTATCAAATTGTCGTTGAGAAACATGCCGGTAAAATTCACTGCGACTCCACACCACAACAAGGCACAAAGTTTGTACTGCAAATACCCGTGCGTCAAATATCACTAAAAGCAGCTTAAGTATTTGCAGATAAGCTGTTACGCACTTAAATTGTATATTTCGCGCTGAGTTTGTCAAAGGTCAAGAGTCCAAGGTCAAATCCTAGTAGTCTGTCAGGGTTGAAATGAGGGACTGTAGTGTGAGCGTCTCGCTCACGCGGGCTTTTCGGCCCGCACTACCAAAAACCCCTCAAAACAAAATTGACAAACCACTAGCTTGGACTCTTGACTTCTTGCCCTGAGCTTAGTCGTACCACTTCGTGGATCTTGCTACGCGCAGCGTCTCTGCAGGAGAAGGGAAGGGTTGACTCTTGACAAGCCTTCTTCGTGAGGATTTTAGTTTAGGCGCGCATCAGCTTAAGCCTACTGTGTCTATTACTTCTGCGCCGGTTCCTTAATGTCATTATGGTGTTCTAGCACGAAGTGCTGGAGAGAAGAAGAGGGACTGTAATCCATTTTGCCGTTCAGCGACAGACTCTGAATTATGTTCCCAGAGGCTTTCGTAGTAGAAGAAGACAGCACCCAAGCCGCGTTCTTGAGCAGCCCGAACTTGGGCTTTAATTTGTTGTATAGAAACGGGATTATTTCTTAACCCTGCCATAATGCCAACTCCGGTGGGAATTTTTTGTTGTGCTTCTTGCATTTCGGGGAGGGAAATCTTTTCGATAAAACTTTGCAACTTCGGGCGATAAACTTGCACAATTAGCTCGTCTACGATATTCAGCCGCACCCAGTTAAGCCAATCTTGCAGTTGAAACTTGTAAGCAAAGTTGTAGTAGTTGGGAGAAACCGAGAAAATCGCATTGGGTTTTCTTGCCTTCACAGCTTGGTTGAGTTGTACCATGAATGCAGTGATTTTATCTGCCCGCCAACGCATCCATGCTTGATCTTGGGGATTGCTTGGGGGAGGATTTTTAGTTTCTTGGGTGTACAACGCCACGGTGTATTTATCGTAGCCAAATTCGTGAGGCAAACTCATGTGATCGTCGAACTGAATGCCATCAGCATCATATTGAGTAATGGCTTCCAGCACGAGACTGCTAATAAATTGCTGCACTTGTGGATGGAAGGGATTGAGCCACATCACTTCACCAGCCGCACTAATAGAAGTTTGACTGCCATCTCGTTTTTGGGTGAACCACTCCGGATGATTCAATGCTAGTTCTGAGGTTGGAGGAGCCATAAAACCAAACTCAAACCAGGGAATTGCGAGTAATCCATGACGATGAGCTTGGTTAATTAAGTCTGCAAGAATATCATGTCCATCTGTACCTCGTAGGACAAAGGGTTGAATCCCAGTGCGTTGTGCGATCGCACTGGGATACATCACATAGCCAGAATTCCAAATTACAGGATAGACTGTGTTGAAGTTCAACTGCCGTAGTTGGCTTACAGCTTCTTGGACTTTAGTACGTTCTCTGAGGATATCGATATCATTGTTGGTTAGCCAAACTCCGCGAATTTCCTGACGGGGTAGTTGGGCGATCGCTGGATGGAAGTTGTTCAGCAAGAATGTCGCCAAAAATGACAGCAAAAACAAGGCTGGTAAAAAAATTTTCAGCGATCGCCGCCAACCTTGAGTTCGCCTATTTTCGTGGTCAAATCTACATTTCATATATTTTATTGGTATTTATGCTTACTAAAGTTATTGATTAATTAGTAGTTTTTCATTTAATCCGGCACATCAAAATTTTTGCCTCAGAAAGACTGAAGCAGAAAGTTCACACCTAAATACTCGACGCAGTTATTCAGCAAGTAGTGCCCGCTACAACTTTCACGTAAAATACGGTGGCGTAATTTAACCGTAAGTGTAGCGATCGCACGGTAAGGGCGGGGAAACCCCACCCCTACATGCCCTTTGATGTATTTCATTCCCACAATGCGCCGTAACGCTTTAGCGCTAAATAAAAGCCTCATACAGACAATCGCATCAATCTTAAATTTCCTTGCTCTCTCTAGCAAGACAGTCAATTATGACAATTTCGGACATTATTAACTTTTACCAGCTTGTGAGTTAAATCACAAGCAATACCCCAATTCCTCAAATAAAATCGAGTCTTCCTAGGTAGTCTCGGAAAACACTACCACAAAATGTATAATTTTTATCTAAAAAATCAATGGCTTTACTTCAGTTAATTTTAGTATTGGGGACGATAGTTGGCGTTACAGACGGAGATACAATTCGTGTGAAAAATGATGTGGGGCAAACAGCGATAGTCAAACTAGCGTGTATTAAGACACCACCTGTAGCTCAACGCAGCGATAATTTAGCCGCAACCCAGAGACTCAAAGAACTACTACCACCAGGTATCCCAGTGGTTGTCAAGGCTATAGAAAAAGATCAGAGCGATCGCACCGTTGGCGAAGTATTTTTAGATAATCGCTCAATAAATCTCCGTTTAGTCGAAGAAGGTAAAGCCGTTGTCGATCAAGATTCCTTATACAACTGCGATGAAAATAAAACGCAATTTTTAATAGCAGAAGCCAACGCTAAAAATAAGCGATTAGGATTATGGCAGCGATTCAATGCCAAATTACACAAGGATTTATCTAATTGATACAGCGGTTTTCAAATCAGCGAGATCCAGTTTTAAATCCCAAAGCCCATACATACGTGTCAACTTAACGTGAAACCCTTGTCCCGCCTCAGAATGAATTCTGAGTCTCATAGCAAAAGTCATCTAAAAATGACTCAAAATTCTCACAAATCCCTAGTACAGTGCGGCGGAAATAAGCAGACCATTCTCAATCGCTAAAAAGCTTACTCCATATTACTTTTGACTTTTGACTTTTGACTTTTGACTTCCGCCTTGCGGTACTAGTCTACTTCAGTAGACTTGAGCTATTAGCCTGCGAATTCATTCCCCGGCGGGTAGGTAAGCTCTGCAATAAGCCATCTGTTGCTTAAGTTGACACTAATGGGTTTTCCCGCCCTCGATTGTGTTGCATCCGACCGAGAACCGCTATATATAAAGAGAATTTCTTAACATAACCATAGCTTAAATTCCTAATTTTTCTCGTATTACTTCTTCTTTATCTTTAAAGCCTACTAATACTGCCGTTCCATGCTTCACAAATAGGGGACGTTTAAGCAGCATCGCATCATTAGCAAATGCCTCAATCCACTGCTCATCACTCCAAGTCTTTTTATCCTCAGCCAAAGCACGATAGGATTGACCGGAAGTATTTCTCATGGGCAAATTACCCAAAGACTTGACCCAATTTTGGACTATCTCAGAATTAGGTGGATTTTCTTTAGTGTTAATAAAATCATAGTCAACATTATTATCTTGCAACCACTTCAGAGCCTTTTTACAGGTTCCACAGTTAGGTATTCCGTAAACTTGGATAGACATATGTAAATTGTTGATTTTCTCATTTATATTACCAATATAGTTGCCATTCACCATCACAGTAAATTCCATGCCCTTGTAAGGTAATTCTCTCATCATCTACATAAACTTGCTCAACTGGTGCAATTTGATGGAGTGAATGACCAGAGTGTATTACTAGATTGCCCACTTTGTAAGGATGAAAAGTTTGTTT
This sequence comes from Calothrix sp. PCC 7507, assembly GCF_000316575.1. GTDB lineage: Bacteria > Cyanobacteriota > Cyanobacteriia > Cyanobacteriales > Nostocaceae > Fortiea. The sequence goes on along the minus strand of NC_019682.1, from coordinate 1,070,922 downwards.
TCTCGAACTGAGCATTTCTTCTACTTGCACTACAAGACCTTGATTATAAGCTTCGACAAATTCCTCATATTTTAAATTCCACACATTCAAGCCACCGCCACATCTGGGAAGTTTAATAGGTAAGGTAAATGAAATTGAACGGCTAAAATCGACTTCGTTAACATCTTGCCATTTGTGGTTTTGATATTGCAAATCAAAATGAATTGATGCTGTTGGCTGCGTAAAAATTGCTGGGTATTGCCAAATATGAAATCCTGGGATATCTAGATTTTCTGTATATTTTATTGGTGATTGTAAGTTCCGCTCTAGAGCTTCTTGAATTAGTTGATAAAGCCAACCAAAATTTTGCTGGAGAATTGGGTTATATTTCTTAGCTCTACTATAATAGTCATCATTAATATCAGCCAGTTCGGAAAAATCGAGATAGCTAGCTGCTCCTAAAGTGAAGAAATTAGATTTACCTCTTTGAATCCAAAGCTGCTTTAGTTCATAAATAGTATACCAGACCTTTTCACACTGTTCTGTTGTCAAAATTTCTTCTATGAGAATTTCTTCTGCAAAAATTTCCTGTGGCTGGATTTTGGGTTGCACAGAAAAAACTCTGGCAGAATTTTCAGCAGCATCACTCTTCATTAGCATTGCTAATAATGAATCAGTAATACGACCATTAGCTCTTTTGTCATAGCCATCATATCCTGGCATCGGGTTAACTTCTAGACACCAAAATTGATGATCATCAGTTACTTTAAAATCCCAACCGGCAAACTGTAGCCCAAAAGCAGCAGTTGCAGCAATAATTTGCTGACATAAAGATTCAGGTAATTGAAAAGCTACATAATCAGCATCTTCAAATGACTGACGATAATCTACTTCTGAACACTGAATCAACTCAGCATGGACACTATTACCAACTACATGCGCTCGGATATCTGCACCAGCAACATATCTTTGTAAATGTACAGGCCCTTGGGAGGGATGAAAGTCCAGAAATTCCTCTGGTTGTACTAACCGACTGTCAGCGCGAACACCGGATGTTGTTTTGACAATTGTTGGTGATTTGGCAGCAAAGGCAGCTAATTTGTCTGCATGGGAACTGGTGATGCTAGCTGGGACTTGAAAACCCGCAGATTGCAGACAATATTCATGTAGTGGCTTAGAGAAGTTATCGGAGCGATCGCCCGGACGATGAATGACTGTACCAGGAATGTGTTCTAACCACGCTGTTAATGCTACCATCAAACCGCGCCAACGTATTGCCAGAGACAAATCAGATTGCACCGATGAAAGGTCAATGATTCGGCAATAATAGGCACCATTGGGATCAAGTGGGAATTTTTCTTCGCCAACACTGATGTAACTCGATCCATCATCAGGGAGGGTAAAGTGCCAATCTCCTTCTAAAACTACAGCTCGCAGGTTAATGGCTTGCACCTGGATACCACGCTGAGTAACTTCAGAGACAAAATGACAAAAAGTGCGATCTGAATCGAGTCCAATAGCGTAAATCATGGGAAAAAAGCCTGAATGAGTGCTGGTGCTAAGGAATGCCAAACAAACTGTACTTGTTGCAGGGAGGGAAATGGATTGACGCGAAATAGGACAGCATGATCCAAATCGGGGGAAATGCTCCAGATAACCACACCGAATGTGATATCTAGTGGTTTCATCACCGATATACTACGGCTTTCTAGTTGTAAATGTTCTAGGGGGGCTGTTGTGGAACGCCAAGCTTGTTCGCCTAAAACTACCACCATTTCGTAAGCTGGTTCAGAATCTGAGTAGTAAGCGCGATAAGGGCCTTCACCTCCAGGAATTTCTGGCCACGGGGTATCTGTAAATGTTGTCATATCTTGCAGATACCATTGTTGGTTAACTAGCTGCTGTGCTGGAGCTGGAGGATGCAAGGAAAAGACTTCCATGCCTTCTGGACTCAAACCAGCCCTGACTTCAGTGAGTACCGTAGAATTTGATGCACGTCCCCAGGCGCTGAATGGTGTAGGACGGTTGATGACAGTTGATTTCATCAGCGCTGCAGCAGCCCACAAAGTTGCGAGACACTCACCATACTGAAACGAAGCATCAAAGTCTTCACGGATGGTAGATGGTGCCGGCATCCGTAGCAACAGAGGAATATCAGGAGTGACAATTGCACATCCAGAATCAATACTGACTGTGAACAACTGTGCGGCTGCACACACATCGAGAATCTCGGCAACAAACCCTTGCTCTTTGGCTAAATTAACAACTGCGATCGCCAAAAAATCACTGCGATCGCCGACAATAACTAAATCCATATTTACAATCCCTGATTTATGCTCATGAAAATTAGGAAGTCAGGAGTCAGAAACCCGATTCCAACTTCTGACTCTTAATCACAGCAATGCTTTTTATCTAATCTGCGATCCTTTAAGCAGGACAGTTGACGGGACTATTCGTCCTGGCTGATTCAGAATCGGTTGCTCGTCTGGCCGAGGATTGCTTTCTCTGATTCCTTTGTATAATCCTCCATCAGGACAAGAATCACAAGCATCCTTACCTTTATCGGAAGAATCTTTGCCTTTGTCAGAAGCATCTTTCCCTTTACCGCCATCACTACCTTGGAAAATTGGCGACAATTTTGTGTTGTGCAAATTTTGCAAAGTATCACGTCTGACTTGTGCTGTAATAAACGGTTGGACTTTTTGACTAGCCGTAACTATACCAGGCTGTGTAGCTTGCTGTGCAACCGCTCCACTCGCTGCAGATAAAAATGCAGCAGGCACAGTCAGACTCAGCATGAGCAATAAACGACTAGAAATAACCGATTTGAGATTCATACGAAATATATCCTCAGGTCGTTTCCAAATTGATTGACAACTAATGGCGTTGCCATAATTCTCTATATGTCTGCTGGCTTTTTTTTATGCACAAGATGAAAGCTTAATTGCCAGCTGCGATGGAGCAATTGATGAGGGGCAGCAAAGTCAACTTTAGCCAAGGCGAATAGAATTGCCTGCGGCACACTCCGTGAACGCAGCTACACAGACTCTCGTCCGCCTCCGCGGACTAACGAGAAATTATCAGATTCTGAAAAATGGAGTGTGACGCAATATGATCAAAAATGTTAGCAGAAAGCTTGACTGGGATTGAGGCAAGATTACAAATGAATTGGGTTTTGATAAATACCTGTTTGCAGTTTGCTAGTTGGGGATTGTTCTCACTTTTGCTCACCGAGGTATTGAGAGACAGCTACCATGCTTTGTGTCACCAAGTCAATTGGCTTTCTAAATGGCACAACAAGCACCACATGGTGTATCGTCGGGATTTATCGATAGTTTCCCCGAAAATTTACCAAGAGTCCCAGCTCTACCATGACATTGTCGAGTCGAGTCTACTGGTAGTGATATTGACAATAATTGCTTTATTGGCTCACCAAGTAGGGTTATGGTTGGGAGTAGCCTATGCTGTCACTTTCTTGTATGGTGCGTCTCTACGATATTTCCAGGGGTCAATTGATACAGACTACAACCATCTTCCCGGGCCTTTAGAGACAATTCCATCTGTTTGGTGGGTAAATCGGACTTACCACTGGCGACATCACTTTGATGATGTTAATGCCTATTACAGTGGTGTCTTTCCTTTAGTAGATAAAGTTTTGGGAACAGGATTGTCGCTTAAAGGTAAAGTCGTCGCTTTAACTGGAGCATCAGGTACACTGGGACAAGCTTTAGTAGCGGAACTGCTAACACAGAATGCCAAAGTGGTGGCATTGACAACTAATCCAGAAAAATTACAGCCCCAACCTGGGGTGAAGGTAGTCCCCTGGCAGTTAGGCAATGAAACTGAACTGAGGGATAGTTTAGAGAAAGTCGATATTTTGATTATCAATCACGGAGTCAACGTTTATAGTAGCCGGACACCGGAGGCGATCGCATCTTCTTACGAAGTGAATACCTTTTCGGCGTTGCAGTTAATGGATATATTTCTTACTACTGTCAAGGGGCCACAAGACAAAGCAACTAAGGAAATTTGGGTTAATACTTCTGAGGCTGAGGTATCTCCAGCACTCAGTCCACTTTATGAACTCAGCAAACGAGCGCTAGGGGATTTAGTGACTCTCAAACGGTTAAACGGGGATTGTGTAATTCGTAAATTAATTTTAGGGCCTTTTAAGAGTCAACTCAATCCTTACGGAGTGATGTCAGCAACGCAAGTTGCTCGTGCAATTCTGTTTTTAGCGCGGCGAGACTTCCGAAATATTATTGTCACCATTAATCCTCTCACCTACCTGCTTTTCCCCATCAAGGAAACAACCACGTGGCTCTACTATCGAATTTTTAGCAAATAGGGCATTCGTCAGTCATCAGTTAACAGACTGATAACTGATAACTGATAACTGATAACTGATAACTGTTAACTGTTCCCTACTCTACAACCGATGTTGAAGCTCCTTCATGTGATGGAGGTAAGCTAGGTAACTCGAGACAGTATCCCGCGCCGTATACTGTCTTGATGTAACGGGGGTGGCGGGGATCTGGTTCTAGCTTGGTTCTCAGATGGCGGATGTGTACTCGAATGGTTTCAATGTCATCATCTGGATCGTAGCCCCAAACTTCTCGGAGGATTTCGCTAGGAGAAACTGTCTGTCCGTGGCGCTGGAGTAAGCAGTGGAGTAGCTCAAACTCCAAGTGAGTCAGTTTCACCGTTTCATTAAACCAGATGGCTTCAAATCTTTCGGGAACGAGGGTGAGTGAGCCATAATTCAGAATCTCACTGTGCTTTGCTGCTTGGGGAATGCGGTCCGTTCGCCGCAGTAATGCTCGCACCCGCGCTAGCAATTCTTCGACTTCAAAGGGCTTGGTGAGGTAGTCATCTGCGCCAGCATTGAAGCCTTCCACTTTGTCTTGCGTTTGGCTTAAAGCCGTCAACATCAAAACGGGAATTTCAGATGTGCGCTCATCCCGACGCAGCCGTTGACAAACGGTGAACCCGTCTACCCTAGGCAACATGAGGTCGAGCATGATTAAGTCTGGTTGTAGCTGGAGAGCCAGCGCCTGACCTTTTATCCCGTCTTCTGCTTGACTAACATCGTAGCCAGCCATTTCCAAGTTGACGGCAACGAGTTCTGAAATTGCTGGGTCATCGTCTATGACAAGAATCCTCGGCATTCTTAAAAATTATTACTACTTATTAAGGATAATTAAGAACCTTTGGTAGATACAAAGATTGCTGTATTGATTATAAAAAAGATTTTAAATCTAACATAAACCTTAAGATAACAGAATAAGGGATCTCCCTCAAAGTACACGAAATTCTTTATATGATGTGTTACGCCCCCTACAATCCGGCCCCATTCCTCCAAAATGGCGTAGCGATGACCGTTTACACCTCTTTATGGGGAAGTCGTTACTGGGAAAGCACAACTAAACACCCAGAACCGATATACCATAAAACGGTCTTGTCTGGAGCAAAAGATGTGCCAATTTTTAGCTGGGTTGCCATACCTGAAAATCCTCGTGGCACAATTATTGGCACTTATGGCATTACAGGAGAGTTGGATAAAGAATGGTTTTTGAGGCTCCTGGGACGTAAAGCTTATGCTCAAGGGTATGCTGTGCTGTTGTTTGATTGGCGCGCCCACGGCAAAACTGCTGATTTGTCGCCGACGTTGACTTCTGATGGTTTGTATGAGGGGGAAGACTTTGTTCGTCTGGCTGCGGCTGCGGCTACTATGGGTTGTCCAGGAAAGTTTTGGTTTGTGGGGTTTTCTTTGGGTGGACAACTAGCATTATGGGCGCTGAAGGCTGCGGCTGATTTAAGCCGGGGTAATGAGGATTTAGGCATCAAATACAGCGATATTGGCGGTAGTGCGGTAATTTGTCCGAGTTTGGATTCTGTGCGATCGCTATCTTATCTAGTTAAAGACCGCTTTGGTAGATTTTTAGAAGCCGGAATCACACGCAAGTTGAAAAAACTTGCATGGCGAATCCATGATGCACATCCTGGTAGTCTTGACCCAGAAGCTATCAAACGCGCGAACAGTATTTGGGCTTTTGACCACGAATTAGTGATTGGAAAATTGGGCTTTCCCTCTGTAGAAGCATATTACAAAGCCAGCAGCGCCTTACCTTTGTTGCCACACATCGAAAAGCCCGCTTTAATTATTTATGCTGCCGATGACCCATTTTTTCACCCGGATATTATCCCTGATTTGCAAGCTGCCTGTGCGGGAAATTCAGCCATAGATTTAATGCTCACCCCTTACGGTGGTCATATTGGCTATTTGAGCAGCAAAAAAGGTCAGCGCCAAGCTCAAGATCCTGACCCCTGGTGGGCTTGGAATCGCCTTTTACAATGGATTGAGCAACAACAGGGCAGATGAGCGATCGCTTACATAACTGCTGTTGACAATAACCCCGACATCTCCAACACTCGCTTTGACCAAGTAGCCGCAACCGAACCCAAAGAAGCAGTTGCGGTTGGGTTATCGTAAATATCTAACCAATCTTGCTCCCAACCTTGTAGCAATTTTTGCAGTTGAGCTAATTCAATATTATTGATATGGCTTTTTTGTTGTAACAAATTTATATACAGTAGGCTTTCAGAAAGCAACACCGGCACTAATTCACGACTAGCATTCTGTTGACACCAAGATTCTAGGCGCGCCAAAGCAGCTGCTAATTCTCCCAATTGTTGTGGATAGGGTTGGTGTAAAAAACTGGTTTCAATTGCGCTCCAGTTAGGTATCATAATCCTCCTAGCAATCGCTGGGTAATCTGAGTAACACGCTCTCGAATCAGGGGAGATTGAATCTCCATACTACGATTATTTTCACTGGGACGGATGTTGATAATCGATTCAAACACCATCTCCTGGGTGTAAGGACTCCAATCTGCACCCCAAATATTCCGTTGTTTGCTGCCATCTTGCAACAATTCTTGTTCGCATTCATAGTGACGCACTGCACCACCTGCTAAAATTTCTCGCTCAACATCAACTGCCAATTTTATAAACACTCCCCAGGTTTTGAGCATTTCGTCAATCTGCTGTTTCGTAGCACGCTCACGTATCATAAGAACCAATTTAGTAAACCTCCTTCAACTCCCTATCCACAACGAGAAGCATCACCCCTCAACAATCATCTTTAAAAATCTCTTCTAGTGTTAATGGTTTTCCAGCTAATTGAGAAGCTAAGTCTCTAAGTTTAAAGAGAGTCTCAAACTGACCACGCTCAAATCGCCCTTGTTTGGCAGATGATAAGGTTCTTTTGTCCAACCCAGTCATCTCTTTGGCTTTTTGAATAGATAAGTTTTTGTCTTCCGTCCAATAACGAGAAAGGTCAACGTACTTAGGCATTTCAGAACCACATAATTTTTGTTCTGAACTTAATTTACGCGCCAAAGTACATTTTTGGTGCGTCAATACATCAACACACCAACACTTTATAGTTTTTTTCTGTCAATATTACTTTAGCACATTGACACGTCAATACGCCAACGTATATATTTAATGACAAAGGCGATCGCCCATTCCGCCAAGAACTGCAATCGCCTTCAGTAAACCCTATATCAGGATATAAATACAATGATGTCACAGTTTAGAGTCACTAGCTTTTTAGCTAATGACCAAAATCTAACTGTCTTCAGTTCAAGCAACTCCCCAGCCATCCCTGTTAGAGAACCACTTAAACACTTATTGATTGGTTCACCCAAAGCCGTAACTAGCACAATTCATTACCTGCAGGTGATTGGCTACGCAGATGTTGGTAACTGGAGTCCGTTGATGCCAAGTCCTAACCCAGGCGAGGTGATGAGCATTTTAAATAGACCGATTATCGTACGATAGCGGACACAATAAACGTAGCAGAGGGAGTGTGGGAGGTGTAGGGAAAATTATCCATTCCCCATACTTCGGCTACGCTCAGTACAAGTTCCCCATTCCCCATTTCCAAAATGAGAAATTGGCTACCCGCACCAACCGATTTAACGTTGTCGCCTAATGATGTTCATTTGTGGCGAATTAACCTTGAGCAAACGGAATCAAAGCTGGAAGATTTTACAGCCAGTCTTTCTGGTGATGAACTTACTCGCGCTCAACGATTTTATTTTCCGGAGCATCGACAACGTTTTATTGCTGGTCGTGGTAGCCTTAGAGCTATATTGGGTAGCTACTTGGGCGTGGCTCCTAGTGAGGTGGAGTTTGATTATGAACCTCGTGGTAAACCAGTATTAGCTGAAAAGTTTGCTAAAAGTGGGCTAGCGTTTAACTTGTCGCACTCTCAAGGATTAGGGTTACTTGGAGTGAGCGATCGCCAAATTGGTGTAGATTTAGAATATATGCGATCGATGGACGATGTGGAAGCTCTGGCTAATCGGTTCTTTTTACCTAGAGAATCTGAATTAGTGCGATCGCTTGCTCCTAATCAAAAGCAAGAAATATTTTTCCGCTACTGGACTTGTAAAGAAGCTTATTTAAAAGCCACAGGTGAAGGCATAGCCCAGTTAGAGCAAGCTGAAATCTACTTAACTCCTACAACACCAGCAAAATTGCAGACATCTGGAGACTGGAGTTTATACGAGTTAGTACCTGCGAATAACTATGTTGCGGCTGTGGCGGTAGCGGGTTGTGATTGGGATCTAAAATGTTGGCAGTATTAAGTTTAACTGTTTACTGATAACTGTTAACTGTTCACTGATTCCGATCGCTTGTACCGGTAGTCTCTGTCTTCGTTAACTTTGCCAGGAGAAACAACTTCAACTACCAACGCTGGGTATGGCATATCTGGGGTAATTGTAGCGCATTTGCTGGCGATCGCTGTGAATAACTCTTCAGTGATTTCTGAATTTACTTGCTTAGGCAGGCAATAGGCAATAGGCAATAGGCAATAGGCAATAGGCAATAGGTCATAGGCAATAGGCAATAGGCAATAGGTCATAGGCAATAGGTAAAAATATCTTATTGGGTATGACAAATGACAAATAACCAATGACCAATGACAATTAAAGTTTTATTATTTGTGGAATTGCTTACGAGTCACTTTGCTCTTCTTTCTGATGACCGTTCTTATCTCTTTTAATACTTTCTTCTAAAGCTTGAATTTGCTCGCGTCGGGCTTCGAGTTCCAGAGAACGACGTGCTAAATCTTGGTTTTGCAGTGTCAGGGATTGTCGCCAATGTTCAGCGCGTTCTGTTTCTTGTTGCAAAAAGTCGGGGGTTATGCCGCTGGAGAGGTAAGTTTGTACTAAGTACAGTACCCAGTTGGTAGCATCTTCGAGTTTTTCAATCTCTCCTGTGGGAGAAAGCTCTACTAACAGCAATAATTTCTCACTCATAGGCTTGCCTTTTCCCAACAGAATGAACGCTTCTTCTGGGATGATTGCCCAGAGATTTTCAGCTTCTCGACGCGCTAACAAGCGTAGCTGATGCTGCTCTAGAAATTCGTTTTTATGCACCTGAGCTAGATATAACATGAATGTCGCTTTCCTCCAATTCAAAATTTAAAATCCCAAACATAATTTTTAATTTTTTCGGGGGCAAAAATTATGAATTATGGACTGTGAATTATGAAATTTAAGTATGACTCTAATTCATAATTCACTAAAGAAGTCTAAAGGATGTAGACACCCAAAGGGTGGCTTACCGGAGGCTAGTACCGCAAGGCGGAAGTCAAAAGTCAAAAGTCAAAAGTCAAAAGTCAAAAGTCAAAAGTCAAAAGTCAAAAGTCAAAAGTAATATGGAGTAAGCTTTTTAGCGATTGAGAATGGTCTGCTTATTTCCGCCGCACTGTACTAGTACAAAAAGGCTGAAGTATGAAGTATGAAAGCAAGAGGTATACACTGTAAGCTTTTTGTGCTTTTAGAATAGTAGCTTTATTTACGCCGTGATGTACTAGTAGTCTGTCAGGGTTGAAATGAGGGACTGTAGTGTGAGCGTCTCGCTCACGCGGGCTTTTCGGCCCGCACTACCAAAAACCCCTCAAAACAAAATTGACAAACCACTAGGGTAAAGGATGACAAAAATTGGTACATGCCTTTTATAGTAAGTGGCGTGTCCCAGATAAGTTTTTTCCATCTCCATATCCTGGAATCGGCGGGGTAATTTGACACTTCACACTTCATACTAGCCTCCGGCAGTTAACTGATTAACCATTGCAGCTATACTAAACTACTCAGGCGTAGGCGTAAAATTTCCACTTGTTTCTCAGCTTCTGCTAAAGCGTCTCTTGCTCCCTGTACCACGTCCGCTCTAGCTTTATCGACAAAATTCGGATTGTTTAACCTGGAACTCAAAGATTGTACTTCCGCTTCGGCTTTACTGAGGCTTTTTTCTAGTTTGGCGCGGACTGTTTCGATATCTACCACACCCTTGAGGGGAATTACCACTTGTACAGTACCGACAACACCAGCGATCGCATTTTCTGGTGCTGGGGGTTGTGGCGATCGCTTCTGTGGTAGATACTGTTCAGTAGTCTGCTTAAACAACTGTGCCCAAAACTTGCGTCTAGACTGCGCTGACAGTATGTAGCGGGTGATGAACCAAGTTGTGTAACCAAGACCAAGGATTTCAAAGAAAGTTCCGAGTGCAGGAATATCATCAACTGCATCGACAGCAGTATAAGCCAAGCGAGTAAAGATAAGTAAGACGATCGCCCAGCCAATTGTTTTTAAACCCCGCCAAGGTTGGGGTTTTGGACGGGGAAGTGGGACTGTTTGACTATTTTCCTCGCCAGCGATGGTGAGATTCTCTACCTTCGCCAAATCTTTAATGTAATCTTGTCCAGCGATGAGGATTTGGCGTTCTTTGGCGCTTTCACTTTGCAAATTCACCGTCACTTTTACCCCTGGCTTCACATCTGCTTCAGCCCGTAAATTCCGAATTGTGCGGATAGCACCAATTAATAACTCAAACTGTGATTCCAATTCCACATCAATCAGGTTTGCATCTACCTGGGGATAGATTTGTAAAGCTAAAACTTGCGGGGAATCTGCTGGTTGTTGGGTGAGAGTCTGCCAAATTTCCTCAGTAATATGGGGCATAAAAGGATGCAGTAGTTTTAAAATCCCTTCGAGTATGTAGGCGAGGGTTTGTTGTGCTAATCGCCGTGATGCTGGGTCTGCTTCCTTTTGGAGCCTGGATTTTACCAGTTCAATATACAAGTCGCAGAAATCACCCCAAATGAATTCATACAGTCCTTTCGCGGCTTCACCAAGACCGTAGTCGTTGATGTAATTGGTGGTTTGTTGAATAGTTTGATGATAGCGGGAAATAATCCAGCGATCGCTTAATTCAGTGCTGAGTGGTTGACCTAATTGTTGCGGTGTTTGTCCATCCAAATTCATCAACACAAAGCGGGACGCATTCCACAACTTGTTAGCAAAGTTACGGGAGGCTTCCACCGATGCTGACTCATCCTTTTTGCGATCGTATTCTAGCCGGATATTTTGACCAGCCCCCGCGACTTCTTTGATTAGGGTATAGCGCAGAGCATCAGTACCATATTTGTCAATTAATAACAAGGGGTCAATGCCATTACCTTTGCTCTTAGACATCTTTTGACCTTTTTCATCCAGCACTAATCCGTGGATGTAAACGTCTTTAAATGGTATTTTCCCTGTAAAGTGCCCAGCCATCATTGTCATTCTGGCAACCCAGAAAAAGATAATATCAAAGCCTGTGACTAGGGCAGTGGTTGGGTAGTAAGTCGCTAAATCCTGAGTTTGTTCTGGCCAGCCTAAGGTCGAAAACGGCCAAAGTCCAGAAGAAAACCAGGTATCTAACACATCTGGGTCTTGTTCTAGCTGTACATTTTCACCAAATTGTGCTTTGGCTTTTTCCCAAGCTGCGTCGGCATTTTTCGCCACCACAAAGGGCGTATTATCTAGGATTTGCCCGCCTGTCTCACTAACAGCATACCAAGCCGGGATTTGATGTCCCCACCACAGTTGACGAGAGATGCACCAATCTGTGAGTTTGACTAGCCAATCACGATAAACCTTAGTCCAACGCTGGGGGACAAACTCTGGAGAATCTTTCTGGTCGAGGAATTCTAGAGATTGGTCTGCCAAAGGGCGAATTTTCACAAACCATTGAGTAGAAAGCAGTGGTTCAATGGGAACTTTACCGCGATCGCTATAAGGAACGGTATGCTTATAATCTTCTATTTTTACCAAAAAGCCATCTGCTTCTAAGCGAGCCACCACATTTTTTCTGGCGACAAAGCGGTCTTGTCCTTGAAATTCTCCCCCATTAGCGTTAACAGTTCCGTCCTTATTCAGAATATTAATAAACGGCAGATTGTGACGCTTACCGATTTCAAAATCATTGGGGTCATGGGCGGGAGTCACCTTGACGCAACCAGTACCGAACGTGGGGTCTACAAATTCATCGCCAATTATGGGAATTTGTCGTTGTACAATTGGCAGAGTTACGGTTTTGCCTATCAAGTGCTGATATCTTTCATCATTGGGATTAACCGCCACGCCCGTATCACCCAGCATCGTTTCAGGGCGAGTAGTCGCCACCTCCACATAACCAGAACCATCCGTAAGGGGATAGCGGAAATGCCAAAGATTACCATTTACCTCCTGATTTTCCACCTCCACATCAGACACCGCCGACTGGGAAGCGGGACACCAGTTAACTAAATATTCACCACGATAAATTAAACCTTCCTCATACAACCGCGTAAATGCTTCCACCACCGCTTGAGATAAACCCTCATCCAGGGTAAATCGTTCCCGTGACCAGTCCACCGACACGCCCAAGCGGCGTAGCTGATTCACAATCGCCCCCCCAGACTCAGCCTTCCATTGCCTAGCGCGTTCTAGGAATTGTTCTCGCCCCAATTCATAGCGAGTTTTACCTTCTTTCTGGAGTTGCTTTTCTAGCATGGCATGAACGGCGATGCTAGCGTGGTCAGTTCCCGGTAACCACAGGGTATTACGTCCCTGCATCCGGTGGTAACGTACCAGTACGTCAATCAACGCACTTTCAAAGGCGTGACCCATGTGTAAACTACCGGTGACATTAGGCGGCGGGATCACAACACAATAAGGTTCACCGCCTTTGTTGGGGTCAGCCTTATAAACTTGGTTGTCTTCCCAAAATTTTTGCCACCTGGCTTCTGTGGCTTGGGGTTCATACAGACTAGGGAGATTCGGAATAGTTGCGGTCATGCGGGAAAAACTAGGTTGGAAGGACTCTAATAAATTTTGCCACAGGGTTGCAGATGGTTTGTAAAGAGTCGTTAACTATAGAGTTTTTAGGGCGCGGGATACATCACAAATATTTGCGATGCCTGGATTGGGCTAGGTTGATCCCAAATATATTAAAATTACCAATCATGTTCAATAATTTTCCAAATTAGACTTTTCTAGTGTTGCTGATTTATCAGCTTGGTTAAAGCAACAACAAAGATAAATAATCGATTAATCACGTTGAAAACACATCCCTCTTCATATAAAAAGGGATATTTTATATCAAGACAAAATGCGTAGACGCAGAGGGCTTGTCGTCCGACATCGCCTGGTTTGAATATAAAACCGCACCTTGCATTGAGAACGTTAGACCCATTTCAATAATCTTTGCGACAAATGAATGGTTGGTAGGCTTATGGCGATCGCCTGTCACAATTAACTTAAATCTCTATTAGGGATTGAAACGCTTGTGCATAATTATCTTTCTTAGGCGTGAGCATATACACTCCTACAAGAGTCACTATAAGAGTTAGCAGCGCTTGTTCATAAAACTAAAATCTGTATAAATTGATTCTAATTTGCATCTGCTTCGGAGTTAAGATAGCGAAATTGCGTTAAATTGTGGTTAAAGCTACAAAAAATTGTCACAACAACTAACTAATACCGTGTTTCCAGCCTCGGTTTTTCGACTAGACAATGGTTTAACGTTTATTCATCAACAAATTCCCACTACCCCTGTAGTTGTGGCGGACGTTTGGGTGCGTGCTGGAGCCACCTTGGAGCCAGATCCGTGGTTTGGTATGGCGCACTTTTTGGAACATATGATTTTTAAAGGTACAGCAACCTCACCCCCTGGGGCTTTCGATCATAACATTGAAAATAGAGGCGGAGTGAGTAATGCCGCTACAAGTTATGATTATGCTCATTATTCGCTAACTACAGCGGCTCCTTATCTAGAAGAAACGCTGCCCCACTTAGGGGATCTATTATTGAATGCTGCTATTCCTGAAGATGAATTTATCCGTGAACGGGACGTAGTGCTAGAAGAAATCCGCTCCTACCACGATGATCCAGACTGGATAGGATTTCAGGCTCTCATGCAGAGCATCTACCAGCGCCATCCTTACGGACGTTCCGTATTAGGCACAGAACAAGAACTCATGCAACAGTCACCAGAGGCTATGCGCTGTTTTCATCGCGCTCACTACCAGCCGGAAAATATGACGGTGGTGATTGTTGGGGGAATTGCCCAAGATTCAGCTCTAGAATTAGTTAATCGCTCCTTTAAGGATTTTGCTGAACGCTTTGATTGTCCCCAGTTAGAAAAAGTCTTGGAGCCGAAAATCACGGGAATTCGTCGTCAAGAAATATATTTACCACGGCTAGAGCAAGCCAGGTTGCTGATGGCGTGGACGGCTCCAGGAGTTGAACAACTCCGTACTGGTTATGGGTTAGACTTGTTAGCAGTGATCCTTTCCGAAGGGCGGACTTCACGCTTAGTCAGGGATTTGCGAGAAGAACAACAATTAGTACAGGGAATTTGCAGCAATTTTTCCTTACAACGGGAATCGAGTTTATTTACAATTACTGCGTGGTTAGAGCCAGAATACCTGGAGCAAGTTGAGTCGTTGATTTGCGCTCACTTAGAGAATTTACGGAACACAGAAATTAGCCAGCAGGAACTTGAGCGGGCGCAGAGGTTGCTGTGTAATGACTATGCCTTTTCTACAGAAACGCCAAATCAACTGACTGGACTTTATGGATACTACAGCACGATCGCCCACGCTGAATTAGCAGTGAAATATCCCCAGCAGATTCAGTCATTTAATACCCAAGAACTGCAAAAATTAGCTAAACAGTATCTTTCACCCCAAAATTACGCGGTGACTGTACTTAAACCCCGTTAGTGTCAATAGTCAGTGGCTCATCGTCAGTGGCTGTAAACAACTGACAACTAATACTTCGACTTCTCCTGACGGAGACGCTCCGCGTTAAGCGTACCCCTGCGGGAAGCAAGCTACGCGAATAGCGTCTCGAAGAGAAGCTATGCCGCAGGCTTTACGCTCAGTACAAGTAACTGATAACTGACAACTGTCCACTAATGACTCAAACTGTGAATCCTTCCCTATCTAATTCTCCAATCCACCGCACTGTACTGAATAATGGCATTGTCTTGCTGGTAGCAGAAAATCCGGCTGCAGATATTATTGCGGCGCGAATTTTTGTTCGTGCTGGTAGTTGTTGCGAAATGCGAGAGCAGGCTGGTTTGGCGCATTTGCTGTCAGCAGTGATGACTAAAGGGTGCAACGGACTTTCTAGCTTGGAAATTGCCGAAAAAGTCGAATCGGTGGGGGCGAGTTTGAGTACTGATGCTTCCAGTGACTATTTTTTGCTGTCGCTGAAAACAGTAACATCAGATTTTCCGGAAATTTTAGCATTGGCAGGGCAGATTTTGCGATCGCCTACTTTCCCAGAAACCCAAGTGGAACTAGAACGGCGTTTAGCACTGCAAGATATCCGTTCCCAAAAAGAGCAGCCGTTTACTGTTGCTTTCGATCAACTGCGACAGGTAATGTATCAAGACCATCCCTACGCCATGTCGGTGTTAGGAGATGAGACAACCATGACTAATCTAACTCGTGCCGATTTAGTCAAGTATCACGAGACATACTTTCGTCCAGATCATCTAGTAATTAGTATTGCTGGCCGCATTACACCAGCAGATGCCATAAAACTGATAGAGACAGTTTTTGGTGATTGGCAAGCTACCGCTACAACTCTACCAACCCCGAATTTACCTGATATTAAGCTGGAACCTCAGCACCAAATCAAGCCTCTACAGACACAGCAATCAATTGTCATGCTGGGTTATTTAGGCCCCTCAGTCAGTTCTCCTGACTACGCTCCACTGAAATTGCTTTCTACCTACCTAGGAAATGGACTTTCTAGCCGTCTGTTTGTGGAATTGCGAGAAAAACAGGGATTAGCCTATGAAGTATCCGCCTTCTACCCCACAAGGCTGTTTCCTGCCTCATTCGTAGTTTATATGGGTACTGCACCAGAAAACACTAGCATCGCTTTGCAAGGACTGCGGACAGAAGTAGAGCTACTTAGTCACACAGAAGTATCGCCTAGCGCCTTCCAAGCTGCTAAAAACAAGATATTGGGACAGTATGCTTTAGGGAAACAAACTAACGGGCAAATTGCTCAGGTTTATGGTTGGTATGAAACTTTGGGATTAGGAATTGAATTTGACACAAAATTCCAGGAGTTGATTGCATCTGTGCAGGTTGCCGATGCGATCGCCGCCGCTAATAAGTATTTACACTCACCATATTTATCTTTAGTCGGCCCAGAAGCAGCAATTAATAATGCGATCGCATAGTAATGAAAGGCAATAGGTAGAAGGGTTTTAGCCTTGTTTACTTTCTTAGCAGTCAACAGTCAACAGTCAACCGTCAACAACCACATTTAGACGCACATCAGCTTAACATCTGTTTTAGAGACTCAAGCGGCTGTAATATTAGCAACAGAAGATTCCGGTGGCAAATCCCATGAAAGGCAGCCTGTCAACAAGTATCTTGAGCTACTTAGACTCGCGAAAACTATTTCGTTTCTTGTGTAATCACAGGTTTTATTGCTTACTTTTATTTTCATCTATGCCTGTTTCCATTGGTTCCTCAGCGGTGGTAGCAATTGCCGCGCCACAAAAAATTGCCCAAGCAATCGGCGCAGATAGCATCAACCGCCCTAATCTCAACATTGGTAGCCAAGGAGAACGTGTATCTGAACTTCAGGCAGCTCTAAAACTATTGGGTTTTTACACAGGTGCAGTAGATGGTATCTATAAAGATGCCACAGCTAACGCCGTTTCCCAGTTTAAGCAAGCAGCTGGTTTGAATCCAGATAGCATCGTTGACGCCAATACTTGGCAAAGACTGTTCCCTAGTGAACCAGTAGTAGCCTCAAGCACTCCTGTATCTCAACCAAAACCCACCGTAGTCAGGACATTAAATGCTCCCACTCAGTCTGGTAATGTCAATAGGGTTGTTAATTCTAAACCTGAGCCAAGGCCAACTAAACCCAGACAAACCACAACTCCCAGAGAATCAAAGCCTGTACCAACTCGGATTACACCAATACTTATCTCTGAACGTACCCCTGGTATTCAATACACTGCAGAAGGATTGCCAATTTTGCGTTTAGGAAACCGTGGTTCAGAAGTTGTCAAGTTACAAACACAACTGCAAAGGCTTGGTTTCCTCAAAGGTGGTATAGATGGAGACTTTCGGGCGACAACCGACGCAGCAGTGAAAGCCCTGCAAACGCGCTATGGTTTGGAGGCTGACGGTGTAGTTGGTGGTGCTACCTGGGAAATTTTGTTGAGGCGATCGCGTTAATCAGTGAACAGTTATCAGTTAACAGTTAACAGTTATCAGTGAACAGTTATCAGTTAACAGTTATCAGTTATCAGTTTGTTCACTGTTAACTGTCACTGTCAGTGTTGCAAAATTACACTACTTTTAGGCGTAAATGCTTGTGAAATTTTCTACTAATTGCCCAAAAATAACTTATGAAAAACTTCTTATTCACTTGGCTGGGTACTGCGGTGGCGTTGGTGATCACGGCTAACATTGTTCCTGGATTCTCCATCAAGAGCTTTGTCGCTGCCCTAGTTGCTGCTATCATCATCGGGCTAGTGAATGCTTTTATTCGCCCGATTTTGAGTTTTTTAGCGTTTCCAATTACTTTACTCACCTTTGGTTTATTTACATTTGTCCTCAATGCCTTGACTCTTTTGCTCGCAAGTGCATTGACTCCTCGTAATCTGTTTGAAATTCAAAATTTTTGGTCTGCTTTGTTAGGATCAATTGTGTTGGCGATCGTTTCTAGTGTGATTAATTATTTCTTGCGAGTGGTTGATTAATATATCAACTTGAGCAACAGCTATAGTCACTGTACCTGGTTCACCCTTTAACCGGAAAATTTGTTTAGGAACTAATAAAACTGGGTTCACCCCTTCACGTCTTTGCGCGCTACTCTTCTCAAGGCTAGGAACCCCCGCGCAAAGGTGGCTTGTCTTAGTGTGAGATAAATTTAGACTTGCACACAAAGCCGCAGCCTCCGCCACACTTGGAGTCCCCATTACTTGTGCGGTAATTTGCGACGGGTTGGGAACGGAAACAGTGTACAGAGTTTCTGCTGGAAAGATTTTTAAAGGCCAATGGCGTAGGCGACAAAGTGCTACTAATCCTACTTCTGAGGCTTTAGTATCAATGGTAGCAATACCTGCGATCGCGCTTTCTTCTAGTCGATGCTCTAAAAACACTTGCTGAATAGCTCTTGCCATCAACTGCCATGAAGTGCCTCGTTGACAGCCAATTCCCACCCACAAAAATCGTCGATGACATTGCAATTTGGAAACTTGATCATTCATCAGCTGTTACGCAGCATAACCGTCAACCGTCAACAATCATAAAGAGTGTTTAGATAATTTAGACGCACATCAGCTTATCATGTGCGGCTGATTAATTGTCATGCCAGAAAACCCTCTTTCTCCATGCTCCACCTGAGTTGTTGCCGCTAAGGTTCAGTATGATACATAAAAACTGATCACTAGAATACTTTTCCCCAAAATTAAAACCTATATATTATGCACATCTAGCACAGTAGGAAACGCCGAGAAAGAGAAAAGGCAAAAGGTAAAAGGTAAATTCCCTATTAATTTTTGCTTCCTTAATATTCTTGAGGTGCAAGCATTTTGCCTTCTCTATCTTGGTGTTTCAATTTCTTCTTTCTCTGTCGCAGCAGATTTACAGCGGTTGCGACGGAGTTTTGCTCTCTGCAAAAAGCATCAAGCTGATAATAGGAATTCATAATAAAGAATGCAACAGATACATTTGTAGGGGCGGGGAAACCCCTCCCTTGACGACAATCCATGTATCGCAATTATTAATTGAATTGATATAATTATCTATTATGGTTTTTTCATTAAGACAGAACCAGGAAGTTCATAAAAATTACAAACATCTGCGTTACAGTTATAAGATAGTTTGATTGTTGACTATTCAATGATAAATTCCTATGCATAAGCTCGCTAAAGCCCTAATCTTGGCTTTAATCTTCTTTGCCCCCACATCTGTTTTTATTCCAGAAGCTCAAGCACGGAGGCAACTTATTAAGGTTGAAGAAGGCCAGACTGTCAGGCCTGCCGAGATTAGGAAAGTAGCCAAGAGAAGGAGACGGAAGCTGATACGTAGACAAGCTCGCCGTGAGGCTCGCAAAAATTTAAATCAAAACTTTGGAAATACAACAATATTACTACCAAACCAATAGTTAATGAATAGCAGGGAATGGGGAATGTATTATTTGCTCCTACTCTTGCGCCCCAGCTTGCCGCAGACTCTGCACTATATCTTTATAGCCATTAAATTCTGCGATCGCCAAAGCAGTATAACCACCGCGATTTTTTAAATTCACATTTGCCCTAGCCTGGAGCAGTACCTGCACAACTTCATCATAACCCCTTGAAGCAGCCCATATTAACGCCGTTGCCTTAGCAGAGTCTTGAAAATTCACATCTGCCCCCTTAGCAAGTAGTAGCCTTATCACCGCTGGGCGGTTACGTTCTACTGCCTTGATTAAAGCCGTTTTACCATCATCACTTATTATATTGGCATCAGCACCATAGCCTAGCAACACCTCAACTGTCTGGGTATGTCCCTGGGAGGCGGCTAGCGTCAAAGGTGTTTCACCCAGGTTTTTCCCATGAATGTCTGCCCCAGCAATTAGTAAGGCCTCAACTATTTGGCTGTGTCCTTGCAACGCTGCTACAAGTATTGGTGTGTCACCTAGATGGTTTCTGATTTGTACATTTGCACCCCGATTAAGTAACACTTGCACTACGTCAACGTAGCCTTCCACAACAGCGAGGTGTAAGGCAGTTTCACCATCTCTATCTTGGAGATTTATCTGGGCACCTCGATCGAGTAAGATTGAGGCGATCGCACTATGTCCTGCTGCTGTTGCTGCTAACAGTGCCGTTCCTCCATCTTGGTTTTTTGCCTGCACATCAGCCCCAGCATCTAACAGGGTTTGCACAAGATCCAGATATCCTAAATCTGCCGCAATCATCAAGAGTGTCTCACCCTCTTCATCTTGATTATTGACATCTGCACTATTTTGTGCAATTGCTTGCACAACGGCTGTGTGTCCATGCTTAACTGCTAGTTTCAAAGCAGTATCATCATCTTTATCTGTAACATCCACCTTGGCATCAGCAGCCAGTAAGACTGTGACTAAATCAACGTCACCTTTGAGTGCTGCTGCCATTAAAGCTGTACTACCATCTTCATTAATGGCATTCACATCAGCACCTCTTTTGACTAAAAGCTTGACAGTATCTAGTTGACTGGCACTCGCAGCCAACATCAAAGCCGTCAACCCATAGCGCTTTCTGTGTAAATTAATATTAGCTCCAGCATCCAGCAGCGATCGCACAATTTCGGTATAGCCTAAATTAGCCGCAAACATTAAAGCCGTAGTCCCATCGCGATCGCACGTATCCACTTTAGCACCAACAGCCAATAGCGCACACAGCCGCTTAATATCACCACTTTTAGCAGCTATCAGCAGTGAAACATCATTATTTTCAGTCATGATAAGATTCCCCAACAGCGGGTTTTGTTGATCTAGCCTCAGAACTTAGTCTGGGATTGTTTATCAACTTTTGCAAGAGGGAGTGGGGCAAGGGGGCAGCCCTTCTCTTAGAGACGCTCCGCGAACGACTTCGCTCAGGGCAAGGGGGCAGGGGGAGAAAAATAACTCTTGCCCAATACCCAATACCCAATACCCAATACCCAATACCCAGTCCCCAATACCCAATCCCCAATACCCAATACCCAGTCCCCAGTCCCCAGTCCCTAATGACCAAAAATAGAGTTATGCTAATTTTTATGAAGATTTAAGAATCAGGCGAGAACACTATGAATTTGGAACTTTCTGCATCCTTTAAGTATTGGCTGAACTTCTTTCACCCACTGACTATGTGGGTACTATTCGCACTCTCGCTTTATGCTGCCTACCTCGGGCTAAAAGTACAGCGGACTAGAAATGCTCAAGGTGAAGAGAAAAAAGAACTGATTAAAGGTAGATATAACATTAAGCACCACCAAATTGGATCTATACTCCTGGGTTTTCTGGTAGCAGGTTCAATTGGTGGTATGGCTGTGACTTACATCAACAATGGGAAGTTGTTTGTCGGGCCTCACCTGCTAGCAGGGTTAGGTATAACAAGTATCGTTGCCTTTTCTGCTGCCTTGTCTCCCTATATGCAAAAAGGAGCGAATTGGGCACGTGTGACACATATTCTGCTGAATTTTACACTTTTAGGGCTTTTTGCTTGGCAGGCTGTGACTGGCGTGCAAATCGTCCAAAGAATTCTTACTAATGCGTAGTCAGTTAACAGTTAACAGTTAACAGTTAACAGTTAACAGTTATCAGTTATCAGTTAACAGTGGATGGACTATTAACTGATGACTGTCAACGGGATTATTTACTTCTTTTTCTTAAAACTAGCGGGAAAGGGTAATCTTAAAGACTGATGAAAATCTTCTTGGACTTTGCGTGTTAAGCGGCGGGAGACTTGGCGAACGATTTGGTTAAGTAGGCGATCGCCTGTAGATTGGATTAAAGACTTGGGTAATCGCTGAATAAACCGGGGAAAGTGAAGATGAACTTCCAAATCCAATTCCCATTCCACTCGTGTCACCTCACCCGCGCTCTCTGATAACTGTAGCGATGCGCGATAGTCCACGTCATAACCAGGTGGATGGTAATCAGGAACGGGGATGGTACGAATGCGGTAGATACCTGATTCTGGGGGTAAAAGTTCTAAACCAACTTTCGGCTCTACTTCATAACCAAAAGAGCCAAATTTACCGATAATTAAAGCGTAGCCATTTTCTCCTAGCGGTTGTACCTTCATTGGTTCAGCACAACGCGAAAACCATGAGGCGTGACCATTAAGATACTCAGCAACCGTTTGTGCTGGGGCGTACATTTCCATATAATCTTCATAGCGACCATAAAATTTTGTGAGCGTCGCTACATTTGTTCCTGTGAGTGTATCCTCGGCTTCTGCTAGGCCTGACGCCACAGGCAAAATTGCTTCTGTTATTTCCAAAGATGGGTATTCACCATTTGTTGAAAGCATAAACGCGTTCCTGTATACTTTGGCGTTTGACTATTATTAATCATTCCCGGCTGGGGTGGGTAGCTTCGTACTCAGATCCCATTTTGGCCGAATCCTCATGAATCTGTCATGAACTTCATAGAATCACTACAATAAGGAGCTGAACGATCATATATCAGTTTTCTAGGATAGCGTTTATCATGAAAGCATTTGTAGCAGGGGCGACAGGCGAAACAGGTCGGCGGATTGTACAAGAATTGATAGCGCGTAACATTCCTGTCCGTGCATTGGTGAGGGATACCGAGACAGCGAGAGGAATTTTGTCTCCGGAAGCCGAGTTAGTAGTTGGTGATGTGTTAAACCCAGAAAGTCTGACTGCTGCTTTAGGCGATAGCACTGTCCTACTGTGTGCTACTGGAGCAAAACCCAGCTTTGATCCTACTGGCCCCTATAAGGTAGATTTTGAGGGGACTAAAAATTTAGTAGATGTGGCTAAAGCCAAGGGAATTGAGCATTTTGTCTTGGTTTCTTCTTTGTGTACTTCCCAGTTGTTCCATCCACTGAACTTGTTCTGGCTGATTTTGGTTTGGAAAAAGCAAGCTGAGGAGTATATTCAAAAAAGTGGTCTTACCTACACGATTGTGCGTCCTGGTGGGTTGAAGAATGAAGATAACTCCAACCCAATAGTGATGCAAGGTGCTGATACATTGTTTGATGGCAGCATTCCCCGCCAAAAAGTTGCCCAGGTGAGTGTCGAGTCCCTATTTGAGCCAGCGGCACGTAATAAAATTGTGGAGATTGTATCTAGACCAGATGCTGCTGCTAAAAGCTTTGGTGAGTTATTTCAACAGTGTTGATATCTTATTTTTCTTAAATGTCGTCTTGAGCGAATCGTAAATGATCACTAAACAATCAGGTGTGAACTTTCCCGGAATGAGTGCGTCGATGATTGTTGTTAGCTAAAAGAGCGAGTATTTAAGGAGTTGGACTCTGAAAGGCTTTGAATTCAAAGGTGTTGAAAAACTAATTGGACCCATAGCCGCGCTTCTAGGCTTGGTATGCTTGTTGCAGTGGTATATACATGGAAATTTGCGATCGCCTACCGATCCTATTTTTGGAGTTAAACAGCCGCCCTTGGTGATGAAAGGTGGCGATCCTTATATCCGTGCTTTAATGCGAACCATCTCCGCCAGTGAAGCCAGTGGTAAGCGTCCTTATTCGCTGTTGTATGGTGGTCAGCAGGTCAGTGATCTCAGCCGTCATCCAGAGGTATGCGTCACTATTGTTACAGGGCCCAACACAGGTAATTGTTCCACAGCCGCGGGTAGATATCAAATTATCAACACTACTTGGTATCAAATTGCACCACGCTATCATCCCAACCCCATGAAAATCATGTTTTGGGCTTCTTATAGCTTTGAACCAGAGTATCAAGATACAGTAGTTTATCGTTGGTTGAGTGATTCTCAAGTTTGGGGAACTGATATTTCTCAGCAGCTGCGTCAGGGAAAGTTAAACGATGTATTGCGGCGATTGTCTCCAACGTGGACAAGTTTGGGATATGGCATAGAAACGAATTCTGTCAGTCGTTCTTTGCCTAAGATTTATCAGAAAATCTTACAAGAGGAGTTAAAAACAATTAATCAACCATCAGTTAACAGTTAACAGTCATCAGTAGTCATTTACTCAAAAAATCTCTGACATTTTGCACAAATTCTTGTGTATTTTCCAAGTGAATATTATGTCCAGCATTTTTAATTATTTTTAATTGAGATAGATTGCATTTTTGCGCCATCTGTGTATTGACATCTATAAATTTTTGATCGTATTCACCTGCTAGTAAAAGCAGTGGCTGAGTATTTTCTGGGAGTTTTTCCCATAGGGAAGGTTGGGAGCCAGTCCCCATAAGGCGTAGGGATTTATCCAATTCCAGTGGATCGTTCTGCAACCGACTTTCTAACATGCGATCGTATTCTGGATGATTTTTGATATCAGCAAAAATTGGTTGGTTATACCAATTAGAGAGGAAATTACTCAAGTCATCTCTGATTAATTTTCTGGCTATTCCAGCATCACGTTTAATTCGTTCTAATCGTTCTACTTCTGTTGATAAACCTGGGGAAGCTGATTCTAAAACGACTTTCAAAAAACGTCCGGGAAAATGTAAGGTGAGATATAAAGCCAATCTTCCACCCATCGAATAACCAATTAAAAAGCATTTGGCAATATTTAACTCATCTAATAAGCTAATTAAAGCCTGAGCAGTGTTTGCCATTCTATAGTATTCATCCCCACCTAAAATCTGAGTTTTGCCATGTCCGGGGAGGTCTAGTGTCAAATAAGAGAATTCATCAGATAATAATTTTATAGCTGCATCGAATTCATCAATATTACCCATAAAACCGTGCAAAAAAAGGATTAATGGTTTAGTTGGGTTACTAATTAAAGAATAGTGAAATTGATATTTTGCTATAAGCATATTTTTATGATTATTTTATTACCTGCTAATAATGTTTTAGTTCATCTCATTAATTGTGTATCGAGTTCTGAATACTTAGAAAATAAGCCATCAATACTGGCTAGCTTCG
Organism: Calothrix sp. PCC 7507; assembly: GCF_000316575.1. GTDB lineage: Bacteria > Cyanobacteriota > Cyanobacteriia > Cyanobacteriales > Nostocaceae > Fortiea. The sequence goes on along the minus strand of NC_019682.1, from coordinate 1,045,966 downwards.
CTTTATAAGTTATTGCTGTAGCGATAATCAAACGATCAAAGGGGTCTTTGTGAACAGGCGATAAGCTGACTGCTTTGTAAGCGATTTCGGCAGTTAGTGGAAATAATGTAATACCTGTTGGTTCCAAAGCCTCCTGAAACCATTGCTCAACACTATAAGGCAATTCCAGTCTTCCTCTTTGCTGCGCTAAAGCCACTTCATAGCAGGATACAGGTGAAATACCTACTTGGTCAGCCGTCTCTATCGCCTCTCGCCAGTGAGACGGGAATAGCTGGAATTCTTGAGTGACAAACCAAATCCAAATATGGGTATCTAGCACAATTATTTGAGACATTCCCAATCCTGTTCTTCAACAACAGGACTAACCAAATCCCCCAAGGTTTTACCTTTACCTGCAATGGAAGCAGGAGGAGTCCGGCGCTTTACTGGTTGTGTGGTATCCTCTAGAACCGTCACAATCACACGAGCAAATGATGGTTTTGGCTCGTCTGTTAGCCATTTTAGCTGACCATTCTCAATAGTCGCTTCATAACTTTTAAGCATTTTTTTCTATATTGTTACAATTGTCTGACGATTTGAAAAAACTGGGATTAAAAAAAACACGAACTTCAGCTAAAACATCAAATTTACTTTTTCGATAATCTTAGTTGTGATGCTAGTTATTTTTTAAGGCAAAAACCGATCTAAAGCTGCTTTCAATTGTGCAATTTCAATTTCAATATTGCCCTCTTTGGAAGCTCTAGCAATACACTCAGTTAAATGTTCGTCTAAAACAATTCTTGCTACCCGATCTAATGCACCCCGCACTGCGGCAATTTGCAATAAAACATCAGGACAAGGGCTACTTTGCTGTACCATTGTTTTGATGCCGCGGACGTGTCCTTCTATACGTGAAAGTCGATTGACAATTTTCCGTAATGACTCTTCACTATGGACGTGGGGATGAACAGATTTGACCGGCTCATGAGTATGATCTGTGTGGTGATTGTGGGAGTGTTCATCTGGTTGGGATGTCGGCGAAGATTCTTGAAATGAGCTGTTTGATCCGTTCATGGGTTGTCAAAGTTCTGCTTTTACTAAAATCCTAGCCTAGAGGGGACAGGGGGAGATGAGGGAGAATCACTCTTGACTCTTTACAAATGACAAATAACAAATGACCAATGGAAAAATTGATGGGTAAAACCCGAACCTTCTCAGGGTAAATGTCCATAATAGCTTTTGGGCTGAATATTCAATTACTTTGATTACAGGTAATACCAATTCAAATAATGTTTGCAACACATACATTCTTCGTACGGGCACGGCTTCCATAGACTTTCGGGAAAACCGATAGTTTATGGGTGCCGTGCCCCTACCCATCTGTCGTATTCTTTTTTTAAATTGGTATAACTTGTAAAATACTCCAAAGAAAATTTTGGGTACATATATACAGACGAAACCTGAAACAGTGTAAAAATAACTTTACATACCATTCGTCACGACTCAGCAACAATTAGGCTTCTATACTTAGGTTGTGATTATGCGATTTGCCAAATTATTCCTTTCTATACGCCAATTTAGTTCTCATGTTTTAGCTATATTTCTAGGAGTTGCGCTGACTGTTAGCACTCTGCGGGTGTTACCCTCCCAAGCGGAACCTGCGCCAAGTCCCGTGACTGTGGATACTCCAGCACTGGTGGCGCAAAAACCATCACCCGCCTCGGCTGCTGTTGGTAACAGTAGTTTTGTGACTGCAGCAGTTAATCGGGTTGGTCCAGCAGTAGTAAGGATTGATACAGAGCGGACAATTACCCGTCGTAATGATCCATTTTTTGAAGACCCATTTTTCCGCCAGTTTTTTGGTGATGGGTTCCCCCGACAGTCACCCACGGAGCAATTGCGCGGTCTAGGTTCTGGTTTTATTCTGGACAAGAGTGGGTTGGTTTTAACAAATGCTCACGTAGTTGATAAAGCTGATAAGGTGACAGTTAGGCTCAAGGATGGCCGCACTTTTGAAGGTAAAGTTCAAGGTATTGATGAAGTAACAGACTTGGCGGTGGTGAAGATTAACGCTGGTAATGATTTACCCGTTGCGCCTTTGGGTTCTTCTAGTAATGTCCAGGTGGGAGACTGGGCGATCGCAGTCGGTAATCCTTTAGGATTTGATAATACTGTGACTTTGGGAATTGTCAGTACCCTAAAACGTTCTAGCGCTCAAGTGGGTATCACTGACAAACGTTTAGAGTTTATTCAAACTGACGCAGCCATTAATCCTGGTAACTCTGGTGGACCATTACTCAATGGTCAGGGTGAAGTGATTGGGATTAATACAGCGATTCGGGCTGATGCTATGGGGATTGGCTTTGCTATTCCTATTGATAAAGCGAAAGCGATCGCCGCACAACTGCAACGCACTGGTAAAGTTAGTCACCCCTATTTAGGTGTGCAAATGCTAACTTTGACACCCCAGTTAGCCAAGCAAAATAATACTGATCCCAACTCTCCTATCCAAATCCCCGAAGTTAATGGTGTTTTGGTGATGCGAGTTGTACCCAATTCTCCCGCTGCGTCTGCTGGTATCCGTCGCGGAGATGTAATTGTGCAAATTGATGGCGAGGGAGTCACTACCGCTGAACAGTTACAAAACCTTGTAGAAAGCAGTCGCCTCGGTCAAGTTTTGCAAGTAAAAGTGCAACGGGGTAACAATACACAGCAGCTATCAGTCCGTACGGCTGAGTTGCAGAATGCTGCTAATTAGTGGTGTGGTGTCAATGAACTGCAATTGTGCCCTTATATAACGGTTCTCGGTTGGATGTAAGACGTTCGAGGGCGGGGTTTACCATTGGTGTCAAATTGAGCTACAACGCTTACCCGACATACATTTTACCCCACCTCTCAATCCCCTCCCCTTAGCAAGGGGTGGGGTAACGCGGATCTGGATGGTAGGTGATTTAATTCAAAATCACGTCTTGACAAGGGTTTCACGTTAAGTTGACACGTATGGGGGTTTCCCCGCCCCTACAGGCTTTGCGATTGAAAACTGCTATAAACTACATTTGCTACGTCGCTTCATCAAAATCCTGCGGAAAATATCAGAATTTTGGAAAATAATAAGTTAAGTCGAGTATTACAAAACTCACTTAAGTCAGTAAACAATTATCAGGTGTAGGCGTGCATAACGCCACACCAATGCTTGATACCAATTCACAAAAACGTTTATACAGACAGATTTCTCGTAGGGGCGCGGTCTCCGCGCTTACCAACGCATCTGTATCATGATTAAAGTGAAATGGTATGACACCTCCTTTAGGGAAGACTTAAACCCAAGCAATGAAACTGGTAACTGATAACTGATACTTCGACTTACCTCGACTTCGCTCGGCACAAGTCGCTCAGTACAAGTAACTGATAACTGATAAGGGAAAATATGACTCATCCTTTCCTTGAACGTCTGCGTAGTCCGGAACTCCCGGTTATCGTCTTTGACGGTGCGATGGGAACCAACCTGCAAACGCAAAACCTCACCGCTGAAGACTTCGGCGGCGCTGAGTATGAAGGTTGTAACGAATATCTAGTCCACACTAAGCCGGAAGCTGTCGCCAAGGTTCACCGTGACTTTCTCGCCGCTGGTGCGGATGTGATTGAAACGGATACCTTTGGTGCTACGTCCATTGTGCTGGCAGAATATGATTTGGCAGACCAAGCATATTATTTGAGTAAGACAGCAGCAGAATTGGCGAAGCGTGTGGCGGCTGAGTTTTCTACGCCAGAAAAACCCAGGTTTGTAGCGGGTTCCATTGGCCCCACAACTAAACTCCCAACCTTGGGACATATTGACTTTGATACCATGAAAGCCACTTTCGCAGAACAAGCGGAAGCGCTATGGGATGGTGGCGTTGATTTATTTTTGGTGGAAACTTGCCAAGATGTGCTGCAAATTAAGGCGGCGCTGAATGGAATTGAAGAAGTGTTTGCGAAAAAAGGCGATCGCAGACCGTTGATGGTTTCTGTGACAATGGAAAGCATGGGCACAATGTTGGTAGGGACAGAAATCAGCGCTGTGCTGACAATTCTGGAACCTTACCCCATTGATATTCTGGGGTTAAACTGTGCCACAGGCCCAGACTTGATGAAGCCACATATCAAGTATTTGGCAGAACATTCACCTTTCATTGTCTCCTGTATTCCCAACGCCGGTTTACCGGAGAATGTCGGCGGTCAAGCACACTACCGTTTGACACCGTTGGAATTACGGATGTCGTTGATGCATTTCGTTGAAGATTTGGGTGTCCAAGTGATTGGGGGTTGCTGTGGGACACGTCCAGAACACATTCAACAACTTGCAGAAATTGCTAAAGAATTAAAACCCAAAGTTAGACAGCCGAGTCTCGAACCAGCAGCAGCATCAATTTACACCACTCAACCTTATGACCAAGATAATTCTTTCTTGATTATTGGTGAACGCCTGAACGCCAGTGGTTCCAAAAAATGCCGCGATTTATTAAATGCGGAAGATTGGGATGGATTGGTGTCAATGGCTAGGGCGCAGGTAAAGGAAGGCGCGCACATCCTCGATGTCAACGTCGATTATGTGGGACGTGACGGCGTGCGTGATATGCACGAACTAGTTTCGCGGATTGTCAATAATGTCACACTGCCGTTGATGCTCGACTCCACCGAATGGGAGAAAATGGAAGCGGGTTTAAAAGTGGCTGGCGGTAAGTGTTTATTGAACTCCACCAACTACGAAGATGGAGAACCGCGATTTTTACAGGTGCTGGAGTTAGCCAAGAGGTACGGTGCTGGTGTCGTAATTGGTACTATCGATGAGGATGGGATGGCGCGGACAGCCGAGAAAAAGTTTCAAATTGCTCAACGCGCCTACCGTCAAGCTGTAGAATATGGCATACCTCCCACAGAGATATTCTTTGATACTCTAGCTTTGCCTATTTCCACGGGGATAGAAGAAGACCGAGATAACGGTAAGGCTACCATTGAATCCATTCGGCGGATTCGTCAAGAATTGCCAGGATGTCATGTAGTTTTGGGTGTGTCTAATATATCCTTTGGTTTGAACCCAGCGTCGCGCATGGTGCTGAACTCGGTATTTTTGAGTGAGGCGATGTCTGCGGGAATGGATGCGGCTATTGTCAGCGCTAGCAAAATTTTACCGTTGTCGAAGATTGAAGCCCGCCATCAAGAAATTTGTCGGCAACTGATTTATAATCAGCGGCAATTTGAGGGTGATATCTGCGTTTATGACCCCTTGGCAGAGCTTACCACGGTTTTTGCTGGGGTGACAACAAAACGCGATCGCTCTTTAGATGCCAGTCTCCCCGTCGAAGAACGCCTCAAACGTCACATCATCGATGGCGAACGCATCGGTTTAGAAACCCAGCTAAAAAAAGCCTTAGAACAATATCCCCCCTTAGAAATTATCAACACCTTCCTCCTAGACGGGATGAAAGTTGTGGGTGAGTTATTCGGTTCCGGACAAATGCAGTTACCCTTCGTTTTGCAATCTGCGGAAACCATGAAAGCGGCGGTTGCTTATTTAGAACCATTCATGGAAAAATCAGAATCGGGTAACAATGCCAAAGGCACCTTTATCATTGCCACAGTTAAAGGTGATGTCCACGACATTGGTAAAAACTTGGTGGATATCATCTTATCCAACAACGGCTACAAGGTGATTAACCTAGGAATTAAACAACCAGTAGAAAACATCATCAACGCTTACGAACAGCACAAAGCTGATTGTATTGCCATGAGTGGTTTGCTGGTTAAATCCACCGCCTTCATGAAAGAAAATTTGGAGATATTCAACGAAAAAGGAATTAGTGTTCCCGTGATTTTAGGCGGTGCGGCGTTGACTCCTAAATTTGTCCATGAAGATTGCCAAAAAACCTACAAAGGTAAAGTAGTTTATGGCAAAGATGCTTTTTCTGACTTGCATTTCATGGATAAATTAATGCCAGCTAAAGCTGCTGCTAACTGGGATGATTTACAGGGATTTTTGGATGAAATTAGCACTTCCCAACCAATAACTCAAAATTCAGAACCCAAAACTCAGAATTTAGCACTCAGCACTCAGAACTCAGAACTCAGCACTGAAGTGGATACAAAACGTTCTGAAGCAGTAGCCATAGATATTGAACGTCCCACGCCGCCTTTTTGGGGAACGCAATTGTTGCAGCCTGGAGATATTCCCATTGAGGAAGTATTATGGCATTTAGATTTACAAGCCTTAATTGCGGGACAATGGCAATTCCGCAAGCCAAAGGATCAATCTAAGGAAGAATATCAAGCTTTCTTAGCTGAAAAAGTGTACCCAGTTTTAGAAACTTGGAAACAGCGAATTATTGAGGAAAATCTGTTGCATCCCCAGGTGGTTTATGGGTATTTTTCTTGTCAGGCTGAGGGCAATACTTTGTATGTTTATGATACGAACCGCACAGATGCACAGATAAAAGCAAGTTTTGAGTTTCCTCGACAAAAGTCTTTGCGGCGGCTATGCATTGCAGACTTCTTTGCACCAAAAGAGTCAGGAATTATTGATGTATTCCCGATGCAAGCGGTGACTGTGGGTGAGATTGCAACTGAGTTTGCTCAAAAGCTGTTTGCAGATAATCAATACACGGATTATCTGTATTTCCACGGTCTAGCTGTGCAGGTAGCGGAAGCACTGGCTGAGTGGACACACACCCGAATCCGTCGGGAGTTAGGCTTTGGGGCTGAGGAACCTGATAACATTCGGGATGTCTTAGCGCAACGGTATCGTGGCTCACGGTATAGTTTTGGCTATCCAGCTTGTCCGAATATCCAGGATCAGTACAAGCAGCTGGAGTTGTTGGAGGCTAACCGGATTAACCTGTATATGGATGAAAGTGAACAACTTTATCCAGAACAGTCTACGACGGCGATTATTACCCATCACCCATTAGCGAAATACTTTAGCGCGTAATATCCCCATCCCCTTCTCTGATTCTGAGAGGGGGAATTAAATCAACCGCTTATCACCAAAATTTTATAGATGTCAGCTAGAGATTTATTCCATGATGCAGTTAAAAACGCACTTAAAAAGGAAGAATGGGTGATTACTCATCATCCTCTAGAAATTGAATTTGAAAAAGTGACGCTTAAAATTGATTTAGCCCGGATTTCTCACAAGTTAGAAAAAATCATTGGCATTAGCAAAATTTAGGATAATTTAATTGATACATCATCAAATTGGATTCTAAAACAGGATACAGCAGTATTAAGACTTAACCTATAAGAATAAATGCATACAATATAAATCTTAAATACTGAGGCAATAACTCTTTAAACATAACAATAAACATAGTAAAACTAGGGTTGAATCCAGTAAAACAACCCAAATTTTAAGCTAATAATTATAAAATTATAATTCCAACTAAGAGAAAATTAACCAGGGCATTTTAGCCGAGATAAATAATTATAAGCTGTTGCGAAAATCTCTTTGTAGGGGTAAGCATTACTAATTGCAATCAAAACCCGTCGGCGACTAACAGTAATAATTGCTCCTAATTTCAATAACTTTGTACGGATAGTTCCAACTTGAGCATTTTGGAGTTCGGTTTTTGCCAAACATTTCTCTCGGAGGGCATTCATCAAAATATAAGCTATGGAAGTAAACCACAGACGTAATTGATTACCAGCAAATGTATGAGTACTAGTTCTGTCACTTTTTAATTCTAATTTTTGTTCCTTGAAACAATTCTCTATATTGCCTCGTGGACAATATTTTTGAGTATAAAGCCGTCCTGGCGGTACTTTTTTACTAGGGAGTGAAGTCACGACAAAGCGAGTATTTACTCCTTCATTGCTATATTCAATTTTTGAGACAACGCGGCGATTACGGCTCCAACTTAAGAAAGTTTTATAATCGAGAGAACAATACCAAACTGAGCTATCAACCAATGCTGTTGCTTGTTTTTTTAAGTCATCTGACGGAGTAAATAAGGTTTCAAAAAACTCTACTACGGTTTCAATTTTTTGCGAGTATTCCAGAAAAGCTCGGTATTTAGTTGATTGAGACAGTTGAATTAGCCGACTGTTTTGTGCCAATCCAAACACATAATCTACTCCGATTTGAGATTCGCACCAACTCATAATATCTTCTCTCGAATATGCACTATCTCCACGCACAAGAATTTTCACATTACTCCAACGTTCACGTATTAGTTTAATTACTCGTTGTAATTCTGGCAATGCCTCTTCTGCCGGATCTACATTTGAAGCACGTAGTTTTGAGGCTAATAAATGTTTCCCACAGAAAATATATAGGGGAGCATAGCAATACCCTTTATAGTAAGGGTTAAAGAAAGATTTTTCTTGATTACCGTGTACTAAGTCATCAGTAACATCCAAGTCTAAAACTATTTGTCGTGGTGGTTTCTGAAAGGATTCTAAAAATATTTCAACCAGCAGTTTTTCTATTGCTTCTGCATCATGCTCAATTCGATGATATCGACTCTCGGCTCTATTTGAAACATCTTCTGGACAGTGTTCAAGACGATTTAAGGTACTTTTTCCGGCCATTTTAACTGGTTCTTGTCCCGAAGTAATGGATTTTCCAACGGAGAGCGCAAACATCACATCATGACGTAAAGTTTCATGGTCATTGATGTCTTCATAACCCATTACTAAACCATATACTCTCTGTGCAATTAAACTACTGACCGAATGTTCAATTCGATTTTGTTCTCGGTAATCTTTAAAACATCCTGCTAGCCGTGATGTTATCTCCCTTTTTCGGTCTAGCTCCGCAATTAAAGTTACTCCGGCATCTGATGTTACAGTCTCACCGTTGAAATTAACTACGACTGGACATGACTTTACTGATTCAAATTGGAACTGTTCCGGTATACAACCTGTTTTATTGGGGGTCATGCTTAAAACTGCTGGAATTCATGTGCAATAGATATTTTGGCAGTTTTCGACCCCTATTTTTTTCGGCTTGTGAGAAATCCGGGTTTAGGTGCAGAAAGGTTGATAGCAGCGGAAAAAGCAGGTGAAAAAATTGCTGTTGAAATCAAAAGCTTTGCTAGTAACTCAGCGATATAGCGCTTCCCATTCAAATGAAGTACAAAAATATATCACGCTGTGTAGGGGCATGGCAGTGCCATGCCCTTACCGATGTATCTCACTAGGTTGAGAAATGCTATAAGCGACTTTCATACAGCATTAGAGCAATTCCTGAATTATCAGATTGCCCTGGAGGAAAATGAGCCAAAAAGGATATTATATCTCGCGGTTCCATTAGACACATACCAAACATTACATTTTTTCAGACACGTCTTGCTCAAATTGCAGTACAAAGACATCAAGTAAAACTAATTGTATACAACCCTATCATCCGAACAGAGCGTGGATTGACGATCTCAGGAACACGCATCACTTTGTACGACGTAATGGATTATGTAACGGCTCAGTATCCTCTTAAGTTTATCTGTGATCTATTTGACTTATCCGAGGAACAAATCAACATTGCCTTAGCCTACATTGAGGCAAATCAAACTGAGGTAGAAGCAGAATATCAGAAAGTTATCAAGGAAGCCGAGGCACTTCGACTGTATTACGAGGAGCAAAATCGTGAGCGTGTTGCCCGAATAGCTACTTTACCAGCACCACCAGGGATGGAAGCCGCTTGGGAAAAACTGCAAGCATCTAAGGCACGTCACTAACTCCAAGCATGATTTTTTTAGTTGATCATAATTTCAAAGGACATGCGCGCATCCTTCTTGGTAGTATTGCCAGTCAAGGTTGGCTTGATTTAGTTCCAATTCGCTTCGTCATATTTGAGGAAGTGGGATTATCAATTGATAGCAATGATAGAGTTGTCTGGAGGGTAGCTCAGGAAAATCAGATGATTCTGCTCACTGCGAATCGAAGCATGAAAGATGAAGACTCGCTAGAACAAGTAATGCGCGAAGAAAGCGCCCAAAACTCTTTACCAGTCGTGACAATTGGCAATGCTGATCGGGTATTAAATGACTCAAGTTATCGAGAACGGTGTGTTGATCGTATTGTCGAGATTGCGATTTTTGAATAGACTTTATGGGGCACAAAGGATTGTGCCCTGATATTTTCAGTATTAATTTACACAGAACTTCCTAGCTGTCCTTCAGATATCCAAGCACCGTGAAACCCATAGGGTACTCGCTGGGGAATTATTACCCGCGCCACAGGTTCGCTAGTCATATCTTGGGCATTCACTACTACCAATTCAGAGGTTTCTGCACCCTCATCATAGACGAAAGTTACTAGCCAGCCATCGTCTTCAGCCGTTGCACCAGGACGGGGTGCAAACACAGGTTCACCACCATAACGTCCCTCGCCGAATTCATGGGTTTGGGATGTGCTTTTGCTGAAGTCATACTTTATCAAGCCATCGAATAGAGGTAGGGGCGTTGGTGCTGACTTGGCAATGTAACCATAGCGCGTTTTTTGCCCCAAGAAGTTGTCGTTGACGCGGGGAAATTCACCTGGTACATCGTCTAATCTCTCTTCATGGACTGTTCCCGTTTTCAAGTTGAATCGCCACTGATGTAAACGGGGAATATCTCCGTCTGGATCTTGTAGCGTATTTTCAGCCACTAGGACACTGGTAGAACTCATCCGACAGGCTATTAACACCACTTCGTCCCCCTCTTCATAAGCGTTGAGGGTATGGAAGACGTAGCAAGGAGGACTTTCAAACCAGCGGATATTACTGTTATCGCCGAAACGTGGGACGATGCCAAAGCGACTGGGGCGATCGCCCTCAAACTTCATCAAAGCCTCTCCCTTCTGTACACGTTCTACGCTAAAAGTCAAGGGTAAATCCATGAAAATCGTGTAGTTTTCGCTGATGGCGAAATCGTGCATCATTACCCCCATTGGTAGTTCAATGGGTACAGTTCGTAGCAACTTACCTTGTGGGGAAACCACACTATATTGCAAGTAAGGCGGCGCGAAAGAGTAGCCAAAAAACATCATCTCGTTGGTTAATGGATCTACCTTGGGATGGGCGGTAAAGGCAGAAACCAGCTTGCCATCGTAAGTATATTCCCCAATTGTCTCTAAATCAGGAACCTTGATAGCGTGTGGCGCGCCACCTTCCCAAAGTGCCAGTAGTTGACCAGCGTGCCACACTAAAGCAGTATTGGCAGTATTTTTGCTGGGGCCGTGGGGGTTGTCCATTTGCGGCGGTTCTAAAAATCCACTCCAAACAGCCTTACCTGCTTGGTGTTCAATTTTCCATGCTTTTGTCTGCACATAGCGATCGCGATAACTGGCTTTACCGTTACTAATTTTCACACCATGCAACATCCCATCCCCATCAAACCAATGATATTTACCAATGGGCGACCACTGGGGATTAGGGCCATTCCGGACAAACATCCCTGACAAGCCGGGGGGTAATTGACCAATTATTTGCAGGGTTTCATCTGTGATTTCATCGCGGACTGGCGCAAAGTTGCCCGCGAGAAAGGGATTGACTACTGTTGTGGCGATCGCGTTAGTTGTCATAAGGAGTAAGTTTGATTACGGCACTTTGTTCAATATATTAGCGATTGTCTTTTTTGTGTTTCGCAACACAATTTAGGATTTGTTTACCATCTACTACACCTAACGTAAATATTTGTACTTAAAAAGCTCATAATTTTCTCATCTGGCTGATATATGTAAGAACACAAAAGTGTAAAAATCAATGCCAGAACCGTTTTGCAAAAAGTGAGAAACCTGTTAGGCTCATCCATCCCCTAAAAGGGGATGGGATTTCACGTTAACCCTGAGCGAAGCCTTACCCCTCCGGGGAAGCAAGCTACGCCTTAGCGTCTCCGTTCGCGCAGCGTCCCACAGGGAAGGAGAAGGGTTGACAGTTAACAGTCATCAGTCATCAGTTAACGGCGGCGGGGCGGCTATCCCGGACACCCCGTAAGTCAAAGGACTAAAGCAGGCGATCGCAATTTAGCAGTTGAAATTTGGCATTTTGGCGATCGCTGACATCGCAATATCTCAAATGGAAATCAGTCCTGGAAAATCTCATGGCAGATGTTAACGGTACTTGGCTTGGAACCTACTGGCAACAAGGAATCCCCAGCCGCTTTGAAGCAGTTCTCGTCCAAAGTGGTAAAACTTTGAGTGGCTCGATTCTAGATGACAATTATTTGGGTGAAGCCCATCTCAATGGTGAAGTGATTGGACAACAAATCAGCTTTACCAAGAGCTATTTAATTACATCACCTGCTCCCATCAAATATACAGGAACACTCTCAGATAATGAGGATTATATGCAAGGGCGGTGGAACATCGGCCGTCGGCACTCTGGCACTTGGGAAGCTAGACGCAGTGGGGACAATCTAATGGCAGATTTACAAGCCCGCCTCAAAGACCAAACTTCTCTCAGTAATGGCTAAAAAAACTGCCCATAATGATACTATTATACCGTAATTAGCCACTACGCTTAAAGAACAATATGGGGATTTCCCAAAGTTCCTATTGCCTTTTAAATATTTATTTTTTTGAATTCCCCTAAAGGGAGTAAACTTTTTAAGTTCAAAGTTGGGGAGAAAATATCTTGAGCCTAAATATTTATTTCCTGCGTCACGGACAAACAGAATGCAGTCTCAAGAATGCTTATTGTGGTTCCATCGACTCAGAGCTTACCCCAGAAGGCGAGGAAATGGCAAAGGCTTTTGCCTCTGCATATAGTTCTACCCCTTGGAAGGCAATATTTTGTAGTCCCATGCGGCGAACTGTGGCGACAGCAAAACCCCTATGTGCAGCAATAGGGATGCAACCAGAATTGCGCGATGGTTTGAAAGAAATTAACTATGGCAAATGGGAAGGAAAAACGCCAGATCAAATCAGCCAAGAATATCATGATGATTATATTCGTTGGGCAGCCGATCCCGCTTGGTATGCCCCAACAGGTGGGGAAATGGCAGTTACAATTGCCTTTCGCGCCTTGCAAGTAATAGAAGAAATTAAGCAGCTTCACACCAGTGGTAATATTTTAGTTGTTTCCCATAAGGCAACGATCAGAATTATTTTGTGTAGCTTGCTAGGAATTGATGTCGGACGCTTTCGCTATCGTTTAGGATGTCCTGTCGGGTCAGTAAGTGCTGTAGAATTTGGCTCTCATGGTCCACTCTTACAGACACTAGCAGACCGTACCCATTTGAATGAGAAATTGCGAAATCTACCGGGCAGTTAGAAAAGTCGAGTTGTTGATTGCGGTATAAAAAAGAGGCAAGGGAGCAGGGAGGACTGTTCAGATGGGGACTCAGATCCTTTGCTTCGCTTCACAGCAGGATGAAGGGGCCATTTCCCTCTGCCTCTTTGTTAACTTTTGACCCTGGATAACCTACCGCGTTAAAAATATGACACTCGCGTAAGTCCTCATCTCATTTTTATCTGGCTGCAATAAGTTGATTCAGCATCAGAGCCAATGCCACTACACCTAAACTAGTCATCAATCCCGCAGGCATCAATTTCCGTGTTTTAACTAGTCTTAAGGCAAAGATAACTACTAAAATCGCAGTCACAAAAGCTGCCAAGGACAAACCCCATGTTAGACCTTGGAATTGAGCGAAAGCTGCGACAATTAGTAATAAACCGCTAATACTACCACTGAAGAGCGAAACTTTACTACTAGCCTGTATGTAGCCAATCATGCCACCTATAATCGTTATAATTCCGTAAGTAACAGCAGCAACTATACCTAATGTCATTGTTAAAACCTATGTAGATTTTGTCTTTGCGGCAAGGGTCAGCAGACAATTTACCATAGCTATTTAGCTACATCACCCAGTTGATTGATGGATAATCAAGCGATGTCTACGGGAAGTTTTTCGTCCTATACCAAGATTCAATTCCTCCAGCGCCAAGCCGCATCACTTTTACTTTACCAATCTGTCCTCCAGAGCGAAGTAGGGATCGCATTTCTTGATCTGTTGCAAGCCATACGTTACACTGATGCCGATGCGCTTGGTTGCCTCCAAGCCTACGGCAACTACTTTCACGCTTTAGCTGCTAGAAATCAAAATTGGGAAGACTACCTAATCACTCAAATCCTCACTTCTGAGAATCCTTTTACAAGGTGCGCTCAACGGGAAGACTTAAAGAATATACCCCCTGCTCTAGTGGCTGCAACTCAGCATGATTTGCAAGTGTTTCAGAGTTTATCTGCTTGTAACAGCGCTGTTTTGAGTGAGTGGGTACAAACTGTCGCCCATTTACCTGTGTCACCGGTTGTGTGGTATCTAGAGCAAGAAGGGTTAGAAATAGAAACGGGATTAATCAAGCAATATAGAGAAGCTGCTACTGTCGCCTCTCTACAACAGTTAGACAATTGGGCTGATGGTGTAGAAGATTTAGCAGTTTATTATCGGCAATTTGGCACAGGTTTATTCGCCGAATATCGCGCTTTACGCTGGCAAGGTGGACAGTTTATTGGTATTCCACATCCCGATCAAGTCAAACTCGATGCGCTAGTGGGTTATGAATCTCAGCAAGACGCTTTGCTAAAAAATACAGAGTTTTTATTATCCGGGGAAGCAGCACTGCATGTATTACTTTATGGTAGTCGCGGTTCAGGAAAATCTTCTTTGGTGAAAGCTTTGTTAAATGAGTACGGCGATGGCAATCTCCGTTTAGTGGAGGTAGCAAAATCAGAATTGAAAAACCTACCAGAAATTGTCGAACAATTGCGGGAAGTGCCACAAAAATTTATTATCTTTGTGGATGACCTTTCTTTTGAAGAAGATGACGATGCCTTTAAAGCTTTGAAGGTGGTTTTAGAAGGTAATTTAACGGCGCGATCGCAAAATGTCGTTGTGTATGCAACTTCTAACCGCCGCCACCTAATTCGAGAGTTTTTTGCCGATAGACCGACACCCAAGGATAACGCCGAAATCCATGCCTGGGATACGATGCAAGAGAAACTATCATTTAGCGATCGCTTTGGTCTAACCTTGACTTTTGAGGGAGCAGATCAAAAAACTTATTTAAAAATTGTCAACCATCTAGCCGCACAAGCTGGAATTAATCTTAGTCAAGAAGATTTAGAATATCAAGCCTTGCAGTGGGCAACACGTCATAATGGTCGTTCAGGGCGTACAGCTAGACAATTTGTTGATTACTTGAAAGCAGATTTAAGTCTTAATAACAATAAATTTAATAACCAGTCACAGCATGAATTACTTAGTTAGTAATCTTTATGTTTCATTTTTCAGATTAAAATCAAAAAGCCTGTAGAGGCGGGGTTTCCCCGCCCTCGATTGTGTGTCACTGTTACAAAACACTGAAAAACTTGCTGTACAAGTTTCTTCATTTCAGACTTCAGACTAGCCTGCGGCAAGCCGCTCCGCGTCTACAGCCTTCAGCCTTTTTGTACTAGTACCGTTACCTTGATTTGCACCGACCTACTTAGGTAGAAAACAAGCAATATGCAACCAGCAACCATCAGCAATCGAGTTTTTTTAGGAATAGTTGCCTTTAGCGTAAGTTTTGGTCTTAGCCTCGTTCCCAACTGGGATTTTCCTAGAGCGATGGTGACAGGTGTAATTACTTTACTTGCTACCTATGCAGCCGCATTTTGTGTAGATAATCGGCGCAGAGCTTATGAAATGCTTGTTTTAAATTCTCTTCATAAGCGAATCAAAGAACTCGAAGGATTAAAATCTCGAATTATTAGAGAAATTGACAAAATAGAAGAACATCGTAACTTATTATATACAGAATCAAATAAACTAAAAACTCAAGTAGCCGAGTCCCGTAATCAAAGAGATAATCTCCACAGAGAATCAAGCACTTTCACTGGGCAAAAAAAACAACTAGAATCGGAAATTACTGCTTTCAAAAAAGAGCTTCATAGCTTAGAGAAAAGTCAAACAGAACTGAATAATTCAGTTTCTAACCTCACAGCAGAAAAAAGGCGTCTGGAATTAAATTGTAATGTATCTCGCTCGGAAATTAATCAGTTGCAAACTCAAATTTCTGAACTGTATGAGGAAAAACAAGATCTTGAAAGTAATTTAACCTTACTAGGTAGACTCAAACCCCAAATAGAAGAAAAAGTTTATGAACTGCGAATTCAACTGCAAGAGCTAGAAATTAATGTCAATGAGCAAAATCAGTTACTGATAGCGACAACAATCAAAAAAGCAGATGTAGAATCCAGCCAGAATTACTTACAAACTAAATTAGGAGAACAGCAAGCTGAATTACAACAATTGCAAAGTCAAGTTTCATTATTACAAGAAGAACGTGACCTCTTGCAAAACCAAGTCTGGGAATTACTTCAACAAATGGAAACATTTGAGCCAAATTCCTTACCTGCTCAGGAACAAGAAGACGATTTAGATTTGTTTCCTTTCTCGGAATTACTTACACCTATAGAAACTCAAGAAATATCTGAAACATTATCTGAAGAATGGATGACTTTTATGGAGCAACTACCAGATCACGAAATTCAGGTATTAAAAGCCATAGTCAAACAAGAAAATCTCAAGGGTACTATTAAACAGATTGCGGAAGCAAACATTACTATGCCTAATTTATTAATTGATGCTATAAACGAACGTGCTAATGATATTCTTGGTGAGTTAGTAATTAATCCTGGTATAGAAAATCCAGAAATTTATCAAGAGCATATAATCAACGTCAAAAAAATGCTCGCCCTATATGAAAACCTGATGACTAGACAAGCTTCCTCAAATTAATTAAAGTATTCTTGCCGTTGTAAAATAATTATTAGGTATGAAACAGACGCCTCTATGTTTAAATCAGTAAACAGTCAACAGTTATCAGGCATATCGGCATAGGTAAAGAAGCGCCATCAATACCTTACAACAATTAGTGGGGAGTTAAACCCAAGAAATAATGAAGCTGATAACTGTTAAAATCAAGTAAGTGAATTACATGGCAAAACTTAAAATATCGAAAAAAATATCCACTGCTTTAATCAATTCCTTAAGTGCAGGAGTAGTCCCAAGACTAGGAGTAGAACACATAGCAGTTGGTCGAGAAAAAGAACTACAAAGCCTTTTACAAAATCTTGATGATATTGCAGGAGGTGTCGCAGCATTTCGCTTTATAATTGGTAACTACGGTTCTGGAAAAAGCTTCATGCTGCAACTGGTTCGCAACCGTGCTATGGAGCAAGGTTTTGTAGTAGCTGACGCTGATTTGTCTTCAGAGCGCCGACTAGCAGGAACCAACAACGAAGGTTTAGCGACTTATCGAGAATTAATGAGCCGCCTAGCCACAAAAACTCGTCCTGATGGTGGTGCTTTAGTCTCAATTTTAGAAGGATGGATTAATAAAATCCAACAAGAAGTAGTAAAAGATAGTGGGATACGTCCTAATGATGAAGGTTTTGATGACAAAGTGGAAGAAAAAATCAGAGAAGTAGTTCAGTATATTGAAGATTTGGTACACGGCTTTGATTTTGGCAGTGTCATTATTGCTTATTGGCGTGGCTATCGGTTGGATGATGATAATTTAAAAAATGCTGCCATGCGTTGGTTACGCGGGGAATTTAACACCAAAACTGAAGCTAGAGCAGCATTAGGAGTACGTGTCATTATTGATGATGATAGTTGGTATGATTATATCAAGATATTTGCTAAATTTGTGGCTGAAATTGGCTACAAGGGACTATTAGTTTTAGTTGATGAATCTGTACATTTATACCAAATATCTACTACAGTTACAAGAGAAAAAAACTATAATCGATTGCTAGCAATATTTAATGACACCATGCAGTGCAAAGCAGAACATCTAGGCATTGTTATTGGTGGCACAACAAAATTTTTAGAAGACCCAAATCGGGGATTATTTGCTGATCAAGCTTGGCGAAGACGCACCAAAGAAAGCCGTTTTGTTGCACAAGCTGGTGTGCAAGAATATTTGGGGCCAGTGATGCGGCTCAACCCATTAAGTCAGGAAGAAATCTTAACACTTTTGCAACGCTTGACGGAAATTCATAGTCTTAACTTTGGCTATGAAAAGGTTTTGACTAATCGTGAATTGCAGGATTTTGTCAAAGAAATTACCAATCGCTTGGGTGCAGAGGCATTACTAACACCAGGCGAAATTGTGCGAGATTTTATTAGTGTGCTGAATATACTCCACCAAAACCCAGGAATTTCTTTTGCAGAATTAATTAATGGCTCTAATTTTAAACCTACCGCTGTAGGGAAAAATACCAATATAGATGGGGAGGATGGAGCAGAATTTAGTTTATGATATTTATCTTAATTTAACTCTTGAGAAGAGCGATCGCACATGAGTACGAAGTCCTCAGCGATTACGAATTTTGTGGACACTTTTTCTCATATCGCTTGTTTGTATAGACAACTCACACCGCTTTTCAGATATCTAATGGCAGATGATGTTTGCTTAAATATGTTCATGTCAGATAAAACCTATGGATAAATGGGAATAATAACCTTAAAGAACTGAAAGTAGGTTTGGTGCGTTTGGGACATCCTCATCTGAGATTTTTTCCCTCAACGCTAGCTCAATGCATCACCTCCTACCCTAGTTGTTTTCCCAAAAATGAGGTTTTACTGATGAGTCAGATGACTAGAGACGATGTCCGCGAGCGTCTTGGTAATATCGATAAAACTATTTATTTAGTGAACACACGAATATTTCATCTACCTATTTAACTTCAGCTAAGACTGGAAATAATGTTGATAAAATATTCCAAACTTTAGCCCCATACTTAATTTAGTCAAATGAACTTATTATTAACTGAGTTGTTATCTAAATGTTGTATTGAATATTTGATAGTTGATGAAAATCTAAAAATTTTAGAGAAATCTTTTGGAGTCAGTAGATTTGCTGGTCTTCCTGATGCGATTAAACTATATCAAGATGTGCGAATTTTATTTCCCGAATTAGAGGGACTCGAAGATATTTTTAATACCATTAAAGAGGGTAGAAAAAATAGTTTTGAATTAAAAGGAATTAGTCGTTCACAAAGTACAGATTCTCCTTTATATATTGATATTAATGTTATTAAAAATATCCAAGAAGATTCTATTAGCAATCAGCTAATGATTCTTGTGAAAGATAGTACAGAACGCATGGTTCTTGAGCAATCTTTATTCCAGGGAACAAATGAAGCAAATCTTTTGTTACGCAACCTTAAGGCTTCTAAACAATATATTGACCAAATTTTAAGTTCAATGGCAGATGCATTGCTAGTGACAACTTTATCAGGGAAGCTGGAATTAGAAGAGCAACCTTTTGCACTACCAAATTGCATTAAGGAGACTCTTTCGCTATTTGCACCTAAAGTTAAAGAAAAGGGATTGAAACTCACATTTATAGATAAACCTGAAGTTCCGACGATGATTTTGGGTGACATCACTCGATTGCGCCAGGTTTTGATTAATCTACTCAGTAATGCTTTAAAATTTACTGAAACTGGTGGTATAGAAGTTTCAGTTATAACTCGTAAGAATAGAGATATTCATTCTCCTGCTGCCACAAATACTGACGAAATTCAGTTTACGATAGAAGATACAGGGATTGGAATTGCACGCGATCGCCTTGATCGTTTATTTCAAGCCTTCAGTCAAGCTGACTCCTCCATCGCTCGACAGTACGGCGGTACTGGCTTAGGTCTTGCTATTTGCAAGCAACTTTGTGAATTAATGGGTGGGAAAATTTGGGTAGAAAGTGAACCGGGAATAGGTAGCAAATTTTACTTTACTATTACTGCTCCTGTGATTCTAGAAGGAGTGGTGAGTCAGGAAGGGAAAATAAGAAATGTAGCAGATGATGCCGAGATTGATGCTTCCAAGCCTCAATTAAGGATTCTGTTGGCTGAAGATAATCTAGTGAATCAAAAAATAGCTTTAAAGCAACTCCAAAGTATAGGCTATAAAGCCGATGTTGCTAATAATGGTAAAGAAGTTTTAGAGATAATTAAAAAAAATCCCTATGATTTGATTTTTATGGATTGTCAAATGCCGATTCTTGATGGGATAGAAACCACAAAAGAAATTCGTCTTTGGGAAGATAACTTATTTGCTAGTCATCGGCGTCCTATAGTAATTGCAATGACAGCTAATGCCATGAAAGAAGATAAAAAAATGTGTTTAGATGCAGGTATGGATGATTTTTTAAGCAAGCCTGTATTTAAAGAACAATTAGCGGCTACTTTAGAGCATTGGAGCCAATTTATATTCAAAATACAATCAGAGAAGTTAACTGAGCAGGCAGTTTCTGTAATAGAAGCCGATTTATTAGAACTACCAATTGATTGGGAATACTTACATCAGCTATCAGAAAATAATGCGGAATTTGAATTAGAACTACTACAAATATTCATTGAAGATACCCAATCGCATTTAGCAATAACCAAAGCTGCGATCGCAGCTAATGACTTTCCAAAACTTGCGCGAGAAGCACATCATCTTAAAGGTGCTAGTGCTAATATTGGAGCTAGAAAAATGCACCTGGCTGCTGATAAATTGGAAAAACTAGCTCACCACCAAGAACGTAGGGGTACTAATATCCTAGTTTCAGAATTAGAAGAGTTTCTCAATTGTATTCAAGATTTTTTAAGAAGAAGTCAGTAGCTGAAAATTTAAACAAGTAAAATTCCTGTTTTTTATTTTTCAATTCTGCTTCCCAACTCCTAAAATTAAAAATATGCTGGTTCTCAGTGGAGTGCAATATGCTTAATTGAGTTATCAGAATTCAGGAAGATTCAATATTTTGGCTCCTTTGAGGAAAATGTATTTCATCTAAGAGTTGCTATATGCTTAATAATATTTACTCATAAATAAGCAATAACGATTATCTGTTGTCTGTTCATAATGCAACTTGTCAGCAATTTTAGACATGATTTTTAAACCACGTCCACGCTCTTGATAGTTATCCTCAAATTCACATTTTTCTTGCAATTCTTGTTCTAAATTGAAGGGTTCACCTTGAGACAAAATACAAATTTCTATGTGTTCATTAAACCGCACAGCCTCTATTTCAATAGAAGTTTCATTTGGCAAATTTTTGTGGGCATGTTCAACAGTGTTAGTAAAGCCTTCTATAAGAAGTGTTTGGCATTGCCACCAAATTTGTTGATTAGCAATAGGTGGTTGGTTCATCTGCTCAAACCAAGATAACACTTGAGGTAAAACTGTAAGATTTGTATGAACTTTTAGCTGAATTTTATTGTTCACTTTCTAGCCACTAGAATCTACTGCCATAATCATATTCGCATTTGATTTAAATTGGGTATTTTTACTATATATTAAGAATCAAATTACGTATAATTAAAACTAGAGTAAAAAGCTGCTAATTCAAAAAATCTCATCTTTAGGTAGGGGAGAAAAAACGGAAAAAGCATAGTGAGGTTTCCTCTCACACTATTTTTCAAGACAGTAGTTAGGAATAATGGCTATTTTTTTGATGCCCTAATACTTGCTTTTTAGCTTAATTAAAAAGGTGTGAGTTATGTTGAAAATTCTAGTTATTGATGACGATCCGATTATTAGAGTGGCATTAAAAAGAACGCTCGAAAAGCAGGGTTATGATGTGACTGTAGCTAGTAATGGTAAAGAAGGAATTGTTCAATCACAACTGCTACGTCCGGCTCTGATTATTTGTGACTGGATAATGTCACAAATGGACGGATTAGAAGTGTGCCGTCGTATCAAGGCAGATTCAGAGTTAGCAACTACTTTTTTTATTTTGTTGACTGCTAAAGGTGCATCTCCCGGAGAGGAGGAAGATAGAGTTAAGGGATTAGACGCTGGAGCGGATGAATTTATCTCTAAACCAATTGAGATGAATGAATTAAAAGCAAGGGTGAGAGCCGGGCTAAGGTTACATCAGCTAAGTCAAGATTTACAGAATCAAAAGCAAGTTTTAGAAACACTCAACCAGAATTTGCAAACTCAAAAACAAATCTTAGAGGCAGAATTAGCTGAGGCAGCTGATTATGTGCGATCGCTACTGCCTTCGCCGCTTATGGGTGCTGTAACTACAGAAGCACTGTTTATTCCCTCAGCGCAGTTAGGGGGTGATTGCTTCGATTATTACTGGCTAGATGAAGATAATTTGGCAATTTATTTGTTGGATGTATCAGGGCATGGGGTTGGTTCTGCCCTGCTATCTGTGTCTGTATTAAATATTTTGCGATCACAATCTCTACCAAATACTAACTTTTATCAACCTAATGAAGTCTTGCAGGCACTCAATCAGGCTTTCCAAATGAGTAATCATGGTGCTAAATACTTCACAATTTGGTATGGAGTTTATCACCGTCCTAAACGTCAACTAATTTACTCCAGCGCCGGACATCCACCTGCTATACTGCTATCGAAAAAATCTGCGACCAGCCTGCAAGCTCAACAACTAGGCTCTTTAGATTTGCCCATAGGCTTTTTGCCAGATATTAATTTTGAGGATGCTGTCTTAGATGTTGAAGAGAATAGCACCTTATACATTTTTAGTGATGGTGTTTATGAAATTAATCAGCCAGACGGTAAGATTTTGGGACTTGATACTTTCATTGAAATAATCATGAATCATAGCCAAGTAAATGACTGTCATCTCCAGCAAATATTATTGGAAATCATGACCTTAAATATTCAACAAATTCTTGAAGATGACTTGTCTTTACTGAAAATTTGTTTTGCTTAGTGTTTTTAAAACTACATAGTTTTTAATTGATTAACATCTCATTGGATTGCGAGTATTTGGCGTTCAAAATCTTCTTGATCGATAAATGTTTGAAAAATCCTATCCATTTTAGTGAGTTCAAATAGCATCCTAACTTGGTCGCTAACAGAACAGACAAATAGTTTACTGTTAGCTTTCCGTACCATTTGCATAGCTGATACTAAAGCGCCCAGACCAGAGCTATCGATGAACTTAACATCTTTGAGATCAATCAATAAAATATCTGCTCCACTCTCTAGGATATCACCAACCTCACGGCGTAGAATATTACCTCTAATTCCATCCAAAATTCCAGAAGGTTCAATGACTTTGACTGTGAGACTCATAATTGATTTATCCTGTTATTTGTCTAACATTTATACTTTACTATTGTGGCATTTGCTTACTAGAACTGCAAGTTATACTATAAACTCAAGTTTGCGAAATATTGGATAATTCCTGATGAGCTACTTGCTTTTTACTATTAGCCAATGCTTCAAAGAAGCTAGCATCAACCCATTGCCGAGAAATTTCAAAAGCTTCAAAATAACCATCTTTTTGTCCTAACTCTCGTGCCCAAAATCGAGACAAAACGAGTATGGCGTCAAGTTGCATAAATGCTTTATTTAGCTCTGATTCATAACAACCAATAGCCGCAACTTTTTCTTCAATTACAGAGGTAATATCTACAAAAAAATTTGGTTCAAACCCACGTAAAAAAACAGGTGGTGCAGAATACCAAAGAGGAATATTTGTGCGAGTAGCGACATTAGAAACTGCGATCGCACAAACTTCATGATCTCTATGCCCATATTTTTCAGGTTGTGGTGCATGAGTAATAATTAAATCTGGTTGCCAACGTTTAATAGCTTCTTCAGCAACTTTAATTACTACTTGTGTTGAGAAGTTGCACTCTTCCAGAGCATAAAACTCATAAGTTGCACCAATAATTTTACCAGCCTCCTCAGCTTCTTTATGGCGTTTATCCTTCATAGATGAACTGGAAAGATTACCATCAGTCAAAATTAAGCAATGAACATTCCATCCTGCCTTAGACATGATATTGAGAGTGCCAGCGGCAGGTAAGACTTCATCATCAGCATGAGCATAAATTGTCAAAACAGTTTTCTTAGCAAAATTTTTCGGGTCAAAATAATTATTCATAGCTGTTTTACTTAATAGGTTGTGTTGGAGTCAGGAGTCAGAATTTAGGAGTCAGAATTCGGGAGAATGAAGGAGTTATATAGCGGTTCTCGATCTGATGTAATACAATCCAGGGCGGGGTTTCCCCGCCCCTACAGGCTTTGCGATTTAAAACTGTACCTCACTGATCTGAAAACCGCTATAATTCACTTTATTATTAGGTTAATTTCAGACTTTATACTTCATACTTCATACTTCATACTTTAGTTTGACTCCCAATTTTTGTTTAAGCTTCTGTTGGTGGTTGCCAGAAAGATGCACGGATGATGCCCCACAAAAGTGACAAGTTATAGATAGCCCAAGCACCATTAAGTAAGTGAACCCAAGGAGAATTTAAATTACCAGTTGCAAAGCGATAGAGACTCCATAATATTCCCAAAATCGTGAGTGCAAAGATAAGTAATTGTGGCCAAACAAGTTGGAGGAAAATTCCAGATTGCCGCTTTTTAGGTGTAACTTGAAATTTGAGATTACCTCCGACAAATACACCCAAAACTGCTTGGATGAATAGCGGAAATAAGGCGATCGCATATTGTTCTGCCCGCCAAACTTCTCTAGCGGGAATTCCCCAAGTAGCTGTAATGAAAGTTAAGCGATTGATAATAAAGGCGGGGAAGAAATGTAGGGCAAAATCAGGGCCATAGGTTTTAACCGGAACGATATCCGTGAAAAAATAGATAATTGGGCATGAAATAAAAATGAGAGTAGCAAAACCAGAAAAATAGCTATACATCGTTTTGAAATAATGCAAGCGTTGCCAAAATGTTAGTCCTGGTTTTGTGAGTGGATTTTCTCTCAATAATACTTGAATAGTGCCTTGTGCCCAACGCAATCGCTGTTTTAGAGTTGATTTTAAGTCATCTGGTGCTAAACCTTCTGCTAACAGTTCATGGTGATATACAGATTTCCAACCAGCGCCATGTAAACGCATGGCTGTATTCATATCTTCTGTAATACTGTTGCTGGATACACCACCAACTAATTGAAATTCATCTAACCGGGTTGCATCTTTGGCATACTCATCAGAAAAATATTGCAATCCCACATTAATTAATGCGTCTCTCCTCAAGATGGCATCAGTTCCTGTATAGAAAGCGGCATTCATACCGTCTTTACCTTGTTGGAGTGGCCCATAAAATAAATGCGCTTGATGTCCAAATGGATCGCCTGGAGGAATGTTGTAAAAATCTTGGGGTGTTTGCACAAAAGCAATGCGATTTGGCTCGTATTTGCCGGCAAAAAGATTGTAGGTGTAGAAATAGGGTAAGACTCGCTTGAGAAATTGTGGCTTAGGAATATGATCAGCATCAAGAGTGAGAATAAACTGTCCTGAAGTTTCTCCAGAAAAAATTGCGTAATTGAGATTCCCAGCTTTTGCGTGGTGGGGTACGCCGACTGGTTTTGGACGAGCTATGTAACGAAAACGAGCGAGTTCAACTAGTTCTAGTTCCTTCTGGTGAATAGCTGTTTCTAAGGCTTGTTTTTCTGCATTTAGGCGATCGCCTAGCAACTCCGCAGAAGAATCGTTTACACTTTCAGGATGTAACCACAGAATGAACTGTCGCAGACTTTGCACAAATCCGGTGGTAGTCTGGTCAGATGAGGCTTCTTGGAGCCATTGTTCAGCAGCTTGAGCATCAGGTGTCAGTTTTTCTAGCT
The DNA here is from genome assembly GCF_000316575.1 of Calothrix sp. PCC 7507. GTDB lineage: Bacteria > Cyanobacteriota > Cyanobacteriia > Cyanobacteriales > Nostocaceae > Fortiea. The sequence continues at coordinate 1,020,430 of NC_019682.1, read as the reverse complement.
GCGTCAGTCGCTCCAACAGACAAGATAGCTCTGTATCAATCCGCTTTGCTTCCTGCTGCAATAATGGTGACTGTAAATCCTCAATACACAGCCTTTCTGTCATGGCTCGCATAGCAGGCGAGTTTCCATCATCTAGCACATAAACCCGCAACTTTGTTACGGGGTAATCTATTTGTAGAGCGCCTTGAGCAGTTTTTTCGACAATTTCTGGTGGTTCGTCATAGCATGTTAAAAACACGTCCACCGTTGGCCAGTCAGATATGGGTAGAGATGGAGTCAGCTTGTCGAGTGACTTAATCTGTCGAACTAAAGGACGCCACAACCCAACCACGAACATCACACCACCAAAAAAGCTGTAAATTTCTGCCAATAGCAAGGGAATCGAAAGCCAAAGGGCATCAAAATTGACGGAATGAGTGATGCGCCATTGTATGTACCAAATGCCAAAAATTAAATTGATTTCTGCCAAATAGCGAAATAACAACGTTCTTTTTTTGAGAAATGAGCGGCTATTGCCTGAAAAATTTGTAGAGTTATCAATAATAGAAGCTGCAGTCATCTTGGTACCTAAAATGAAATTAAATTTGGGAGTGAGAATACAGGAGGTAGGAGGTAGGAGTTAGGATGCGGGAGTTTGAAGAAGTTTAAGTAAGTTGACACAATAAAACCAAGCTAAAGTCCATTTTGAAACCATGAGTAGTGCGGGCATCTTGCCCGCTAATACCCATAGGGAGCAAGATGCTCCCACTACTTTTAAAAACTACGGTTCTGAAAATAGATGTGGTTTATATGAATAAAAGTAAATGAACTTAAAACTGTCTTTCCTCCTGTATTCTGGCTGCTGACTTCACCGTACTGTCTCATAAACAATTATTCCCAAGTTCTTTTCTTGACTAACATGTGGAAAATTGGGACTAATTGTCTAAGTTTTTTATTCCAGCTGAAACCGCTATTTTTAGAAGGGCGGGGTTTCCCCGCCCCTACGATTTATTTGCGTCGCCCTACTTACGCGAAATCCAATAAGTTTCAGAACTATGAGAGGTCAAATTGGCTTTTTGTGTGGGAGTATGGGGTAGGCCTCTACCAGAATCACCTTTTTTCACAGCTTCCCACCAAGGAGAGTTCATGGCGGTAGTTGGGAGAATAAGGGGTTGGCGATTCATGACTTTGTAGAGTAAGGATTGCAAAATCATGCTATTTGTGCTAGCGGTGAAACCAATCGCCGGTTTGCCGGTGGTTTCATAAAAGCCTTCATAGAATCCCACTAGGGGGTTATTGAGGTCTGTTGTTCCTTGGAGTAACTTTTGAGCATATTTATCTTCTGGGAGCAAGGCATGATAGGCAAAAGCTACTGCTGTACTGACCATGCGTCCTTTTGGTACTACTTGACCGTCATCGCCTAAAGCTACCCAAGGATCTCCCTGGGCGGTGATTGTGCTGTGGACTGTGTATGGCTTGCGGTCAATCAAGGTGGTAGCGGAGGCGGTAAGAGTATCGGTGCGCTGGTAACGTGCGGCTTGGGCTTGGAAAATTGGTTCAAAGAGCGATCGCATTTGTGGATCTAAGCCAAATTCCAGCGCATACAGTAAGAAAGGATTGCTGACTGTGTATTGATTAACTTGAGAATTAGTATCCTGGCGACGGCGTTGGATTGGCACCTTCACCCCTTCCACAGATGTAGTTTGATATTCACCCCCAACTACAGAACGCTCAACATCAAACCCCCATAATTGAAAAGCACGAGATGCATATTCTTCATAACCCAAGCGGGTTTCGGGGTTGACGCGAATCAGCGATCGCCCATCTTCACCTTTGATCACAGTGGCGCTGGAGAGAATCCCCTCACGCACCACGCGTAAGTATGACCAATCCAAAACAATCTTGTCTACGGCTGTTGTGTATTCTGGGTGACAGCTTTTCAAGTTGTAAAGCGCTGCTAAAATTCTGCCTAGATCCAACGCTGACCAACCCGTACCTGCTGGCGCTGGATTACCGCCATAATCTACTGGTTGGAGCGATCGCGTATCGTAACCCCGACTCGGCAATTCATCTGCAAATAATGGTAGTTTTGTCAATGCTGCCAAAAGATGGCGAGTTTTTTGGTCAAATTCCTTGGGGGAAATGACATCAAGCGATCGCGCTGCGTGGAGTGCAGCTAAATAATCTCCCAATCCCCACAGAGTCGCGCCTTTAAAGTCACTGCGATCGTCGATTAACCCATTCTGAGCATGATAATTAGCCTGAAAGTAGTGCCATGCAGCCTCTGCATAGCGTCTTTCAATCACCGTTAAAGGTCGAGTTAGTTTGAGGTTAGACGATGACTGGGGACTCTCAACTGGTGGAATCGGTGCCACAGCTACCTCAACCACTTTAGTAGTGTTGGGATTCGGTTGCTTTGCAGGCGTTGTCGGAGCAGAGTTATTACTCGGTTGTTCGACAGATGCACTCTTAGCAGCAGATGCAATTAAAGGACGATTTCCCCTAGCTTTGTAATACAGAATTTCCAAAATCAACCCGTTAGTATTGCCAGTCAAGACTTTATTGGGTTGTTTTGATTCTTCATAAATACCAGTGTAATAGCCATCATTGTTAGGACTGTGGAGATCCTTCACAGCATCAAAAACTTTTTGAGCATAAGCATTATCTGGAAAAAGATAGCGCCAGCCAAAAGCAGCTTTGGTGCTGACACTGCGTAGCTTGGGGTAAGCTTTATTGGCATCAGTAATTGTTGCCCAAGATTGACCATTAGCGTAAACAGTGTTGTAAAGAAAATAGGGTTCTTGGTCAATGTTGTCTTCTGTCACCGCAGTCAGTTGACCTGTAGTATCGTAGCGGCGTTTTTGCACATCTAAGACCCTAGCTGCAAAATCAGCTAACTGACCTGGTAAGCCAAATTCGATCCCATCTAAGATATAAGATTCACTGACAACGTAATTATTAGCATTGGTGCTTTGGAAGTCGCGGGTATCAACGGGAATCTGTACACCATTAATCTCAACAAACTTAAATGGTTCTAAAGCGATCGCCTTGGGTGCTTTAAAACCCCAAAGTTCATAACCTCTAGCACTATATTCTTCGTAACCTAGTCGTCCTTCCTGCACCAATAATGTTTGTTTATCTGGTAGGACTGTAGCGCCAAAAAGTTGTCCATCTTTGAGCGATCGCCCCACCTGCCACTTTGATACAATACCCGTGAGCCACTCATTATATTGAGGATGACAAGTCCGAATCACATCAAAAGCAGCCAGCATCCGACCAACGTCTAAAGCAGACCAGCCAATACCCCGCTCAATCGGATTGTTGCCATAATCAACAATCTGTGCAGTAGCTGCGTTATAAACTTTATTCGGCAAAGCATCCTCAAATAACTTCAGGCTGTTGAGAGTCGTTAAAAACTTATTCAGGCGAGCATCAAAATCTGCTTGGTCTGTGAGATTTAACCATCGCGCCGCGTTCAGCGCCATCAGGTAATTGCCCATATCCCAGAGCGTACCAGAAGGATAACCCCCAGTGGAGTTAGTCAATCCTGTCGCTGGTTGATAATTTTTGACGAAATATTGCCAAGCAGCACCAGCATAAATCTTCTCATCAGGTGTGAGCGGTGCTGTAATGCTGCTACAACTGTTCCCGGGGTTTTGGGAGAAAACTGGGATTGGCATGTATAACCAAAATTGCATAAATGTCCCCACGAGGAACAATGCAACCCATCTCAATAGCTTTTGTGGATAGTACTTGTGTGTCATGTTTGCGGAGGAGAGGGGGGAGAAGGGAGACAGGAGTCAGAATTCTGGAGATGGGAGTTAAGCTGATTTGCGTTGAACTTGGATTATTGATAATTGGGGTATAAATTTTTCATTAGGAAGAACACACAAGCCTCCTATCTTCTGACTCCTAACTCCTGACTCTTACCAAAAGCAAGCAATTTAAATACCGATCAGATCAGGGGTGAGGATTCAGTAAGGATTTATGGTAGGCATCTAATAATTTACTGACTGGCTCCAGTTGAGACATCAACTCTGTACTGTCGCCATATCCGAGGTCTTTCGCCAAAATCAGATAATAGCGGCATTCTTCAAGAGAACCTTGTGCGATGTTCATAAACCGAGCCTTATCAGGTCTGGTTCTTTTCTTAAACCCTTCGGCAATGTTGGCTGCAATTGACACAGCAGCTCGTCTGAATTGAGAAGTCAGTCCATATATCTCTGTTTTCGGAAACTTCTCAGTAAACATGTATGTAGACAAAACAAATTGATGTGCCTTTTGCCAAACAAGCAAATCCTGAAAACTCTTTGCTGGTGTTCTATTCATTTTGACTCCTGACTCCTAACTCCTGAATTCTGACTCCCAACTCCCGACTCCTGACCCCTAACTCCCGCCCAAACAGTTAGCGGCTGACCGACTTTTTTATACAGTAAGCTTTCCAGAATTACGCCGTTATTATTGGCAGTAAGAGATTTATTTGGCTCACGTAGAGACTCATAAAAGCCGTTGTACCAGCCGTCTTGAGATTTAAGGTTGGTTTGAACAAAATCAAACAATTGGCGTGTGTAATTAGTGTTATATAGTACATGCCAGCCGATCGCCGCTTTGGCACTGAGAAACCGCAAATTGTTGTGCTGTTTTTGGGTATCTGTGATGGTTGCCCAAGGTTCTCCGTTGACAAACAAGCTGCTATAAACGAAGTAAGGGGAGCGATCTAGGTTGTCTTCGGTGACTGCGGTTAATTGTTTTGTGGCTTGATAGCGCGCAGCCTGAGCGGCTAAAACCCTGTCTGCATAGGCTTTTGGTAGAGCTTGAAAACCAGTTTCAATACCATCTAAAATATAAGGCTCACTCAGGACGTAGTTATTAGCGCCAGAGTTTTTATAATCACGGCGATCGTAGGGAATTCCTTGTCCATAAAGATTAATGAAGGCTGTGTGAGATTGATAGTCTAAGGCTTGCTTGACATTTAACCCCCACAACTTCAAGCCATAGGCAGCATAATTTTCATAACCTAAGCGACCTTCTTGGTTATACTGTTCTTTGCCGGAAACAACGGCAGTACCATACATTTGTCCGTTTTTAGTGAGCCGTTTAACTTGCCAATGTTGCCAAACAGCTTCAGTCTGCGATCGCAAGTTTGGATACTTCGCCCCAACAATTTTTAACCAAATTGCCATCCGCCCTAAATCGATCGCAGACCAACCAATTTCTTCCTTTTTCTCTACTTGACCGTAATTAACAGGTACAAGGGTTTTGGAGTTATAAACTTTATTTGGTAGTTCTTTTTTATATAGAGGCATAGATGCTAACGTCTTTAACATCTTGCTCATTTTGGCTTCAAACTCCGCCGCAGGTACGATATCGAGTTCTCTAGCGCTAACTAAAGCAGCGATCGCAGCTGCTTGATCCCACATAGTCACCGAAGCAAAATTATCGACAGCATTCACCAAGCCTGTTTCATTATTCCAGTTCCGCTGAAAATAGAACCAAGCCTGACGAGCAGTTGCAGTTTCCTCTGCACTTAGTGTTCCCACCCCAGGCGCAACATAAGGAATTGCGGCAACTTTCAGTTGACTAGGATCAACAGGTGTCCCCGGTAAAACTACTGATTGGTTGTCAAGTCTAGCGATGATTTCAGCTGCTTTCACCGGAGAAGTAGTTTGGGATATTAATATTTGAGGCTTTTGTATGGGAGAATTTTGAGCAAGTTGTTTAGACCAGAAATTTAGACCAGAAATTGCGATCGCTGCTGTCACCACCCCTCCTACTGAAGAAAGTATTGACAGGCTCTTAGGTGGTGGTTGAAAATCAGAACTCATGCTAGCTGCACCCTCATTTTTTAAGTCGCCGTTGATTGGGAAGTTCTATCAAATCAATCTTTCCCACTTTCAAGACTTAAATAACATGTGGGAGAGAGAAATCAGAATACAGGAGTCAGGAGGTAGGAGAGCTTCAAATTTCCAGAAATGGACTTTAAGTAACGATAATTTTTATTTTTGCCCACAAGAAATAAGGTTCCAAGCTGTAGAGTTAGTCGCCAATCAATCACTCCTGTATTCTGACTCCCAACTCCCTCTTAATTAAAATTTAACTCGCAACTGTCCTGTCAAAGAATTCCCTCCGTAGGAACTAGCACCCGTATCTTGATTGCGGACATTACTATAGCTATAACCCAAGTCTGCCTCTAAATTAGGTGACAACTTGGCTGTACAACGAGTTTGATAGGTATTAGCATTATTAAATTCGCCATTTAGTCGTTGCTGTCCTAAATTTGCAGCTAATCGACAGCGCAAAAAATTGGTAATATCTCCTTCCCAAGCCAACTCAGCGTTGTAGACTAGAAAATCGGGTGGGGAAAAATAGCCACTTGTACGTTCTAAATTGCGATCGTAGCTCCAGTTAAATAAGTTAGCTGCTAATGAAAACTGCCCAAATTTACGCTCTATTCTGCTAAATATTTGTACTTCCGAATTACCATCGTTATAGTTACCCAAACGTAATGATGAGAACAAACTAGTATTCCGGTCAATTTGCCAATATAAATCAGGGCCAAATCTCCAAGCAGTAATTTGATTTTCTAAAGTTCGGGCACTCGATTTATAAGGTGCTTGTTCTAAATTAAATGACAGAACTGCCGCTGATAATAATTGACCTGAAGATGAAACTTGCGGCTGAAAAAGTGGTGTTTCAGCTTTGGCATTAAAGTTAATAGCGGTAGGTAATCGGTCAAATAAATCCACGCCTGCTGATGTTTGTAAAGTCACTTGCCCAATTTTTCCCAGCCAGCCAATTTGCAGCGGAATATTCAGAATTGATTCCACACCGCTTTGTGCAAAGGAGTTCAAACCCGTCTTGAACAATATTTTATTACCATTACTCAAGCGAAACTGCGCTGTTGGTTCAATGAATAAGTTGCTTTGTCCAAAATTATCAGTATCATGACGAAAATCTGTTTGGATACTTTCTAAAACTACACTCGGCGTGACAGGTTCAGTGGAAGCCGGTGATGGACTTGCATTCTGTGGTAGCTTAGGTAATGTTGGTGGCGTTAATCGCAGACCTGGGTTAAAATTTTCGGGTGCTGCAATCAAAACAGGCGATCGCGGTAATTGATTCAGCAGTTCTGAGTTAGAAGTTTTAATGTCCAAGTCTTCCTCTTGCAGCTCAAGAATGACTTCAGTAACTTGTTCAGGTAAATTCAAGTCTTCATGCAATTGAGCAGCCTGTAACTGATTTCCCGATAATATCCAAATCCCTACGCTCCAGATTACTCCCCATTGGATTTGCAGACATTTTATACCAAACTCAGGACTTGAACTATATCTAGAGAGCGCGCAATAACGTCTAAAATTATCTGACATTGGTCAATACTACAGTTGTACATAGAAAAATATCTGCCAAAGAATTTTCTAGCAGTAGCCTGATTGCTTTGACTCGGTGTTATAGTACCCAATACATTCTGAAAATATAAGGTTTTATGAAATAAGTTTTTTACTACTTTGATTATTGAAAAAACCAGGCAATGCCCACCGTATCATGGTTTTCGGTGGGCAATGCCCACCCTACTACTATTCTCTATTCCTTCTCTATATGAGTGATATATTCAATCGCCTAGCACCATTTATTCAAGAATATATTTATCATCACAATTGGACTGAATTACGCCCAGCCCAAATAGCAGCTTGTGAAGTCATCTTTGACACGGATGCTCACTTGTTAGTTGCCGCTGCAACGGCTGCAGGTAAAACAGAAGCAGCATTTTTGCCAATTGTAACTCGATTATATGAAAAGCCAACTAATACTATAGGGGCATTGTATATTGGTCCGATTAAAGCTTTAATTAATGACCAATTTGAACGCCTTAATGATTTATTGAAATTAGCAGATATACCTGTATGGCATTGGCATGGTGATGTTTCTCAAAGTCATAAAAATCAACTTTTTAAAAATCCTAAAGGCATTTTACAAATTACACCTGAATCTTTAGAAAGCTTATTAATCAATAAAAATCATGAACTGATGCGCTTATTTGGTGATTTACAGTTTGTGGTAATTGATGAAATTCATGCCTTTATGGGTTCAGAACGGGGTTGTCAGATTATTTGCCAATTAGAGCGGTTGGCAATGTTAACAAAAACACAACCCCGCCGGATTGGTTTGTCTGCAACTCTCGGTGATTATTCAATGGCGGAAGATTGGTTACGCTCTGGGACTGATAAGATAGTAATCACACCAAAAATTGAGGCGGGAAAACGCCAGGTTAAGCTAGCTGTAGAACATTTTTATAGTGAAGTTGAGGAGTCAGAGGTGACAGATTATGAAAAATATATTTTTAACCTCACTCAATCACGTAAATGTCTAATTTTTGCGAACAATCGCACTCAAACTGAATCTATAATTGCTTCCTTGCGAAAAATCGCTGTGGAAGAATCATTACCAGATATCTATCATGTGCATCATGGCAGTATTTCTGCGAGTTTGCGACAAGCTGCTGAAAATGCGATGCGGGAACCTAATCATCCAGCGGTAACTGCGGCAACACTTACTTTAGAATTAGGTATAGATATTGGTCATTTAGAGCGAGTTATTCAGTTAGAATCACCTCTTTCTGTCGCCAGTTTTTTACAACGTTTAGGACGCACAGGGAGAAGAGGTGAGGCTGCTGATATGCGCTTTGTTTGTGTTGAAGATAAAGCTTCATTGACAGCATCTCTACCAGAGCAGATTCCTTGGCAACTTCTACAGTGTATCGCTATTATCCAACTTTATCTAGAAGAGCGTTGGATTGAACCAATTAAACCAGTCAAATATCCTTTGAGTTTGCTTTATCATCAGACAATGAGCATTTTAGCTGCAACCGGTGAACTGTCACCTGCTGCCTTAGCTAAACAAGTTTTAAGTATGCCACCATTTGCAGCTATTTCTCAAGCAGATTTCCTCTTATTGCTCCGCTATTTAATTGATATTGACCATATTCAAAAAACTGAACAAGGTAAATTAATTATCGGTTTGACTGGGGAAAAAGTGGTGAGAAAATTTCAGTTTTATGCAGTCTTTGCTGAGAGTCAGGAATATGCGGTGAAGCAAGGTACAACAGAAATTGGTAGTATATTAATGCCGCCGCCTGTTGGCAATCAATTTGCTTTGGCGGGGAGAACCTGGGAAGTAGTAGAAGTTGATTTCAAAAAAAGAGCGATCGCTGTTAAACCAGTAGCCGGAAAATCTACTATTTATTGGCGTGGTGGCAGTGGGATAATTAATACAAAAGTTTTGCAACGGATGCGGCAAGTTTTGTTGGAAGATGCTGAATATAGCTACTTACAAAATAATGCTCAACAGCGGTTACAAAAAGTTCGTCAACTCGCGATTAATGCTGGATTAGATAAACAAAATATTTTGCAATTAGAGAAGGGTAAATGTTGTATTTTTCCCTGGATGGGTACGCTAGCTTACCGCACTTTAGAAAGATGGCTGAATTCTTGCTGTCGAGAATCTCTGGAAATTAAAAGTATTGGTGGGGTAAATCCCTATTATTTGACAATAAAATTAGGCAAGGAGAAATGTCAACAGCTTAATGAGGAAATCTCTGCGTTGCGTGAACAACGAATTACTGCAGAATATTTATTAAGTGAATCTGAAGCACCGGAAAATCAAAAGTATGATAAATTTATCCCTTATCCACTTTTGCGGAAAGCTTTTGCTGATGATTATTTAGATATTGCAGAACTCCAACAGCAATTGATGGTTTGGTAATTTGTTGCCAACTACTGAACTGTCCCCCATTCCCTTAATTAATATTTCGCAATTTTCTGTCGATTGATCCTTAATCCTTTATATTAAGTAATAGTACGTAAGATTTGAGGAAGGGATGGCAATGACATCTCTGTTAGAGCGACTAAGTGCAGAAAGAAATCGCAGATTTGTGGGACGTTTGCGGGAACTGGAGTTATTTCAGCAGGCGATCGCATCTCCCACATTACCTTTCCACATTTTGCACCTCTTTGGCCCTGGTGGTGTGGGTAAGACAACCCTGATGCAGCAGTTTTTACAACACTGTCAACAACTAAAATTACAGTGTTTTTACATAGAAGGACGAAACATTGAAGCTGCACCAGAGTCTTTTATAAGTGCGTTGCGGGCATCAATGGGGCTAGATGAATCAGATTCTCCCCTAGATGTGCTAGCTGCTACTAAAGAGCGCAACGTGATTTTAATTGATACTTACGAAAGTATTGCCCAATTAGATGAATGGTTACGGGAAGTTTTCCTACCCCAATTATCTGAAAATACCCTAATTGCGATCGCTGGACGAAATTCCCCCTCATCTCCTTGGCGCAGCGATCCGGGTTGGCAAGCTTTGATTCACATCTTACCCCTACACAACCTCACCCCTGAAGAAAGCTTAGTTTACCTGACAAGACGGGAAATTCCCGCTACCCAACACCAAGCTATTCTCAATTTTACTCACGGACATCCTTTAGCATTGTCGTTGGTTGCTGATGTGTTTGCCCAGGCGGCAGAAATCTCTTTTCAACCAGAATCAGCCCCTGATGTGGTGAAGACGCTACTAGAAAGATTCGTCAGAGATGTCCCGACACCCTTACACCGCCTGGCGCTACAAGCTTGTGCTGTGGCGCGGCTAACCACCGAAGCATTACTAACACAAATGCTGGCATTACCTGATAGCCATGAGATATTTGAGTGGCTACGCGGACTATCATTTATTGAATCTGGACAGTCAGGTTTATTTCCTCACGATTTAGCGCGAGAAGTCTTAATTGCAGACTTGCGCTGGCGTAATCCTGACTTGTATGCTGAATTGCACCAGCAGGCGCGTAATTATTACAGTCAACGCCTAGGGCAAAGTCAGGGACAGGAAAAACATCGTGTGCTATTTGATTATATGTTCCTGCATCGGGATAACCCGGCGATTCGACTACGATTTACTTGGGGTGAACACAGCAGTTTATTGACTGACTCGCTCCAAGAAACTGACAAAACGCCACTGTTGGAGATGGTAGCCAAATATGAAGGTGAGGAATCCGCCAACATCGCGGCGCATTGGTTACAGCGCCAACCTCGTAATGTCGTGGTGTTTCGCGATTCGCAATCGACACCTGCAGGATTTGCCATGATGGTGACATTGCACGAAGTAAGTTCAGAAGACTTAAGTAAAGATCCAGGGGCGATCGCTGCTTGGCAATATCTGCAAACCCATGCACCATTACGCCCGCAAGAAGGCGCAACCATTTTCCGTTTCTGGATGGCGCGGGATACCTATCAAACTGTTTCCCCCACCCAAAGCCTAATTTTTATTAATTTTGTCCAGTATTTCCAGAAAACCCCAGGTCTAGCATACACCTTCTTTCCCTGTGCTGAACCGGATGCTTGGACACCAATGCTAACCTACTTTGATTTGGTGCGAATTCCCACTGCTGATTTTACAGTCGGGGGACGACGTTATGGAGTTTATGGTCATGATTGGCGAGTGGTTTCACCAACGGCATGGCAGCAACTTTTAGCACAAAGAGAGATGACGAATTCCGTAGAAGCCGTAGCTAGTGCCCCAGTTAGTCAACCTCTGTTAGTTCTCAGTCAGCAAGAATTTGTGGAAGCGGTGCAGGATGCATTGCGTAATTTTACTCGTCCTGATGCATTGCAGAAAAATCCTTTAGTGCGATCGCGAAGCGTGCAGGGACTGCTCTCACGTTTAGTAGCAGAACAAGTGACAAAAGATACGACAAGCGATCGCATTACCGCTCTGCAAACTTTAGTGAAACAATCTCTAGAATCTTTGCAGTCATCACCGCGAGATGAAAAACTTTATCGCGCTGTTTATCGCACCTATCTAAATCCCGCCCCCACCCAAGAACAAGCCGCAGAATTATTAGATTTGCCCTTTAGTACCTATCGGCGTCATCTCAAAGCAGGGGTGAAACGGTTGATAGAAAATCTTTGGCAACAGGAAATTAGTTAAATAAGCTACTTGACAGCGTGCAGCTAATAGGTATAAAAGAAAAGTATTGATGTTAGAGATTGCCTTTGTTGCCAGTCATTGAGTAAAAACGTAATTCTGGGCTGATACTTGTTGATTCGTAAGTGCAGCCTAATTAGACCTCGCACCACGCTTCTAGTGCGAAAACTTTTAGTCGGAATTTACAACCTCAAAGACATACCAAACAAAGGAATTTTCAATGCAATTCAAACCACTTTTTGCGGGTCAATTAGTTCGCCTTGCTGCACCTAAACCAGAAGACAGCGAATATTTCGCCAAATGGTCTGAAAACGACGAGTACCTGAGAATTGCGGATAACGACCCGGCACGTCCCTTGACTCCAGAGGCTTGGGCAGAATTTGAAGCAACTGTTCTGAGTTCACCAAACAGCTTCAATTTCCATCTACGAACCTTGGCAGATGATACCTTAATTGGCGGTGTTGGTTTGTTTGGTATTCAGTGGATGCACCAAGTTGGATCATTGGGTATCGCCATTGGAGATCCAGCATACTGGGGCAAAGGCTATGGTACAGATGCTCTAAAAATTATTCTGGGATACGCTTTTCGGGAATTAAACCTCTATCGGGTAGGGTCAACAACGATTAGCTATAACATCCGTTCCATGAAAGCCCATGAAAAAGTGGGGTTTCGCCAAGAAGGAATCCAACGCAGCTTTATTCAGCGAGAGGGACAGCGATTTGATGTCATTCATTATGGTATTCTGCGCCCAGAATGGCAGGCACTCCAACCGCTATAACTACTTGTGCTAGATTTATCGTTGTTCTGGAAAAGAGTAGCTTAGGGATGAAGATGAGGGACAATCAATAATGATTTCTTGTCCCCTCATCCACCCGATTTAGAAATACTATTACGCAACTAAAAAACTTTATGTATGACTATGCGATCGTGGGTGCTGGTTCAGCAGGTTGTGTATTGGCTAACCGCCTGACAGCAGACGCAAAAACTACTGTGCTTTTGCTAGAAGCAGGGCGAACCGATAACAAGGCAGAAATTCATATCCCTGCTGGTTTCCCTAAACTGTTTAAAACTGAGTATGACTGGGCTTACTATACAGAAAAACAGCCTGACTTAAATAATCGGGAACTTTATTGGCCTCGCGGAAAAGTCTTAGGCGGAAGTAGCTCGATTAACGCCATGATTTATATTCGCGGTAACTGCTATGACTATGACCATTGGCACGATTTAGGTAATGTAGGATGGAGTGCTAAAGAGGTACTTTCCTACTTCAAAAAAGCCGAAAATCAAGAGCGAGGCGCTGATACATATCATGGTAGCGGTGGACTTCTCAATGTTGCCGATCTCCGCTACATTAATCCTCTATCCCAGGCTTTTGTCACTGCAGGTTTAGAAGCAGATTTACCACAAAATCACGATTTTAATGCTACTACACAAGAAGGAGTCGGATTTTATCAAGTAACTCAAAAAAATGGTCAGCGTCACAGTGCGGCTGTTGCATATTTAAAGCCGATTCTTCAACGTCAAAATTTGACTATTAAAACTAATGCTCAAGTAACTCGCATATTATTTTCAGGTAGACAAGCTGTTGGCTTAACTTATATTCAAAACGGTTCAATCTATGAAGTGAAAATTGCCAAAGAGGTAATTTTAAGTGGTGGTGCGATCAATTCTCCTCAACTATTAATGCTTTCGGGAATTGGGCCAGGCGATCGCCTCCAATCTTTGGGTATCCCAGTGTTAGTAAATCTGCCTGGTGTTGGACAAAATTTACAAGACCATTTAATGGCGTCTGTAATCTATAAATCTAAAAAACCAATATCTCTAGCTAATGCAGAGCGACCTACCAATTTTCTCAAATATTATTTATTTAAAAATGGTGCATTAACAACAAACGTAGCAGAAGCTGGCGGTTTTGTCAAAACTAAGCCCGACTTAAAAACTAGTGACCTACAATTTCATTTTTCTCCCGTCTCCTACTTAAATCACGGTTTCACACGACCCAAATGGCATGGCTTTACTTTAGCGCCAACTTTGATACATCCACTAAGCAAAGGTAGTATTACTTTACGCTCTAATAATCCCCTAGAAGCACCAGTTATTCAGCCGAACTATCTAGCTAATGAAGCAGATTTACAAGTTTTATTAGCAGGTGTAAAACTGTCTCGCGAACTCATGAAGATGGCAGCATTTGATACTTATAGAGGTGAGGAAGTATTGCCTGGTTTACAAATACAAACAGAAGCCGAAATATGCAATTTCATTCGCAATACAGCAGAAACCTTATATCATCCGGTTGGCACTTGTAAAATGGGGAATGATTTACTATCAGTCGTCAACTCCCAACTTCAAGTTTATGGAGTCCAAGGGTTGCGAGTAGTAGACGCTTCTATCATGCCCTCTATCGTTAGTGGTAATACCAATGCCCCAACGATGATGATTGCTGAAAAAGCTGCTGACATGATTGCTAATAATTGCTAACTCTATTTTTTATACAATATTCGACTCAAATCTCCCTCTTTCCTCTATAGAATACTCTACTTATGTGGGTTATAAAAGAAACGAATTAATTCATCTATCCCAGAGCAATGAGCAAAAAATGAGCAGTTTTTGGACTGGTAAATGAATATTGCTTGATGTTAGCTTTTAGCTTTACATCAACATACCGTTTTTATAATCTCAGCATTATGCTAATTACAATGCCATTTTGTAATTGAGATTTATCTTACAATTGCACCACTGACACAAGCAACTAAGACAATATTATGGTTAACTCTTTCAGTTCCCGCCCTGAGATTTTATGGCGACAAGTTTGGGGATTAGCTACGTTGCTGGCAGCTATTATCTTTAGTTGGATGGCATACGGGCTGTTTCAACCAAAAATTTTACAAAAGCTGGAATTTTCCGAACTAGCAGGTAGTTTAGGGATAATTCAAGGATTACTCTCAATTGTGATAGAACCAGTTGTGGGAGGGCTTTCCGATCGCATCCAGCACTACTTAGGAAATCGCTTACCTTTGATCAGTGTTGGGGTAACGTTAGCAGGTTTGATTTTTGTTGCTGTCTCGCTGTTAGTCGAACAAAATTTACAAGGCGCTGTGCGTTGGGTAGTACCTGTTTTGATGACTGCTTGGGTAGTGGCAATGATTATCTTTCGTGGCCCGGCGATCGCATTATTAATGCAGTTTGCGCCTGTGACAGAATTACCCCAAGCGAATGCTATCCTGGTGTTTGTGTTTGGGTTAGTTGGCGCTATTGGCCCAATATTAGATATCTTGCTCAACAAAATTGGTGCATCGATGACTTTTCTTCTGGGAGCGATCGCCTTGATTATGGGAGCATATATTTTGCGCTCATCAACTCCCAATCACTCCTTTAATCCCTCTACTATCAATCAAGATATCCCCGCAACTACTCCTCCTATATTGTTAATTTTGATTTTTTGTGTCGGCTTTGGTGCGGGATTGGAAGTGAATCTACTAATGTCAATATTCCCTTTAGAATTACAAACTCAACTCCCCAGTATTAAACTAGAATTTATTACCTCTGGCATATTTTTAGTCTCAGCGATCGCTTCAATTCCTCTAGGAGAATGGACTGCTCAACTTGGTGCTAATAAGGCAATTACACTTGGCTTAGGAACAATGACAGGCTTGATGGGGCTAGCATTATTAAATGACAATGACATCCTCGTAGTCGCATTCATACTTGCTTTTGGTATTAGTTTTAGTTTAGTTTTTGTCAGTATGATTCCTTTCGCTTTGAGTAAGGTTCCCCCCAATCAAGCAGGCTTAAGTACTGGATTATATTTTGGTGGTAGTGCCGGCGCAACTGCTCTAGTGCCAATTTTAATCAAACAAGTAGGGATGACTTCTATGGGAGCATTTTTATTAGCAGAAGTGGCTTTTTTTGCGATAGCTGGATGTATTATGATGAGCAAGAAAATTCAACTCGCCTAATACTTTCACACATCCGGCTCTATCCCTAATGCTCGTAACTGTGCTGTCAATCTTTCAGCTTTTTGACGTTCCTGTTCAGCTTTTTGACGTTCCTGTTCCACTTCAGTGATAGCTGCTTCTTCTGGTAACAAAACCAGAGTTCCAGCGCGATTATAAAACCGCAACCAAACTGCTGTCTCTCTGTCTATTGTTCCTTCCCATGTTCCCAACCACAAGCCCAAAGTTTCACACCACAGCCACCCTTGTCCATTTGGTGCTATGCGTTGATAACGCAGGTTAACATCTAACCGCCATCCTTGAAGGGAATTAGGTTCAAAAGGGTTAAAAACAAAGTAGTCCCGTGTTCGGAAAACCCTTTCATAAATATCCTTTTTGGTTGTCGTGTCAACTTTAGCAGTCGTTGGTGACATTAACTCTACAATCACATCCGGGTAACGCCCACCTTCATCCCACACTACCCAACCTTGTCTAGAGTTATTGCCATCAACATCCAACACTACAAAAAAATCAGGCCCACGGAAGTCTTTATTCCGAACTTGGGCGCTGTTGTAGTAGACAAACATATTACCACCCGTAAAGAAGTCGTTACGGTCAGCCCAAGCTTGTTGTAACGAACGAATTAGGGCATTCATCGCAATGCGGTGACGATTACTCTCCAAAGGTTCACCATCATCAAAAATCAAGTCAGTGGGAGGCATAGGGGGGTTTTCCCAGTCCCACGATTCTACGTTCTGGGAGATTGTCTCTTTTGTGATGTCAGTTGACATAATGTAGCTCTCCCTACTTTGAGCTTCTATATATTTAGATTAGCCGATATTGTCTGATCAGGTTTGTAGACATAGGGGTGAATCTCTTCTTACCATCACCTCAAGCATAAAAATACCACAACACCCTCAAAAGTTGCTTATTAATGGGAACACTAGCTTTAAGGACAGTGTAATCTACCACGCCTAGAAAGGAGATATATATGAGTACAACTAAAATTCAAGCTACTGAATATCCTATTCATAAAGTATTTAGCGACGATTTTGTCTTTAGTATTCCTCTATATCAGCGTCCTTATGCTTGGACAACTGAGCAAGCTGGAGAACTACTCGAAGATTTGATTACTGCTTTAGGAGACAGTGACGAGAAAATTGATGAAATAAACCCTTATTTCTTAGGAAGTATTGTACTCATAAAAAGAGATAAACCAGATGCCCAAGTTGTGGATGGTCAACAGCGTTTAACCACAATCACTGTTCTTCTAACTACTTTACGGGCATTAGTTTCTCAACCACACAAACATATATTAACCAAATATTTATATCAAGAAGATGATTTTGACCCTGATCATAATGTCTATCGTTTAAATTTGCGTGAGCGAGATGCAAAGTTTTTTCAGGAATATATTCAGGATAAAGATGGTATTGATAAACTGAAAAAATTACCTAATGCGAAACTATCCGATAGCCAGAAAAATCTCAAAGATAACGCATTATTCTTTTTGCAGCGCTTACAAGCTTCTAGTGAATTCTATCTGCTTCACTTGACTCAATTCATAATTAAAAGATGTTTTTTAGTAGTTGTCTCCACTCCTGATATTGATTCTGCATATCGAATATTTTCTGTGATGAATAATCGAGGTATGGATTTATCTCATGCAGATATTTTCAAGGCAGAAATTATCGGTAAAATCCCCTCTGAAAAGCGGCAGGAAAAATACAGTAAAAAATGGGAAGAAATAGAAGAGAAACTAGGTCGAGATATATTTAAGAGCCTATTCTCACACATCAGAATGATTCATGGTAAATCCAAGCCTAGTGAAAGCATACTCAAGGAGTTCATGAAAGATGTTAAACCTTGTCCTACTGATTACCCTGAAGAGTTTATTGATAAAACTCTAATTCCATTAGCTGATGCTTTTTTTGATATTGCTAATCAAGCATATTATAGTGATAATATCGCATTAAAAGATAAAATTTATGAATTATTTAGGTGGCTATACAATTATATTGATAATTCCGACTGGATACCTCCAGCTATTTTATATCTATCAAAAAACTACTATTATCCTGACTTATTACTGCGTTTTTTCTCCGATCTAGATCGCCTTGCTTCATGTCTAATGATTCAAAGATTTAATATCAATGAACGCATTGAACGTTACAGCAAATTACTAAAGGCTATTGAGAATGAAGAAGACTTGTACACACCTAATTCACCACTGCAACTACAGCCTAAAGAGCAAAGCAATATCGTTAAAATATTGAATGATCACCTTTATTTAATTAGAAAAATTAGGCTTTATGTTCTACTACGTTTAGACGCTGCACTCTCTGAGGGGAAAGCTGCCTATCACTTCTCTAATATTACTGTTGAGCATGTGTTACCCCAAAATCCACCTGCTAAGAGTGAATGGATAACTTGGTTTCCCAGCCCAGAAGAACGTGAGAACTATACCCATCGCTTAGGAAATCTGGTTTTGCTTTCTCGGAGTAAAAACAGTCAGGCAGGAAATTACGATTTTAAACGGAAGAAAGAAGAGTATTTCACCAGTAAAACAGGTGTGGCAAATTTTGCGCTAACTACACAAGTTTTGAGGGAAGAGAAATGGACACCTGAAATCATTGAAAAGCGCCAAAAACAGCTAATTGATAAGCTTAAGGAAGTCTGGCGGTTACAGGATTAGGTTTTTACCCGGCGATCGCAGTTAAATACCAATACAGTTCAGTTGAGCCAAAAAACCCTGATGTCGAGACGGCGATTTATCGCGTCTTGAAAGACCAATCATCCTTAACTGAACCGTATTGAGTTAAATACAAGTATATTTAGCCTTGCAGAAAATTAAGACAATAAAATTGTGATATAAAATTAGCATAAGTAAGTATAAATACGTAATCAACTTACAGGTTTCATGAATTTTTCAAGAAGTTAGTTCGGTTGTAACAATCAGAAGGAGGATTTTTCGTTAGGCTATAAGCGCTATTCTTAAGGATTATTGAGCTACTTATGCACTGGTTATTATCTGGACCGTTGAGTACGGAGAGATTAACGGTTAAGATTGCAGATTTGCCTGAACGTTTACATGGTAAGAAACTGGTGCAGATGTCCGATTTTCATTATGACGGTTTGCGGCTGTCAGAAGAAATGCTAGAACGAGCGATCGCAGTTAGCAACGCCGCTAAACCAGATTTAGTTCTCTTGACAGGCGACTATGTAACCACCAGCCCAGAACCAATTCACGCCCTAGTGCTGCGACTCAAACGTCTACAAAGTCGCGCCGGTATTTATGCCATACTGGGGAACCACGATATCCGCCACAGACATTCACAAACAGAAATTACCGCCGCCCTCAATAATATTGGGATTCACGTTCTTTGGAACCAAATCGCTTATCCGCTGGGAAAAGAATTACCAATAGTAGGATTAGCAGATCAATGTTCACAAGAATTCAATCCTACGTCAGTTATGAGCCAGCTAGACCCCGCTACTCCCCGAATTGTTTTATCCCACAACCCTGATACAGCAGAGATATTACAAGCATGGCGAGTAGATTTACAATTATCTGGTCATACTCATGGTGGTCAAATCGTGATTCCAGGGATTGGCCCTGTAGCACTCTATTACAAAAAAATAGTACGAAGAATTCCTACAAAAATACGCCGTCGAATTCCAGGTTTGCGGCGTGATTACTCTGTATTGCGTCATTGGGAATGGTCACAGGGTTTACATCGGGTAGGAGATAATCAGTTATACGTCAATCGTGGCTTAGGAACTTATGAACCAGGACGTTTATTCTGTCCGCCAGAAGTTACTATCCTAACGCTACAAAGCGCATAATTAATTCAGTTATCAGTCAACAGTCAACAGTTATCAGTTATTTAATTTATGCAAGATACATTTTGATTTTTGGTAAGCTGTAAGCGCTGCTATGAGGAGTGTCTGTTGAACTATGCATTGGTTATTTACGGGACATTTAAGAGTAGATAAACTAACGGTTAAGATTGCAAATTTACCTGCATCTTTACAAGGTACAAGGCTTGTGCAACTATCAGATTTTCATTACGATGGTTTGCGGCTATCGGAAGAAATGTTAGAACAAGCGATCGCACTTAGCAACGAAGCAGAACCTGATTTAATTCTCTTAACCGGCGATTATGTCACAGATGATCCTACTCCCATTCACCAATTGGTACGACGACTCAAACATTTAGAAAGTCGCTGTGGTGTTTATGCGGTACTCGGAAACCATGACATACAACTCAGTCACTCCAAAGCAGAAGTTACAGATGCGTTTACTAGTATTGGAATTCATGTACTTTGGAATCAAATTGCTTATCCACTAGGCACAGAATTGCCATTGGTAGGACTAGCTGATTATTGGTCACAGGAATTTTATCCAGCACCAGTGATGAATCAACTAAATTCAGCTATACCCCGCATTGTTTTATCACACAATCCAGACACTGCGATGATATTGCAAAAATGGCGAGTAGATTTGCAACTATCAGGTCATACCCACGGTGGACATATCGTATTACCAGGGATTGGCCCTTTAGTTTTTCATTATAAAAAATTATTGAAAAAATTGCCCATCAAATGGCGGCGTTGGGTGACATTCTTGCTAGGAGACGCTTCTAAAGTCGTACGATATTGGGAATGGGCCCAGGGATTTCACCGTGTAGCTAACAATCAGTTATACGTCAATCGTGGCTTAGGAACTTATCGACCAGGTCGGTTATTTTGCCCACCAGAAGTAACTGTAATCACATTAATATAGGTAGGGACAGGGTTCCCCTCATTGGTGTCAACTTAAGGTAGACGTTAGGTTGAGCAAGCGTTGGTGATGGTGGGTTACGGCAAAGCCTAACCCACCCTACAAAAGAGCCAAAGTCTTGATTTTCAAAGGCTTTAGCCTTAAGTTGACACCAATGGGCAATGCGGTGCCCTTACCAACGCATCTGTATCATTATTAAAGTGAAATGGTATAACCCTGTAAAATCAAGGAGACAGACCATTAGTCTGAGTGCTGATTCACCAGCAGCATCCTTACTCGGGTATCACTGAACTTAATGGGTCTAAAGGAGTTGTAAAAACAAAATAGATGACTCCAGAACCAAGAATCATAATCGCCAAACTAAACAAGAGTACCCAGCGATCTGATGGTTCGTAGGTATCTTCTTCAATATCACGACGAACGGCAAAATAGTGACCTGTTGAGAGCCATACCGTTACTAAGCCTACTAGCGAGAATACTAAACCTAACATCCAGCCGGTGCCAGGACGAGGTACTAAGGGTGCTTGGAAGGCACGCAGACGAACGATAACAACACCAAAACCCAACAAGGCGATCGCTGTTCGCATCCAGGCTAAGTAGGTGCGTTCGTTAGCTAAGTGATCACGCACTCGTGACGGATTCAGTCGTGCTAGCTTTTTTTTATCTTCTGTTTCGGCTGTGGGTTTGGATGTTAACCGCATCAATAATACCCTGATTCCCAAGAAAGCTTTTCTATAAAAAACGCCAAGATGGTAGCAAATATCTTTCCAGACTATTTGCATAGTGCGCGATCGCCGCACCCCTAAAATATATCGATTTACCTTAGACATTTTCTTCAAAGTATTGTAATGCAGATATCTAAATAAAACAAGCCTAAAATCGTGAGGATAAATCAAGAAATCAGCCAAAATTCAGAGAGTTGTTTACCTAAGATTTCTCTAATTTTGGCTGTGACTCTATTTAAATTGAGAAAAATACTTGATCAACGTCAAGACTTTTTGCTAGGTGCGTTGGGAACTCGTGTATCAATCAAAGCCTGCGACACATTAGGGATAAACCAGTTAGCCTCATTGCCTTGAACGATTTTAGAATTAGGAACGTTGACTTCAATTGCTCCAGTTTCTGGATTAGTTTTAATCGCCAACTGACTACCATCAGGTATCTTAACTGCAACTGGCCCTGTAAATTCTTGAGCTTGACCGTCAATTCTTAAATCGGCGATTTTGGCATCATTCGGCAGATAGAATCCATCGCAATCCCATTTAGCTTTGGTGGATTGACCATCTGCTAAAAAATACAGACCATTGTCGTATGGGGAGTTAAGGTTGTTTTCTTTCTTCGGCTTTTTACCATAGATAGCTAGGGTCTTACCTGTTTGGTTAAGACATTGACCCCAGTTGATTCCTGTTTCTAAAGCATATTTTTGAAAGGCTAACTCATCGATTTTTTTCTGAGTTTCTTCTGGTGTTGTCCCCTCAACAGGGGTTGGGGAATTTTGTGCTTGAGTGAGTTCGTTTATAGCTTTGGTGACTTCTATATAGTCAGGGTTGTTGATGAATTTTGGTCTATCCGCAAAAGAAGGTTGGGCAAAGGCTAGATTTGCCAACACCATTAAAACAACTAACAGAGATTTAAAGAGTTTCATATTTTTTCTCCTGTTGGAAGATGCTATGTTTTGTGGGCAGAAATTTGCTCTAAATGAAATCATGATGGTCGTTGACTGTTGACTGTTGACTGTTGAGCGGATAGGGAGATTTCCTTCGGCTCTGCTATCAATGGTCTAACCCTTGTGAATATGCAACTTTTATGTGGAACAATCGATCAAACCTACGCATAAATGCGTGTCGCTGTTTCGCTCAACTTTTGTTTGCAAACTTTGCCTCAGTTGCTTAGATCCGGTGTCAAAGGCTTTGATTTATACTTTAAACAAGCTAAACGATAGAATCAAGTGCTTTTTTTTGTCAAAATGATAACTACAAGTGATTAAAAATTTGACCTTCAACTTTAAGGACATTTAAAATGGCAGGGATGACGCTGGAACAGCTCAGAATCTTTGTAGCTGTGGCGGAACACCTACACTTTACTCGGGCGGCGGAAGAGCTTTATATTACCCAACCTGCTGTCAGTGCGGCGATCCAAAGCTTAGAGCAGGAGTACCGAGTAAAATTGTTCCATCGGATCGGTCGCCATATCGAGATTGCTGAGGCTGGCAAGTTACTCAAAGTGGAGGCGCGGAAAATTCTCGATCAAGTCGCCCTCACTGAAAGGGGATTGCGAGAATTAAACAATCTGCAGCGGGGTGAATTGAAATTAGGAGCTAGTCTGACAATTGGTAACTATTGGCTACCTAGTAAGATTAGTGATTTTAAGAGTCAATATCCCGGTATTTCCGTTGACTGTACTCTTGCCAATGCGGAAACGATTTGTGTAGGCACAGCAATGGGGCAGTTTGACTTGGGTTTGGTAGAAGGGGATGTGAAACCATCACTCCAGACTACTCTGGAGTATGAAATTATGGGCAGCGATCGCCTGCAAATTGTTGTTGGCAAAACACACCCGTGGTTTGAACGGGGAGAAATTTATTTAACAGAACTTACTCAAACCCCTTGGGTAATGCGAGAACACGGTTCTGGTACACAGCAAAGGTTTGAGGAAGCCTTAGAAAATTGGGGAATCAATCTCAATGAACTCAATGTAATTTTGGTATTCAACAGTGGTGAAATGGCAAAAGCTGCTATTGAAAACGGTGTGGGTGCAACAGGAATTTCTGAGTTGATGGTTAAAAAAGAACTACAACTGGGAACTCTGCGTGCCATCCGAGTTATTGATAACAGAGACAAACGTGGTATTAGTGTGGAGATAGTACGCCCTTTTTTCAAACTCAAGCATCGGCAGCGATTTCAAACTGCTCTCTCAAAAACATTTGAACAGACCTTGATATCATCTTTGTTGGATGACACACATAAAAGTTCATCAATGTCAGTCAATTAAAGATAACAGCAGACTTCCTGGAAAACTTGGAATAGGAAATTGAATTTTCCTATTTTTATAAGATTCCCGACTTTTTAATCAGTCGGGAATCTTACAATTAAGTTACTTTATATAGGGGTTTTCAGATCAGTGAGATACAGTTTTAAATCGCCAAGCCAGTAGGGGCGGGGTTTTCCCACCACCTGTTTTGTTTTATTAATGTTTTATTACATACGACTATATACCTATAAAATCAGTGAATTCACGACAAAGTTAAACAATCTTCCGGACGCACTGAAAAGACAACAGTGAAAGCTAAATTTTCAACTAGATTTTATCACTCACCTTTCGATAGATTAGACTAAATTCTAAAAGCAGTATATTTAGATGAGCTAATAGATAATTCGCAACGGAGCCTCATGCTAAATAAGTAATTTGCATTTTGAAAGTCTAAATTCTGATTTAGTTTTAGTTGAAATTTTCGGAAGTTTCCTGTATATCATGACATCCCCTGAACCACAAACTGATAGTCAAGAAAGTTCTCCACAAACATTATTAGAAGCATCTGTTAACAAAGGTCGGCAACTGAGGTTATGGTTAGCTGTACTATTACTAATTGTGGGTGCAACCGCTGTAGTTTGGCGATCGCTAATTTTTAAAGACTCAGCAGCCTCAAATCCTAACGCTCAACAAGGAATACGAGTCCAGTTGTCTCCAGTCCAAACCGGCATCATTGAAGATAGTTCAGATTTTATTGCTAGCCTAGAGTCTCGGTATTCTATCAAGGTGCAACCGAGTATTCAAGGACAAGTCACCCAGATACTCCTCAAATTAGGAGATCCAGTAGTTAAAGGTACAGCAATTATCGAAGTCAATCCCCGACAGCAACAAGCTGCAGTTAATGGGATTGATGTTGCAACTACTCAGGTAGCTCAAGTACAACTGGAAAATGCTCGCGCTACACTTCAATCTCTGCAAGCTGAAAAGTTATCTAACCTGACTGATGTGAGATTGAATCAGCAAGACTATGAAAGGTACGCCAGCCTCGCAGAACAAGGCGCAGTACCTCGGCGAATGGTAGATCAGTATGCCAATAAGCTAGCGACAACTAAAGCGAAACTGAGGACAATTGATACCAGGATTCAATCTTTGCAAGCTGCTGTGTTACAGGCAAAAACATCATTGCAGCAGTCTCAGGTAAATACACAAGTCCTTCAATACTACAAAATTATTGCTCCTTTCAATGGCACTATTGGCGATATCCCTGTCAAAGTGGGTGATTTCATTAATCCTGCTACACCAATAGCTACCATCACGCAAAACCAGCCTTTAGATGTAAAAATTTCTGTACCACGTGAGCGGGGAGTCCAATTACGTAGAGGAATACCAGTGCAGGTGATGGATGGACAAGGTCAAATATTGGGTATGAGTCGAGTATATTCGATTACTTTCAACCCTGAAAATAATACTCAGCCAATACTGGTTAAAGCACTTTTAAATAACTCCCAAAGTTTGCTCAAAGCAAATCAATTAGTGCGTGCTAGAGTGATTTGGAATCAGCAACCTGGTGTTTTAATCCCAACGACAGCCGTATCTCGTGTAGCGGGAGCGACTTTTGTTTATGTAGCACAAACAGAAACTTCTCCTCCTGGAGTTTCTCGATTAGTCGCTCGGCAAAAGCAGGTAAAGTTAGGTAAAGTCAGAGACAATAATTATCAAGTTCTCGCTGGATTGCTACCAGATGAAAAAATTATTACCTCAGGGTTGCTGAATCTTAAAGATGGTGATGCGATCGCTCCTGAGTAATAAGGAGATTTCCTCCAATAGAAATTACCAGGGAATTGTGAGTTAACCGTAGGGGCAAACAAACGTTTGCCCTCTAATTGGTAAAATTATTTCTAGAAATCACCTAAGCTTGATGGTATTTAATTTTCCCATGTTGACGAAGGGGAAGAGGGTGATAAGCGTGAGTAAGTTTGATGGATTTTAGCAAAGTTAAAAATATGCAGATTGTCGGCGTATTTATCTATGGGGTTCATCCAAAATCCCACATCAAAAATCCAAAATTGTTTGACAGATACAAACCTTTTCAGTTTTATAATTATTCTGGAGCAGCTAAAAAAACGGGTGAGTAAATATGAGCTAAAAAACGTTGTATAAAACGTTTCAATTATCACGTTTAAATAGCTCATTTACCCGATTTAGTGTCTGTTTTCGCTACACAATATCACTTCACAGGCATCTAAAAATTATGAATTTGTCAAATTTTACTACTCTGCAAAACTTAGAAGCTGCCTTCGGCGGTGAATCGATGGCAAATCGTAAATATCTTTTTTTTGCTGAGGTAGCACGCAAACTAGGGTTTAAAGACTTAGCGAAACTTTTTAAAGAAACAGCAGATCAGGAAACTGAACATGCTTTTGCACATTTTGTCTTGCTACACCCAGAACTAGTTGTTGAAGATGCAGATGCTTTAACTGAAGCTCAAAAGAAAGAGATTATGTCTCACTGCTTATCTTTAGCAATTGAGGGTGAGACTTATGAATATACTACAATGTATCCAGATTTTGCGGCTGCAGCTCAACGCGATCGCGATCATCCGGCTACTGAAGAATTTCTCAAGCAAGCTAAAGAATCTACCGATCATGCCAACACTTTTCGAGAAGCAGCACATCGCTTTGGCTTGCTAAAATTTATCGAAAATTACCATGCCGATCGCTACGCCGAAGCTTTAGAAGTATTAAATGGCGGACAAGTCACAACCAAAGTTGCTAGTGAAGATCCCAAAACTCGTAAATGGATTTGCCGACAATGCAGTATGATTTACGATCCCGTTGCTGGTGATCCTGATTCAGGAATTGCTCCTGGTACACCTTTTGAACAAATTCCTGATGACTGGCATTGTCCTATCTGTGGTGCTAGCAAAAAAACTTTTAAACCACTGGAAGAAAAAGTTGCTGCCTAAGATTTCCTTGAGTTAAGGCGATCGCACAATTAATGATATTTTTAGGGGCACGGTATCCACAATTGTTTAATACATACAATAACCGTGCCTCTACGAGATATTGAATTCCAGCCTAACTGAACTGTATTATCTTACAAACCCCTATCTGCCGCTAATTGCCGTAGTTTTTGCACCAATTTTTCACCAACTCCAATATGATGCTTAGTCTCCAAGTCGAGCAGTTCTCGTTCGATTTGCTGTCGATCAATAGTGTCGCCATCTAAGTAAAAACCAAGCACTATATCTACTAAAGCGTCCGTGTTTTTATTCGTTATCTTTATCAAGCTTTCAAGCATAGCCTAAACTCCAGAATCCCTGGTTACAAGTTTGGAGTAAGGAAAACGACTGTATCGTCTGTATACCTTAGCCCCGTCCGATGTTAATATTCCCGTATTTTTACTAGAAATAACAAATTTTATGTAAAAAATTGTGTGTTTTCCCTGAGAAGAAAAATTCCCCTCTGGACTGTGACAGAGAGGAGAAGACACTTGATTAGCTGCATAACAGCTTGACGAATTTGATTTTAGAAGGAAAGTCAAGAATTACTTGTAGTAGGCGCTACTTATCACACGGTTAAAATTCTAGTATTATCAGCTACTAGTGGTCTGTCCCAAAAGAAGAGGTTTGTAGTAAGCACTTTAGTGCTTAAAAAATCAAGGGATAAAGTCTTAACTACAAACAAGTTGACGAACTTGTCACGCCAGTCCAACCAACTTTTCGCTTAATTCCCACAGGCGCTTTGCTTTTTCATCATCGCTTGCTTCTGGCGAAACCTCTTTCACAAAAGATTTACCATTTTTCTTCTGTCTATTTCCCCAACTCCAATAAGCACCAGATTCGTTATATTCAGGATCAGCAACCACCTCTGCAACCCGTTTACCAGATTCCTCCTCAGTCACGAACCCTCCAGTGATGTACTTTTGGAATAACGGGAAGAGTTTCTGAAATAAAGGATAGTGATCGCGGAATAGTGCTGTTGTCGCCACACATCCGGGGTAAAGAGAACTGAAGGTAATAGCATGTGACTTGTGATAGCGCCGATGCAGCTCCTTCATTGTCAACACATTACAGACTTTGCTGTCTTTGTAAGCTTTGACAGGTTCAAACTTCTTACCATCAATCATCGCGTAGGGTGCTTTAAATCCCTCTGCCAAGCCTTTGAGATCACCTAAATCTGGACGTGGCGGTATTTTCCCTCCCAGTTCCTTCGGGTTGTGGGTGACGGTTCCCAAAATCACTAGCCTTGGTTCCGGAGTTGATGAGTTCTTCAAGTCTTCCAGGAGGAGGTTACACAAAAGGAAATGTCCCAAGTGATTAGTGCCAACACTCAATTCATATCCTTCTGGAGTTCGCAATGGCTCTTTTAATAAAGGCATATAGATTGCAGCATTGCACACTAAAGCATCTAGTGATTTGCCGCTTTCCCGAAAGTTTTTCACAAATTGTCGAACACTTTCTAAAGAAGCTAAGTCGAGATGCATAATTGTGTAGCTGTCCTGGGGTATTCCCACAGATTGGGCAGCGCTTTCTGTTTTTTCTAAATTTCGACAGGCCATCACCACATGCCAATCCCCTCTTTGGGCAAGCGCTTTTGCTGCTTGCAAGCCCACCCCCGAGGAAGCACCTGTGATTACGACTGTTGATTTTTGATGTTCTCCCATTCTGTTTATACTCCCTTCTTTACATTTCTTTACAAGTAGTGGTCTGGCAAAACTAACGACTGAAAAACACCGCAGCTAGAACAATTAAACCTAGCAGCGCTAAGGGTATCGATAGATTAGGCAGTTCTGACGAACTCATATGCACTTTTTCGTTTTATTGTAAATTTTTTGTCGTTTATATCAAAACCCCCTCAATCTCACCTGATTACTTGGTGTCGTGACTGAAGGGGTTGAACTTGTTAGCCGTCTTTACACCTTTTGTAAGTGCAGAGGTATAAAGTTAGCTTTTTGTAACATAAATACTTATGCAGTCTGAAGATATTTGAGCTGAATAATCTTGCTATGCCCTCAAGTTGATAGTTTTGACTCTGGAGGAGCAATGGAAAATTAAAAATTAAAAATCAAAAAAGTCTGACTTTTAATTTTTAATTTTTCTCTTGGGGAGGTTAATTTGTTGCTTGAGCGGCTAGCATCTGCTTCAGCTTTTCTAATTCAGAAGCCCAACGGGGATCTGGACGAATTGCATCTGAATCAGAAGAAGTGACAGTTTCCCGTGTACTGCCACCGCGACGGGGCTTCTTAGAACTTTTCTCTCGACGGCTGCTGCTTTCTTTGTTTGTGTTTGGAGCAGGAGTGCTGCTGGGACTCGGGGCAGCTTTAGGCGCTTGTTCCTCGCCTTCCTCACCTTTAGTGCGAGGCAATGCCTTTTCTAACTTGATGGCAGTGTCTTTGAACAATTGACCATTATACTTTTCAATAATCTGATCTGCTTGTTCATCGTTGTTGACTGTGAGAAAACCGAAACCGCGACATTTGCCAGTTTTCCGGTCTTTGATTAGTTTTGTCGTGACGGCGTCACCTTCAGCAGCAAAAACTGCTTGCAGCTCTTGACGATCTATTTCTTCTTTTGGCAAATTACCTATGTATAGGCGAACGGACATGAACTATACCTCCAGAGTTGAATGAACATGGCAAGGTGAGAAAACAATCACATGGCTTTGGCTTTCATATAAATGCTAGTGACCAAAACTGCCATAAACCAATTTTTTTACTCCAAACTGTCAACCTATACAATACAGTTTTTCGTTGGGATCAAGCTTGCTTAATACAAAAGCGCGCAGGACGCTCGGCTCATAACACCTTAATTCTAAGATTTGTAAATTAAATAGCCCACTACCTGCCACAGTAAACGTCTTCTTCTATGCCCCTGTTCGCAGAATAAAATACCATTTCCTACATTATCACGGTATTTTCTACGTAGCTAGTTCAGCGCCTACATTTTTGGCAATAGCCTTATTGAATCGTAGCATAAAATACATTTTTTTCTCAACAGGGTAAATTTGAAACAAAAACCAGCCAGTGGCTGGTCGATTTGCTGCTGTGTTGGGAGAAAAAAAGGAGATATTGGCAAACATGGTTAAAGCCTACAACTAAGCTAGGATGCTGAGTTGTGGGGATTGACAAGGTTTGTGTAAATAAATGTAACACTTGTGAAAATAATCTGCAACTTTTCTTTACATATTTGTCATTTGCCATTCCCGATAACTAGCTCATCACGGCGCAAATAAACCAACCACTACAAAACGCTCAGATGCTGACTGTAAAGCTTTATTCCTTTCAGACTTCAGACTTCAGACTTCAGCCTTTTTGTACTAGCCTGTGAGGAAAATGTATGCGCCCCATGCTTGTGCTGCGACTGCCAAAATCGTAGACCAGATGGGATGAGAACTATTGAGGGTTGTACCATTCTGAGTTTGCAAGGTTTGGATATCAATCCAGGGGGTTGCACCACGCCGAAACCAGCCTGTAACAATAACCTGCCGACCTATCCAATCTTGAGGATTGATTGACTGTCCTAACCAGGAAATATGGTGTAATTTCACTAAACCGATGTTTGACTGGAGGATTAAGTCTTGTGCTAGGCAGTTGCTGACACCTTCACGACCTAATAGTTTGCCGACTAGACAAACATTGATGCTGTCGATGGGAATGGCAGAGGGGTTAGCTAAGAGGTTGGGGAGGCGATCGTCTGTTTGGACTGTGGCAGGTTGGATATCCGGAAACATAGAATTCATCCGAATGACGATACCGATACTAAAGCCAATTAGTAGGCAACCGGTGACAAAAGACCAATCCTGGTAGATCCACTTGAGGTTTAAAAGCTTGATGGCGAAGGCAATTTGCCAAGTCAGCCAAATTAGACCTGCAAATAAAAAACCTAGGGGAATACCTAGCCAAGGGGCAATTTGTAACAAGAAAGATTGATGCTTTCCTTTGAAAGATTGTTCAGTGATTAAATGTAGTTCTGGGTCGAGATGCCAGTGACGGGCTATTTTGGAGAGGCGTTGGATGCGATCGCCAATCATTGGATGAGTATTATTGATTGTGAACCAATGGCGATAGGGATTGAAACTTTCCCACATCAAGATTGATTCAAAGGAGATGTGACCAGCAACACTACCTAAAGAGATGCTCTGGTGGTAGCTTACAGGTGCAAGGAGATTTAAGCTTTCTAATTGCCAACTGGTGTGTTCTTGTTTGGCGACATCACTAGCAATGCCAATAGTCATTTTGAGTAAAGCGCGAGTCAAGGCGTTGGGATTGCCGGTAATTTCGGAGGCTAGGCGATCGCTATAATACAGCCGTAACTTCGACAAAAACAACGCAGTCCCAGTCAGTAAACACCAAACCACATAAGCGAGACTAGCCACAATGGTATAGGGCCAACGCCAAATTTTCTGTGGTACTCTGTCTCCCCATTCCGAAAATTGTTGATATAACTTGTAGATGGGTAGCGTTACCAGCAGCATCAGAGACATCACTACAAAATCTCTGTGGACAATATGCCCGATTTGAGTGGCGTAGATGACAGCAATTTCATCATCTGCTAGTTGATCTAACAACCCCTGACTTACCACAATCCGGGCATTGCGGGCGAGATTACCATAGGTTAAGACAACTGGTGCCGCTATGGGTAAAATCCGTAGTTTAGGTAATGGCCAGCGCCGTTGTTGGCAACAACGTTGCAAAACTCGAATGGTTTCACGACTGCGACCTGTTAAAATTTCCTTGGATAACTCTCGCTGCCCATAAAACCTTGTTAGTAGATGATCTAGCAACCAGGGTGAAAGGGCGATCGCTAGAAATAATCCTATGAATAAAACTATGGTAGGGTCGCGGTATAAAATCTGTATCGGCTCTAAGTAAGGTAGTCGGACTAAAGTCTGGTTAATTAGTCCCATTGCGAACTTGACTATTTCTCGCACCACCCAAAATAGAGCAATGAATGTCCCTGCTGTCAACAACCGCAAGGGCAGTAACTTAAATTTTTGTAGGGGCTGCCATACTTTAGCGCGTCCTGCGTGCCGCCAATAAATGCTGAATGGTTTAGCTTGTGGCCGGAACCCAGATACTTTAATCAAGCCAGACGGCGCTTCTTCTATGGTATGCTTAAAGCCACTTGTAGACAAGATTGCCGAATTTGTTGGTACTGATATGATTGGTTGACTACCTGCTGGAATAGCAGACGAGGTAGGAGAGTTTGTGGATGCGACTACTGTACTTTTAACTGATACTGCATCTGAGTGGGAATTATCAAAAGCGACAAATCCCGTTTCCGAGTTTTTTGGTGATTTTTGTTGACGTTTTTGGCGTTTTGTCAAGTGTTCAAGAGCGCGTTTTGCCCACTCTTGAACTTGATGATTATGACTCTCAACCAGATGTTCACATAGGGCGATCGCCTTGGGAACTTCGCCACTGCGTGCGTAAGCCATCACTAAACCAACCTGGGCTTGTAAGCCAGCAGTTTCATGTTTCTGGCTATTAGCCACAGGTTCTAGTTGAGCGATCGCTGTTTGGTAATTTCCCTGCTTGAGGGCGACTAAACCAGCCTCCAAAGACGATTCTGCATGTGAAGGCATACGAATACTAGCACTCCCATCTCTTCATAACTGAATCTATTAAATGTCAGTCGTCAGTTGTCATTTGTCATCTGTCAAGAGTCAAGGGTCAAGGGTTATCAGTTATTTCTCCCCCAATCCCTAATCCCTAATCCCTAATCCCCAATCTTATCCTTCCACTGGCTGTTGACTGGAAAATACTGGGGCGGTGGCGCTTAATTTCAACTCTGGATGGTCTCCCTCTAACTGCTGACAATTCCATTCATTACGGAACAGCAACACTGGTCGTCCCATACTATCTTTGACTGTAGTACTGTTGAATAAACGTCCCACCTTATTCAAAGCTTCCCAACCACCTGCTACCCAACGGGCGACGCTATAAGGCAACAATTCTAGTATGGTTTCTACGCCATACTCATTTTGCAGACGAAACTGTACCACCTCGAATTGCAACTGACCCACAGCCGCTAAGATGGGATCGCGTTTGGCTTCATCATTGGAGTACATAATTTGTACAGCACCCTCTTCTCGCAATTCCGAAATGCCTTTTTGGAATTGCTTAAACTTTGAGGGGTTGGGGTTCCTGAGAGTTGCAAACAGTTCCGGTGAAAAATACGGAATTCCTTCATATTCCAGCTTCTGTCCAGTGTAAATTGTGTCACCGATCGCAAAAACGCCGGGATTGTTCAAACCGATCACATCACCGGGATAGGCGACATCAATCGATTCTCGTTCTTGGGCGAAGAGTTTTTGCGGGCGAGACAGACGCACTGCTTTACCAGTCCGTGCATGATTCACTGTCATATCCTTTTCAAACTTACCAGTGCAGACCCGGACAAATGCGACGCGATCGCGGTGTTTTGGGTCCATATTCGCCTGGAGTTTGAAAACAAAGCCGGAGAACTCTGGATAAGTGGGGGGAACTTCACCAAGGCTGCTGTGATGTGTACCGGGTTTTAGGGCGTAGTCCAGAAAGTACCTGAGGAATAACTCCACCCCAAAGTTCGTCATGGCGCTACCAAAGAACACTGGTGTCATGCGTCCTTGATGTACCAACTGCAAGTCTAATTCATCTCCCACTCCTTCTAATAGTTCTATATCATTTTTAAGTTGATGATACAGGTCTTGTTCTAGAAGTTCCTCAATTCTGGCATCACCTAAATCAATTATGGTATCCAGGGCTTCGCGGCTACCGTGGGCGCTACGTTCAAATAGGTGGATTTGTTGTTGATGACGATCATACACACCTTTAAAGCGATCGCCCATCCCAATCGGCCAATTAACCGCGTAGGTCTGCAATCCCAACTCTTGCTCAATCTCGTCCAACAATTCTAGAGGTTCTCTGCCTGGGCGATCGAGTTTATTCACAAACGTGAAAATTGGGATACCCCGCATTTTACACACCTCAAACAACTTCCGTGTCTGTGGTTCCAAACCCTTAGCCACGTCAATTAGCATCACCGCATTATCTGCTGCGGCTAAAGTCCGATACGTATCTTCACTAAAATCCTGGTGTCCAGGAGTGTCTAGCAAATTAATCTGACAATTCTTGTATTCAAACTGCAACACCGTCGAGGTAATAGAAATACCCCGTTGCTGTTCCATCGCCATCCAGTCAGATGTTGCCTTACGCTGCGCCCGCCGCGCCTTCACCGCCCCAGCTTCGTGAATTGCCCCTCCGTAGAGTAGTAGCTTTTCTGTAAGAGTAGTTTTACCTGCGTCGGGGTGAGATATAATCGCAAAATTGCGGCGAAGTTCAACTGCTTGATGAAGATCAGACTGAAGTTCAGTTGACATAAGTGTAATTGTTTGCTTGTTAATTAACTTAACTTAATTTTTTCCGACTCTAGCGAGTCTTTTAATCTTAAGACAACGACGTGCGTGATAGGGTCGCAATATCACCAACCATTTAATGTCACACGAGAAAAGAATGCATAACACATACGATCCAGACAAGAGAAAGCTGTTATCTGCTCTATCTCATGGAGCCATTTTTTTTAGTACCACACTTATATCTGTAGGCATACCTATCGCCCTACTGTTTACAAGTGACGATCCTGTTGTCAAAGAAAATGCCAAAGAATCAATAAACTTCCATTTTAATGTGTGGTTTTATGGAGCAATTCTGGGAGCTATGTTTTTCCTCACAGGTTGGTTAGTACTGCCATTATTATTGCTAGGACCACTAGCAGGCTTAGGTTATGTATTGCACTGGGGACTAACAATTTGGGCACTAACTCACGTATTTAGTAATCCAGAAGTACCCTTTCGTTATCCATTTATTTTCCGAGTCTTTTAACATGAATGATGGGAATTGGGGAATAGGCAATAGGCAATAAGTAATTGGTAATTTGTGAAAAGCTTACCCAATACCCAATACCCAATACCCAATACCCAATCCCCAATCCCTAAATTAATTTACAAAAATTTTTAAGATAGTTTTGTTTGTAAGCCGTGAGATGGATGTCACTCAAGCTGTACAATACAAAAACAAAATTGCCCCACAGCTTCATCAACAGTAGGGCAAAGGACAGTTAAGCACTGTTGGTAGTCTGTCTTACAAAACCGAGGTTTGCCCTAGTTTTTGTGACGCTTTGTATTGTGTCCATTTGCGTTGTTATTCTTCATAAAACTTTATGTTTCCCACTCATCGCCCCCGCCGTCTGCGGACCCATCCCCAACTACGCCGGATGGTACGTGAAACTGTTCTGACAACGAGTGATTTAATCTACCCTCTGTTTGCTGTAGCAGGTGAAGGAATTGCGAAGGAAGTCAAATCCATGCCTGGAGTCTACCAACTTTCGGTAGACAAAATTGTGGAAGAGGCAAAAGAAGTTTATGACTTAGGAATTCCCGCAATTATTCTCTTTGGAATTCCTGAAGATAAAGATGTCGATGCTACTGGTGCTTGGCATGATTGTGGTATTGTCCAAAAAGCAGCAACTGCGGTAAAAACAGCAGTACCAGATTTGATTGTCATCGCTGATACTTGTTTGTGTGAGTATACAAGTCATGGTCACTGTGGTTATCTGCAAGTAGGTGATTTGACAGGACGGGTTTTAAATGACCCCACACTAGAATTACTGAAAAAAACAGCAGTTTCCCAAGCTAAAGCTGGTGCAGATATCATCGCGCCTTCAGGGATGATGGATGGCTTTGTGCAGGCAATTCGCGCAGGTTTGGATGAAGCAGGATTCCAAGATACACCGATAATGTCTTATGCTGCTAAGTATGCTTCGGGTTACTATGGGCCTTTCCGTGATGCTGCTGACTCAACCCCGCAGTTTGGTGACAGAAGAACTTACCAAATGGACCCAGGTAATGCGCGTGAAGCGATTAAAGAAATTGACCTTGATATTGCTGAAGGCGCTGATATGCTGATGGTGAAGCCAGCTTTGGCATATATGGATATCATCTGGCGTGTTAAGGAAGCGAGTAATTTACCTGTGGCTGCTTACAATGTCTCTGGTGAGTATTCTATGGTGAAAGCCGCTGCCTTAAATGGGTGGATTGATGAGGAGCGTGTGGTGATGGAAACTTTGACTGGGTTTAAACGCGCTGGTGCTGATTTGATTTTGACTTATCATGCTAAAGATGCGGCACGTTGGTTAAAGTAAGCTGGACAATTGAAGAGTGGAAAATCTCATGCGTAGGCGCAAAGGCGCAAAGTTTTTGCTTTGTGTTTTGGTGTTTGGGCATGAGATTGTTGTTTGGATTAAGTATTCGTTTGACTACAAGTGATATTACTTTTATACAAATAAATAAGATTACTCTACTGCCTTTAATCCTGTTGAGAATGCAAAGAATAGTTGCATTTAATCTGAGTTAAAAATTGGCTATTAATTTAGTTCGCTACAATAAATATAGTTTCTGTTTTGAATAAGTAGAATATTTAATTATGTCTATGCGAAATCACATAATTGTAGCTACCTTCGTGGCTGCAAGTGTCGGTATAGGTACACTTTTGGGCACTGCAAATCCCGCTTCAGCTCAGGCGGTAATAACTTGTGCAAGCCAAAATAATCAGAGGAATAGTTGTTCAATACCTAATAGAGGTAGAGTGAGGCTTGTTAGGCAATTATCTAACGCCAGTTGTAGAGGGAATTGGGGTTATGAGAGAAATCGTATTTGGGTGAAAAATGGTTGTCGAGCTGAGTTCGCAGTTGGCGATCGCAGAAACGGTAGAAATAACAGAAACGGTAGAAATGATAGATACGATAGAAATGATGGAAATGATAGATACGATAGAAATGATGGAAATGATAGATACGATAGAAATGATGGAAATGATAGGTACGATAGAAATAACAGATAGTCAACTGGGTATTTCATAGAAACTCAGACGGGAACTCCATTCCCAGAGTGGGTGGAGTTTTTTATCGCGCATAATCAAAAGCTTAAAATATTAGTGAAGAAAATAAGGCTGATCAAAAGTCCACTACGTTATCCGGGTGGTAAATCAAAAGCCATTAACCAAATAGCGGAATACTTACCAGGTAGTTTCTCGGAGTTTCGAGAACCTTTCGTTGGTGGCGGTTCTGTATTTATCTATTTAAAGCAAAAAATTCCCAACTTAAAAATCTGGATTAATGATTTAAACTGTGAGTTATTTCTGTTTTGGAAATATGCTCAATCTGCTTTACCTCAACTAGTGAAAGAAATACGTTGTGCTAAAGATAAATGTATAAATGGGAAATTACTATTTGAGGAATTAACCAGTGTAGATACTAACAGTTTATCTAATTTCGATAGAGCAGTGCGCTTTTTTATTCTCAATAGAATTACTTTTTCTGGCACTGTTGAATCTGGGGGATTTTCTGAGGAGGCTTTTCATAAACGCTTTACTTATTCATCCATAGAACGCTTAGAGAAATTAGAAAAAATCCTCACACCAGATGTAAAGATTACCAATTTAGATTATAGTGAACTTTTACAAGTTGATGGAAAAGATGTATTTATATTTTTAGATCCTCCTTATTTCATTGCTAAAAAATCTAAGTTATATGGTAAAGATGGTGATTTACACACATCTTTTGAGGATCGAAAGTTTGCTGAATTGATTATAAAATGTCCTCACTCTTGGTTAATCACTTACGATGATTCACCTGAAGTAAGAAACAATTTTCAATTAGCAAATGTCTGGGAATGGGAATTGCAATATGGTATGAATAACTATAAAAAGAGTATTGCTGCTAAAGGTAAAGAGTTATTTATTAGCAATTATGAAATTAAACGTTTCATCTGACTTCATATATGAGTTTTTATTTTATGACAGCATTAATAGATTTATTACATAAATGCTTTGGTGTTGCTGAATAATTCTTTTAAAAGCTCGCGCATTTGACGTTCGCGTAGCGTCTCGTAGAGAAGTCGTTCCCGCAGGGTAGGCGCAAAGAAGAGCGCGAAAATATGACTTTTTCAAGGGGTTTATTACAAAAAGCGATGGGTGCATCCCAGTTTTTATTATGCAGAAGGAGAAAAACCAAAATGTCATTGCGAGGAGGAACGACGAAGCAATCGCATAGACTTGTTATGAGTGGAAAATCTTGCGATTGCTTGTCTGCGACACGCTCCGCGAACGCTTCACTTCGTTATGCTCGCAATGACGGAGCATTTAAAAAAGTGGGATGCTCCCAAAGCGATCGCCTGACAATAGCTTGATATCCCCTGAAAAATGCGATCGCCTGTGATCTCACAGCACTGCTTAAAAAAGCGATCGCCTGACAATAGCTTGATATCCCCTGAAAAATGCGATCGCCTGTGATTTCACAGCACTGCTTAAAAAAGCGATCGCCTGACAATAGCTTGATATCCCCTGAAAAATGCGATCGCCTGTGATTTCACAGCACTGCTTAAAAAAGCGATCGCCTGACAATAGCTTGATATCCCCTGAAAAATGCGATCGCCTGTGATTTCACAGCACTGTTTAAAAAAGCGATCGCCTGACAATAGCTTGATATCCCCTGAAAAATGCGATCGCCTGTGATTTCACAGCACTGACTTAAAAAAGCGATCGCCTGACAATAGCTTGATATCCCCTGAAAAATGCGATCGCCTGTGATTTCACAGCACTGCTTAAAAAAGCGATCGCCTGACAATAGCTTGATATCTCATGAAAAATGCGATCGCCTGTGATTTCACAGCAGAGATTTAAAACATCTTTGCCCAAAGCTGACCCAAACAATGCTATTTTGTTTCCATCCCCGTGAGGGGTAAAGGAATTAAAACACTTACATCATTTCTCTATAGCTCGGGTATTCGAGGAAAGTTTCCATCCCCGTGAGGGGTAAAGGAATTAAAACAAGTGGATGATTGCGTTGGGAATAGTGTTGAACTTGTTTCCATCCCCGTGAGGGGTAAAGGAATTAAAACTCGTACACCTACAACTATTACATATAGTTGCTATGAGAGAGTTTCCATCCCCGTGAGGGGTAAAGGAATTAAAACCCCTGCACAACCAAGAGGTGAATTAGCTACAAATCAGAGCGGTTTCCATCCCCGTGAGGGGTAAAGGAATTAAAACCAATGCAGGAATTGCGTTTGGACGGACTGCCAGCAACCAAGGGTTTCCATCCCCGTGAGGGGTAAAGGAATTAAAACCTCTTTCTTTGATAGCTCTAATTTTTCTGGTAGTTCAGTTTCCATCCCCGTGAGGGGTAAAGGAATTAAAACGATGACAGCCAATGGAGTTGCGGTTGTCAATAACTAATGTTTCCATCCCCGTGAGGGGTAAAGGAATTAAAACGAAAGTAAGATTTGATTTTACTCCCACTGGCTCGAAAGTTTCCATCCCCGTGAGGGGTAAAGGAATTAAAACTCAAAAAAACTACAACAACCGAAGTTCAGTAGCTGGTTTCCATCCCCGTGAGGGGTAAAGGAATTAAAACTACTGCTAGATGGAAATGAAATCAAAGGTGTACTTATCTAGTTTCCATCCCCGTGAGGGGTAAAGGAATTAAAACTATTCTTTCTGAATCAATTGATGCACTTGCACTGTTGGCAAAAGTTTCCATCCCCGTGAGGGGTAAAGGAATTAAAACTCCTTAGTATTTGAATTAGTTTCCCCTTTTTGATTACCAACAGTTTCCATCCCCGTGAGGGGTAAAGGAATTAAAACTTCAAACACAAAAAGATGTGGATGCAAAGTAGCGCAAGAGTTTCCATCCCCGTGAGGGGTAAAGGAATTAAAACTTTAACCGATTTGGGTAACTTCTTGCAAAGTGGTATCACGTTTCCATCCCCGTGAGGGGTAAAGGAATTAAAACACCTCAAAAGATTGCATCATTTCCGGCTTCATTAAAAGCGTTTCCATCCCCGTGAGGGGTAAAGGAATTAAAACCCAAGAGGGTGCTAACTCGCACTTCCCTAAAACGGGAAGACCGTTTCCATCCCCGTGAGGGGTAAAGGAATTAAAACTTGACGAGTAAAAATTCTGGAGAAACCCAAGGAAATGTTTCCATCCCCGTGAGGGGTAAAGGAATTAAAACAGCGTTTGCCATTAATGGCAGCGCTTCAGTGGACACCCAAGGGTTTCCATCCCCGTGAGGGGTAAAGGAATTAAAACTCTACTGTTACAGAAAGCTTACCAAATAAGGCTCACAGAACCGTAAAACTGAGGGGGGTATGTTTTACCTGTCAACAGAGCATAGTTATTGAGAATAACTACAGTCTCCAAGTAACTCAAACCCTTATACAGTAAGCGACCTGAGGGGGTCTACGAAACAATAAGCTTTTCAGCCTTTGTCCGACCCCCTCAGTTTACACTTCTTAACAAAATGGCTTCAGGAAACTAACCATTAAGTTAGAGGTAAACGGTATACACTTATAGAATTTTCAAGGTGCATGTGTTGGTATAAATAATACTATAGCACCCAGCAAAATGCAATCTCCCTATTAAGGTTTCCAAATCATTGGTCGATATACCTTCACCTCTCCCCTTAGACAAGCTACATACTCCCGCACTTGTAGCTCTAAACACCTACGAAAGCTCA
Source organism: Calothrix sp. PCC 7507 (assembly GCF_000316575.1). GTDB lineage: Bacteria > Cyanobacteriota > Cyanobacteriia > Cyanobacteriales > Nostocaceae > Fortiea. Next base: position 980,231 of record NC_019682.1, on the reverse strand, counting down.
CTTTATATCCTGTATTTGGGTGCGTTAACTCAGATTGCAGCTTTTCTTCCCAGTGCTTGAGAAACTTTTTCAACGCATGGGGTTGAAGATATACACCTCCTTTTTCATCAGGAAGAGTAAAATCATCTGCTGTGAAAATATTCGAGTTAATCAAATAAGCAACTAAAGAATCAACTAGTTGAGCGCGAAATTCCTCCATTAAGTCGCTAACTAAGGCTGGGTGATTATCGCGGGGGACGTGAAGATTACCAAAGTGAGTATGCAATCCTACAGATTGGATAAACGAGAAAACATTTTGGCTGAGTAATGTATATCCTAAACTCAAAAGGCTATTAACTGGGTCAGTGGGTGGACGCTTGGTACGCTTCTCGAATTTAAACGCACCAGAGAATAAATTTCCCAATGCTTGAAAATAAACTGTCGCTGCTTTTCCTTCATACCCTCGCAATGCATCCATACTCTCTGCAAAGGGTAATTTATCCATCAAAACATCTAAATTTTTTATTGCTTCTTTGACAAGACTATCATCAAATTCCGGTGATTTTCTGCGATTTAAGCGCATTAATAAGATTCGAGAGTTATGGATTTTAGCTGTGACAATTACTTCTGCTTGATTGCGCGTAAATTCCAGATTTTGGCAACGCTCAACTTGTAACATCAAATATTCTACCCTAGCATCACCTTCTGCTTGCAACCTGCCAAAATATCTCCCTTTCTGGGATAAATACATAATCGGAATTCGTCGCCGCAATGCCATGCTCACCGCACCATGTGATACATTGCAAGAACCAAATAGCACAACATTGCTTACCCGTGATACTGGCACTTTAATCCGCAACTGACCTTGACAAAATACTTGAAACTGCTGATTTTTTATGCTCAGATATGCACCTTGGTCAGTTATATATAAAGTAGTCATGGGGAGCATCCCACTTTTTTAAATGCTCCGTCATTGCGAGCATAACGAAGTGAAGCGTTCGCGGAGCGTGTCGCAGACAAGCAATCGCAAGATTTTCCACTCATAACAAGTCTATGCGATTGCTTCGTCGTTCCTCCTCGCAATGACATTTTGGTTTTTCTCCTTCTGCATAATAAAAACTGGGATGCACCCGTAGTCATGGTTTCCTGCCAATAATGAGATGCAAGTTAAAAGTTAAAAGGTAAAAGGTAAAAGAAGGAAGAGTTTAAAAAGTATTTGGCAAATAAAATTCGCTACTACACAAACAAAGTCCACGGAGGTTGACTAATCCGAAATCAAGGATTTTTAACCTGCGGATGTAGGTTTTGTGGGAGCATCCACTTTTGGCGGATCGCTCTCAGACTAGTAGTTTGTCAATTTTGTTTTGAGGGGTTTTTGGTAGTGCGGGCCGAAAAGCCCGCGTGAGCGAGACGCTTACACTACAGTCCCTCATTTCAACCCTGACAGACTACTAGTAGTCTGGGGCTATACAAACTAAACCCGTCTTTCCTGCGGAACGTTACGCGAACGCGGGTTTCAGAGAGTCCGCGAAGGCGGACTACCCTTCGGGAACGCCAAGGGCGAACGTTTGTGTAGCCGCGATTTCCAATCGCCCGGTATTTCTTCCAAAAGTGGATGCTCCCGGTTTTGTTTGTGTAGACGAGCCAGTGCGTTGGGCGGCTCTGCTGACTTGTACCGCTAAAGCGGAACCCGCAGGGTAGCAACTGGCGTGCGGTTTCTAATCGCCGATTTCACTTTTCTTTTACCCTTTAATTTAATTGTCACAGTCCTATATATGAGTTTATGTATGGGTTATTTGATTTTGTATATGACTTCGTATATGACTTTTAAGACATCTGTTACAGACTACAGACGAGTGTTTAGATCACCGGCTTCTTCAAGAAGTTAGGAATCTGGAGAGCAACTTTTGGGTAATTTAATCAGCAAAAGCAGATATTGCTTTCTCAAACTCCAGTTTGCTTTCTCAAAATGCCTTTTTGCTTTCTCATTTCAGTAGATTCAGTAAGCAAAAACAGATATTGCTTTCTCAAAATGCCTTTTTGCTTTCTCATTTCGGTAGATTCAGCAAGTAAAAGCAGATATTGCTTTCTCAAACTGCGGTTTGCTTTCTCATTTCGGTAGATTCAGCAAGTAAAAGCAGATATTGCTTTCTCAAACTGCGGTTTGCTTTCTCATTTCGGTAATTTCAACACTAAATTACAACCATTCCTGTGTAGCAAAAGCCATCAGAGATTTGCCGAAATTCTCTCAGACTGATCGATAACAGGACTTACGCAACTGGCAGACCTATCTTCTCGTAATTTCTCACAAGCTTCAAGCGTTTGATGGAGCAGAGGGGCAGAGGGGAAAGAATTTGTACAAGAACTCTCCCCCTAGCGAACCTACTCAAGCGCAGGCTTTGGGAGGTGTGGTGAGAAATTCGGGTGATGCACTCGGTTTTGTAGTTGATTGCACAATAGATTGAATTAGTTATCAGTTAAATATAGAGTTATCTTAAAAATTTGTGCCTTCTTCACGGCAGAATAGCAATAGGGTATCAGGGCGGCTCGACAGAGGAAGCGTTAGGGAAGAACCAATTCCCCATTCCCAAACTCAAGTAGTGCGATCGCCTACTATATTTGCTACGGCAGCGCGATAAGATTCTAAAACAATAATCGTAACTAAAGGTCTAAATGGCAGAAACTCTATTTTTCAACGCCCTGCGGGAAGCCATTGATGAAGAAATGGCGCGTGACTCTAGTGTATTCGTGCTTGGCGAAGATGTAGGACACTATGGCGGTTCCTACAAAGTCACCAAAGATTTATACAAAAAATATGGCGAACTCCGAATTTTAGATACACCCATTGCAGAAAATAGCTTTACTGGTATGGCTGTGGGAGCCGCAATGACTGGGTTAAGACCCATCATTGAGGGAATGAACATGGGCTTCTTACTGCTAGCCTTTAACCAGATAGCTAACAACGCTGGGATGCTACGCTACACTTCCGGCGGTAATTTTAAAATTCCGATGGTAATTCGGGGCCCTGGGGGTGTAGGACGGCAGCTAGGGGCAGAGCATTCTCAGCGACTAGAAACCTACTTCCAAGCCGTTCCTGGGTTGAAGATTGTCACCTGCTCTACACCTTACAATGCTAAAGGGTTGCTAAAATCTGCTATCCGTGATGATAACCCGGTGTTGTTCTTTGAACACGTTCTCCTCTACAACTTAAAAGAAAACTTACCAGAAGAAGAATATTATCTACCTTTGGATAAGGCTGAAGTTGTGCGTTCCGGTAAAGATGTGACAATTCTGACTTATTCCAGAATGCGGCACCATGTGTTGCAAGCGGTGAAAACTCTGGAAAAATCAGGTTACGACCCAGAAGTAATTGACTTGATATCACTCAAGCCACTAGATTTTGACACCATTGGTGCATCTATCCGCAAAACCCATCGTGTGATTATTGTCGAAGAGGCGATGCGGACTGGGGGAATTGCTGCAGAAGTCATCGCTTCAATTAACGATCGCTTATTTGATGAATTAGATGCGCCCGTGTTGCGGCTCTCTTCTCAAGATATTCCCACACCTTACAATGGCAATCTGGAGCGGCTGACAATTGTCCAACCAGAACAAATTGTGGAAGCTGTAGAAAAAATGGTAGCTGCGCGAGTATAGGGACTGGGGACTGGGGACTGGGGACTGGGGACTGCACTTCGACTACGCTCAGTGTCCGGGGACTGGGGATAATCATTCTTGACCCTTGACATTTGACCCTTGACCCTTGACAAATACTTAAGCTGTTAACGAATTACGCGTACATCCAAAGCTAAATCCAGGTTTCTCCACACTCGATCAGTTGTCAAAACTGGAATATTCAGCCTCAGTCCCAGACTCAGACAAGCGCGATCGCCTAGAGACAGACCGTACTGTCGAGTTTGTTGCCAGATTCGCCCTGTCACTTCGGCATCATCTCGCGTGAATGGGTATGTTTCCAGTCCCAGCGCTTCCAAGTCGTCGCCCATACCATCAACGACTACACCAGCAGCGATCGCTTTTTGTACTACTTCTGCCCAATTGACACTCGAAATCACCGACTCAGCTAGCACTACCTCCACTACCTCACTACCTGGTTCGTCCTGTAAATAGGCCAGCACAGCCGAAGCGTCAAGAACTGTTTTCATTCACTAAACTCTTTTTTGGCTTCTTCCCGGCGTTCTGCTAACAAATCATTAGCAAGACTGATATCCTTGGGTATGTGTGAAAAGCGAGCTTTGAGTCTATGCTTAATAGTCTCTTGTTTTTCCAAAACGAGCCGCCCTGCTTCCAGACGGGCAATCAAGATATCCCCTGCTTCCAAGCCAAGCGATCGCCTTAAAGATGCAGGAATCACCACGCGACCTTGGGGACCCAAATGAACTTCAGCGTATGCAGGTAATTCAGACATCCTCAGAATTTTAGTGCCACATTATCTCTATATATGCCACAAATTATTGATTCGTGGCAAAATATTTTGTCTGCTCTCATAATTCTTAACCAATAACTTAAATAACTCCCAAAAATATAGCGGTTATCGCTTGAGTCCAATACACTCATAAGGTCACGGCATTGCCGTGACCCTACAAGCGACGATATAATTTTGTGTTACATCACGCGATGTGCGACTTATTCTTAAAACCCCTCTCCAAACCTCTCCCCGAAACGGAGAGAAGCTTTGATTCTTGCTCCCCTTCCCTTGTAGGGAAGGGGTTGGGGGTTAGGTCTGAGAGAAAGTCGCACACGGCGTTACATCCAACTGAGAACCGCTATGGCGCTATTATGGCTTTTGTGAGTCATGAGCTATGGTATGCAAAGAAAACGCTCATTGTTAGCCCTAATATCAACTCAAGTAGTCGCGGTAATGGCGTTGAGTTCTTGTAATTCCGTACTGTTAGGACAAAATCAAAACCTCCGGGGAAGTTCTCAGTTAATTATTGAGTTACAAAAAACACCAGAAATTCCGCAAATATCCTCACGAGAACTGGAAGCTGTTAAAAAGGTTGTTGAAGGACGTATTAACGGTTTGGGGATTTGGCAAGCAGTAATTGAAAAATCTGGCACAGATAAAATTATCGTCCGGCTACCAGGAGTTAAAGATTTAGAGCAAGCTCAACGGATTTTGGGGAGTACAGCACAGTTAGAATTCCGCCCGCAAAAGCGTGGTACAGAAAAAGAATTGCTGGCTTTACAGGCATCAAGAGCAGCACTGAAGTTAAATCAGGCAGATTTAAAAATCAGAAATGATCAAGTGGCGATCGCTAAAAATTTAGCAGATTTGCAGAAGAATCAAGTAGCGATCGCTAAAATATTTACCAGCACCAACCCACCACTCACAGGTAGATTCCTCAAGGATGCCTACGGTGAACCCTCCCAGGGTGACAACTGGAGTGTTGCTATTGCCTTCAATCAAGAGGGTGACGCGCTATTTACTAAACTTACTAAAAATCTGGCTGGAACTGGACGTAGTCTTGGTATTTTTCTAGATAATGAACTCATCAGCTCTCCCATAGTCGGTCCAGAATTTGCGGATACCGGGATTACTGGTGGTCGGGCTGTAATTACCGGAAGGTTTACAGCCCAACAAGCCAAGGACTTAGGCATACAGTTACGGGGTGGGGCGTTACCAGTTCCAGTGAAAATTAAATTAGTTAACAGTGAACAGACTGATAACTGATAACTGTTAACTGATAACTGTCTAAAAGAGCGCTATTATAGCCTTTGTCAGTTGCGAGTTACGGTATGCAAAGACAGCGATCGCTATTAGCCTTGATTTTTGTTCTGGTAATCGCCGCCATTACGGTGATTGCTACGATTCCTATACCCTTAGGACTAGATTTGCGCGGAGGATCACAGCTCACAATTGAGGTGCTAACTACACCGGAAATTCCCAAAATCACCCAACGCGAATTAGAAGCTGTGCAAAAAGTCGTTGAGGGTCGTATTAACGGTCTTGGCGTTTCTGAGCCAGTGATTCAAATAGTACAGAACACCAACAAAATTCTTGTGCAGCTACCAGGAGTTAATGACCCAGTAGAAGCAGAACGGGTGTTAAAGGGTACGGCGCAATTAGAATTCCGCACACAAAAACCTAGTACAGAAATTCCACTGCGTGCTTTTCAAGTTTCCCGAACTGAACTAAAAGCCAAGCAGGAAGAATTAAGAAAATCTCAGGACAGTGCAGCAATTGCGAAAAATCAAGAAGAGTTGCAAAAGAATAACGAAGCGATCGCTGAATTGTTTGAAAGCACAACCCCACCACTGACTGGTAAATTCCTTAAAGATGCCTACGGTGAACCCACTCAAGGCGGCGATAATAATTGGAATATTGCCATTCACTTCGATGATGAAGGTGGTAAACTATTTGCCGGACTCACCAAAAACCTCGCTGGTACTGGTCGCAGCATTGGTATTTTTGTAGACAATGAACTCAAGAGCGCTCCGAGTGTACCACCAGAATTTGCTACCGCTGGGATTACTGGTGGTCGCGCTGTGATTACAGGTCGGTTTACAGCCCAAGAAGCTAACGACGTGGGTGTGCAGCTACGGGGTGGTGCATTACCTGTACCAGTCAAAATTGCCGAAATTCGCACCGTTGGTGCAACCTTGGGTAAAGATAGTATTCAAAGCAGTATTTACGCTGGACTTGGTGGTCTAGCTTTAGTATTAATCTTTATGGTGGTCTACTATCGACTACCAGGTGTCATAGCTGATATCGCCCTACTAATCTACTCCTTGTTGACCTGGGCAACATTCGCTTTGTTTGGTGTCACCTTAACCCTGCCCGGAATTGCTGGTTTTATCCTCAGCATTGGTATGGCTGTAGATGCAAACGTGCTAATTTTTGAGCGCACAAGGGAAGAATTGCAAGCAGGCAAAACCCTATATCGTTCTGTAGAGTCTGGATTTTACCGCGCCTTTTCTAGTATTTTAGATGGTAACGTGACCACAGTCATTGCTTGTGCTGCCCTCTTCTGGCTAGGATCTGGTTTGGTTAAAGGCTTTGCCCTAACTTTGGCTTTAGGTGTGGCAGTCAGTATGTTCACTGCTATTACCTGTAGTCGTACTTTCATGTTTTTGGCAATCTCCATACCTGCACTGCGGAAACCAGAACTTTTCTCTCCGAACCTGCCAGCATCAAATAAGGCAGAGGTGGCTCAATGAAACTCAGTATTAACAAATCGCGATCGCTTTGGTGGACAATTTCTCTTGCTATTATCGTTGCAGGTATCGCCTCAATGATAATTTCTTGGCAAAATCCCAAAATTAACGCTCCCTTACGTCCTAGTTTGGACTTTGTTGGTGGGACAAGATTACAGCTAGAAAGAGACTGCACAAAACCTGGTAACTGCGACAAGCCAATAGATATCAATTTAGTCCGGGAAGTAGCTAAAGCCCAGGGACTAGGTGACAGCAGCATCCAAATTGTCGCTGATAAAGACACAAAAGCCGAAAATGGCATCTTAATCCGCACTAAAAAATTAGAGCTGGAACAGCGTACCAAGTTACAAAATGCTTTAAGTGAGAAAATTGGTGTTTTCGACCAGAGCAAAAACCAGCTAGACGATGTTAGCCCTACCTTAGGGCGAGAGTTGTTCACCTCTGGGTTATTAGCCCTGATTGTCTCCTTTTTGGGCATCGTTGTCTATTTGAGTTTCCGCTTCCAATTAGACTATGCCGTATTTGCGATCGTCGCTCTGTTTCATGATATTTTGATCACAACAGGGGTTTTTTCGATTTTAGGCTTAGTAATAGGTACTGAAGTCGATAGCCTCTTCATCGTCGCCCTACTAACAATTACAGGTTTTTCCGTCAACGACACAGTAGTGATTTACGATCGCATCCGGGAAACACTACAAATCAATCCCAACCGCCCCATCACTGACATTGTTGATGATGCAGTCAACCAAACCCTAGGCAGGTCAATCAATACAACCTTAACTGTGTTGCTGACATTATTTGCCATCTTTTTGTTTGGTGGAGACACCCTCAAAAACTTTGCCTTAGCCCTAATTATTGGCTTTACAATGGGCGCTTATTCCAGCATTTTCATTGCTAGTACTTTATTAACTTGGTGGCGAGAACGTACTGAGCGATCGCCAGTAGTAGTAAGTGCTGAATCAATTGATACATCTGCCGATAGTTAGGCAACAGGCAATAGGCAATAGGCAATAGGAAAGAGTCATTAATTTTTTCCCCCAATCCCCAATCCCCGGACACTGAGCGTAGTCGAAGTGCAATCCCCAGCCCCCAGTCCCCAGCCCCCAGTCCCTCATCTCCTATGGATCAACCGGAACAACCATCAATCAACGGCAAATATACTAACAACTCTGACCCATCTTTTGCTCAACAAGTGCAAAGGCTACATCAGTTGACAGTATACGGTAGGTGGTTGTTTGTCGGCTGTTTATGGCTGACTATTACACCTCTTTGCTTGTGGGATTTACATACAGAAGTTACTCTCTGGCAACAATATTTTACTTGGGTCGCACTGCGCTATGGACTGTTTTATCATCCACTGTCAACCCTTGGTTTAGCCTTTTGTATTGGTACGACTGCGGCTGTTTTAATTTGGCAAAGCCGGAATATTCTATTCGGACTACCACAGCAGGAAAAGCAACAATTAGAAAAACAAGTCTGCCGTATACGTCAACAGGGACAAACCCATCCTTTATGGAAGTGGATTTTTGAAACCCCCCGCAGCTAAAGCTGGGGGATTGTGTCACTGACGTTCCTGGGACTTTGAACATAGAAAATTAATTATGACTTATTTAACTTTGCAATTACCTCCTAATCTTAAATTTACGGATGAGGAATTTGAGCTTCTTGTTACTGTGAATAAAGAGTTGGGTTTAGAATTAACTGCTGAAGGAGAATTAGTCATTATGTCGCCCACTGGTGGAGAAACGGGGAATCGTAATTTTGATTTATTAGGTCAATTATGGTTTTGGAACAGTCAAAAAAAATTAGGGAAAGCTTTTGATTCGTCCACTGGTTTTAAACTTCCCAATGGTGCAACTCGTTCCCCTGATGCTTCATGGGTAAGGATGGAAAGATGGAATGCTCTCACACCAGAACAAAGGAAAAAATTCTTGCCATTATGTCCTGATTTTGCAGTGGAATTAGTTTCCGAAACTGATGAGGTGAAAGATACTCAAGCCAAGATGCAAGAATATTTAGCTGCGGGATTATTACTTGGTTGGTTAATCAACCCTAAAGATAAACAAGTAATAATTTATCATCCTCATCAAGCACCTGAAGTTTTACAATCTCCTACAAGTTTATCTGGGGAAGATATTCTACCTGGTTTTATTTTAAATTTAGAGCCAATTTTTGCGTAAGCCAGTTGTTTATAAGAAGAATTCAGGAGTCAGTATGAATTCTGTGCGAGTGGGTGATAGCGCAGCGTAAAGCCTACAGACTGGCTTCTCTACGAAAGTCTGCGAACGTCTGAATATTGGTTAAAAGCGAGTGGAATGGTGGGCGAAACTAGTATTAAATATTCTTCCTAAATTGAAACTCTATTCCTTTATGGGTAAAGGATTCTGAATGCTGAATGCTGTATTCTGACTCCTGGTTTATCTGTAGCAAAATTTGTCAGAATAGAGATTACATTTGGTAAAAATACCGCTAACATCAAGTGTTATCAATGAATTATTCTCAGATTCAATTTAGCGATCGCCATTCGGAAATTGACCTTTACCAATTACAAGAGTTATTCAATCTTGCAGCTTTTTGGGCTAAAGGACGCAGCATCGAAGATTTAGGTATCGCTATTGCCAACAGCGATCCAGTAATTTCTGTCTGTGATAACAAACAACTGATAGGCTTTGCTAGGGCGACTTCTGATTGCATCTATCGCGCTACGATTTGGGATGTTGTTATTCACCCAGACTATCGTGAGATGGGCTTGGGAAACAAATTAGTGGAAACAGTGTTGAGTCATCCCCGCGTGAGATTGGTTGAACGTGTATATTTAATGACAACTCACCAGCAGGGATTCTATAAAAAAATCGGTTTTCAGTCCAACACAACCACCACAATGGTGTTATACAACCAATCCAGCCTTACTTCTCTGACAGCTGCAGAAATTCAGGTTCAGGAATCAATAGGGGGATAGAAACTTGTAGTCTGGTAAATTGATCAGCTGCTTCCTTGGTGATGGGAGATGAAACAATCTCTAGCTTTCCTCCCATCGTCTCCAACAAAGTTTGATTGAGTAATAGTTTCATTCCCGGAGAAAGAGTCGGATGCTCTTTACCAGTCTGAGGTAGCTTGTCTTCAGAATTGACAAAATCGATAGATTTGATGAAATCTATCGACTCACTCCAAGGCAAAGCATTGGCTGGTATATCCAACCAAATGTTGACAGAATCATTACTTAGTGAAACATTACTAGAAATACAGATACTGCCTTCCTCCATCTGAGTAATAGCGGTATCTACTAAATTTACCAATACCTGGCGTAACCATCTAGGGTCTGCGACAACATAAATATCTGGATCTGCGGGTAGCACTTGTAAGGGAAAATTCCGATTTGCTGCCAACAGATAAATTAATTGATAGACTTCTTGCAAAACTTCAGCTAGCGCTAGCGGCTGGATATCTAATTTGTGGGTTCCATGATCTGTTCTGGCGACACGGAGAATTTCATCAATCAGCTTCAGCAATTTCAGCGCCCGTTCGTGGGCTTGAGCAATAAATTCTCGCTCTTCAGCCCGATCTTCGCACAAATCCGACAAAATTAACTGGTGTAAGCCGATCAGACCATTTAGAGGCGATCGCAATTCATGAGTAGTCCGTGCCAAAAAACCCGCTTTAAACTGGCTCATTTCCCAAACCATTTGGTATGCCAGTTGCAGTTGCTGCAATTGTTGCAGGATCTGTTGCTCTTTTAGCGTGACGGGGGATGAGCTAACTGTGGCATTTGATTTTCGCACAAATAACCAACATAATCCCGTCCCTAGTGCCATTCCTGCACCTAGATATAACCAGTTGCTCCAATTTATCATTTAGCAAATATTAACTTTTTTATTGACGACAATGATGCAAAATCAAGCCCTGGATTTCCCCTTTTATAGGCTCAACTCCAGTTCTTTAATTCGTAGACGCAATTAAAAATTTTTCTGTTTCTTACTAAGTAACCCAAGTTCCTAGCTCACTGCGTCCGTAGTTAAATTTATTCTCTATGGCCAATGCCCCATACCTAGTCTTAACTCTTAGATGTGAGATTCACACAGAGAAAACAACATTATAGCCATCTAGCCTTTTTCAGGTTAAAAATTTAACTTAATTGCACCCTGTCGTAAAATTTGCCAATTCGTCCCCGTCCATTTAGCAACGGTGGAAGGTAAACCCATCCCTGATATTTCTCCCTGAAATTGTGGTTCTTTGAGAGTTAGAACTTCAGGGAACTGCGCCTCAATCTCTGCCATCGTCTGCAAGGGAGGCTGACCAGAAAAATTGGCACTAGTGGTAGCCAGTGGACCTGTTTGAGCCAAAATAGCTTGGGCGATCGCACTTGCTGGAACTCTGACACCAATTGTCGTGGGGTCAGTGGGATTCATCACTTTTGGCACTATCGCCGACGCTGGCAATACTAATGTTACCGCTCCTGGCCAATATTTGTGCGCTAATTCTTGCCAAATTTGATACTCTAAATCACTGCCTTGGACGTAAGTCCATAAATCTGACTCACTAGCTGCCATCAAAATCAATGGTTTATCTTGACTCCGCTGTTTAGCTGCAAAAATTAATGCGGCTTTATCTGGTAAAGCCGCCAATGCAGGAACTGTATCTGTCGGAAAGCTAACTAAAGAGCCAGCACGTGCCCCTGTGATCAGGGCTTCTAAAGTAACCTGTGTCATATCAGTTATCAGTTACTTGTACTGAGCGGAGTCGAAGTATCAGTTATCAGTTATCAGGCGTATCGGCATAGGTAAAGAAGCGTCCTGACGGGTTCGCCACTTGGTCTACGTGGGGAGACTTCGACCCAGAGATACATAGAACACCGATAACTATCGACTGTTAAACAACAGGACTTACGCAAGTGCCATATTTTTTTTCGTTGAGGTTGTCAAAAATCCAAAAACCTTGACCCTTGACCCTTGACTCTTACACCAGAAAATATATGAGCCAGTTGCGTAAGTCCTAAACAACTATTTCACCACTCAGCACTGACATAAGCAAGGGCAAAGCGTTCAATGCCAGCTAAATCAGCATGAATTTGAATGTCGTAATAACTACCGTGATTTTGCAACAGTTCTCGGACAGTATCTGCCTGTCCTGCCATCATCTCAATCAGCCAGACACCACCAGTCCGCAAATAAGCCGGGGATACCTCGATTAAATGGCGGATGGCATCTAAGCCATCCGCACCCCCATCTAGAGCTAAATGTGGTTCATGGTGAAACACTTCTGGTTGCAGGGTAGGTAAGGTACTAGTGGGGATATAAGGCGGGTTGGATACCAAACCACTAAATTGACCTTTGAGGGCTGCTAGTGGCTCCCACCAGGAACCTTGATAAAATCGCATCCGGTGGGCTAGCCCTAAATTATGGGCGTTGGCTTGGGCGATCGCTAAAGCTTCTGGGCTGTAATCAACAGCGTGAATTGTAGACTCCGGAAACACGCTTGCTAATCCCAGAGCGATCGCCCCACTACCAGTCCCCAAATCCGCCCAGTTTCCTGAGGGTAGATTAACAGCGGCTTCCACAGCTAAATCAATCAAGCATTCTGTTTCTGGTCTGGGAATCAAAACTGCACTCGACACAGCAATGTCAAACTGTCGCCAAGGAGTCACACCCGCAATGTACTGTACTGGTAAGCGGTCATGTAATCGTCGCTGCCACAGTTGGTCTAAATCATCTAAAGAAAACTTCAGTTGCATCTGAGGCCAATCTTTAAAAGATTCTAAACGCAATGCCAAGCGGTCTAACCCAGCTACCTCCAAGAGTAGCCAATCTACCTCTGCCGGTGGGACATTACTAGCGATCGCTGAGGCGATCGCCTGATGTCGCCACCGCCAAAGTTGTAAACCAGAAACCACTTTTAGCCGTTGATCCCTCATTCTTTAACGTTGCTTGGGCTTCGCTGGCTGAGAATTATTCCGATTGGGCGCTACAGCAGGAGTTTTAGGAGCGTTATTATCCCTAGGTAACGTCTGGATATATTGTCTAGATTCTGCAGATGGCACTAAAACAACTTGATTCAGCCACGAATCGTTTTTATCTTGTAAGGTTTTAATGACTCCATCTACGTCAATTACTTGAATATCAGCTTTGGGATACTTTGGCTTCACCTGTCCCAATAAGCCTTGTGCATCTTGCTTGCTCAAAAACAAAGGAATTAATTGCTGTTTGTCAGCTGTCATTTGAATTGGCACATAACCCTGATCTGGCGCAAATCTCACCGCAAAAACAGGTACGCTTTTAAACTGATCTACCTTTTGACCACTTTGTTGCAGCAACTCCAACGCCCCTTTAATTTCCTGATCTACAGGTTTAAAAGCAAATAACAGCCGATTATCTTGGTTTTTGGTTTGTTGCAATTGTTGATAAATTACTCCCAGAGGCACAGCTGTAACCTGGAGGTTTTTGGCGATTTCTTCCAGTTTTGGATCTTTGCCTTTAGCACTCCGCAGTTCATTGATGAAGGTCTGAGCCTCTTGGCGACTCAGATAAACCCCTGTGACGGAACCTCCCTTTTTTGGACCGCTTTGCGCTTCCGGTAATGCACGACTTAAAGGTAAGCCTTTCTCGTTAGTAATCAAGTAAACGGGGACAGAGTCTAATTTGTCTTTGATTTGTTGTTCTGACAATGCCAAGACGGGAAAACTTCCTGCAAAGACCGCTCCCAGCAGAGTACTCCCGACTAAACCTAATGTCGCGCCCCAGCGAACTAATGATTTCATGACTGCTCCTCGCATCAATAATTCAATTTAAGTCAGACAAACAGTTGGATTTGCACAGCACCAACTTGTTTTAGTTATATAGCAATCCATTTCAGATGTGAAAAAATTGTGGCAACTGTTGAATTTTTATAGTCAGCGCTCAACAGGCGATACTAAATCCAGTTTATAAACCTTTTTTTCTAGCCTGCCCAGCAAAAGGAGGGTTTCCTTCCTGGCGACTTCTCTGTGTAACACTGACTCGTTGTGACGACCCAAAAATCTGTCATCTCAATGAGTCACAGCTTCTGGTGTTGTCGCCAGCCATTGACTGTACTCAAGCTGTGCTGTTCTCAATTTTGTCTTGTTACTTACCGCTAAATGCAGTAACCGCTTTTTATCCGCTGCTCTCCAGTGGCGAAAAATTTCTCCAACCAATGAAGCGATAAATGCCATTTAACTACCTTTCCTATTTATGAATGACGCCATTTTATAGTTAATCGTTCCAACTGCTTTAGCTTGAATATCTCCTCAAATTTGTACAATACGCAGCATTAAGGCTACTAGTTGCTGAAGATCAACTTTGTCTGTTATTCCTCATACAACAGGCTAATCACATAACGGCTACATGAGACTTTCCGGAGAAAATATCTAATTTCAAAGCACATTTATTTACCAAGACAACTCCTAGTGAAATATTGATTTCTGATAGAAAACATAAAAAACCCTAGACACGCTGTTAGTTCTAGGGTTTTTTGATTGACAATTTCAAATCGGGATGACAGGATTTGAACCTGCGGCATCCTGCTCCCAAAGCAGGCGCGCTACCAAGCTGCGCTACATCCCGTCTAGATCAATCTAGTCTTGCTAGTTTGTTTCTAATGCTAACTAACGGCTTCACTACTTAGCCCATGTAACATAGCTTAACTAAAGCATTATTACTAATATATCATATCTAATGGCTTTTCGCTCATCTCTTTTAATATCCGCAAATAAGAAATTAGTTTTATGCTGATACTCCAAAAACGTTGAATACCCATTGAGCCTGATAATCAGACATGTGTTTGCCTGTTGTCCAAGGCTCTGAAAACTGCATCACATTCAAGAAAGTCAAGCAATTACAGTCGATTTTATTGGTCTTTAAGCTTAATGAGGATACCAAAACATGCCTTTAATGCCTTCTGGATCAGCCATGAAACCCATAGTCCGGTAAAAATCTACCACATGGGGGTCAGCAAAGAGAGTGACATTACTAATTTCTTCACTCCGCAATTTTTTGAGGACATATTTCATCAGCGATTTACCCAGACCTTTACCTTGAAAGTCTGGATGAACGACTACATCCCAAATAGTGGCATTAAACGCATGATCTGAGGTAGCACGGGCAAAACCAATCAGCCGACGTTTGTTTCCTCGCACTTGCCACATTGTGGCCACGAGAAAACTATGCTCTATAGCTTTTTTAACTTTTCTCAGGGGACGACGCGACCAACCGACTGCATCACAGAGTTCTTCGAGTTCATACAGGTCGATATCTCGCTCCGTACTGAAAACTATGCGTTCTGCGCTGCGCGCAGTGACTGAGGGGTCGCTATTAGGGCTAGAATTACCCATAGCTTCCGCACTCATCTCTTCAAAGGAAGTTGTTTTGTTTGTCGCCGTAGATTCAGAAGTACTAAACCAAGTTTTCCAAAAACCCATGCCAACGTGGTTCGGGTAGTATAACTGAATTGGTTTCCACTATTTTAAAGTGGTGATTCACATTTCGCAAAAGCTCAAGCCATTTGCTGCCCCTCATACTCAAAACTCGTTTTGAGTGTTTCAGGAGTTCTCTATGGCAACAGCTCTTGAGGGTGTGTTTCACACCAATCACTTTCAACTTTAGCATTTTGTTGTAAAGCTAGGAGAAATTCACCAAAAGGGAAGGATATGAGTGTGAATTGATATAAGGGATTAGGGAATAAGGCACGAGAAATAGGGGATCAAGTATGAAAGGGAACTCTTAATGGGCAACAGGAAAAATTCAGCTACCCACAATATGCTCTTAATGTAGGTAGGGTGGGTATCGCCCAATACTGTTCATTTAAGCCCATAATCCTTGGTAGAGACGCAAAATTGGACTTCGTCCCGCTGTGCTAATGCGTCTCTTCAGGTGGTCTAAAATCAGTAGCAAAAATCCTTAACTGAACCTTATTGGGTATCGCCCACCAACACAAACATCAACGTTCCAGGCAAAGTGAGGCATAGCCCCACCTACAAAAAATGCGTTATTCCAACTTTTACAGGATGTCAGGTATTAGGCATTGAGTATTGGGAAAAATCTTCTCAGTACTCAGTCCCCAATCCCTGGTCTCCAGTCCTTAATCCCCGGCCGACAAAAGCAAGCGAGTCTAACCACCAAAGATGGCTTCTGGTTTAAAATCTTCGACATTGGAACTTCTAAAGCGCTTTAATCGAGCGTTTCCCCAGTTTTATGAGCAATTTGTTAGCAGTGAGATTCAACTGCAAAATTTACGGTTAGCCTACCGTCTCTATAAAACCAGACGCGCCGTGATAGAGCTGAAACCGGAAGGTAGCAAAAGTGCCCTGCATTTTGCCTACCGTAATCAGTCTTTTCTTCTCAGCGATATTTTTGGTGTGCTGGCTGCCTATGGGCTGACTATCCACGGTCTAAGTCTATACGGACAAATCCGCCCACCAATGTTAGTTTTTATCAAACTTTTGGTGTCTCGTGGCAGCAAAGCCCTTACTGATAAAACTGCCGATAATGTCTGTCGGGCCATTCGCGAAGCTCTAGGAGGGCGGTTTGAGGTAGAGGAAATGCTGGCAGTAGAATTTAACCTTGACACTGGTTTAGAGCAGGTACAAACTGAGTTCTACGTAGATCCGGTCTTTCATCTTCCGGCTCTAGTGATTGAAGCCCATAATCAACCGGGATTATTTTACAAAGTGATGTACGCCATTTGGCAGGAAGACTTGCTGGTGGTCAATGCCAATTTGTTGGTTTGGCGTGGACGTACACGGCTAATTCTCTATTTACTGGGACCGAATGAAAGCCTCATTCCTGAATATCTAGGGCACAAAATTGCTGAAGGGGTGCGACAGAGGTTGTTGGGTAAATGATACGAATTATGAATTATGCAGGAGGAAATTTTCAGTTTCCCGACTTTCTCAATTTCTGTATTTAGTCGCGCCCGCTCTTAAGGGTACGATATTAAATATGGCAACTATCGAAATCTTGGGCGTACCACACGCATATGAGCTAACGGCTCCCACGTCTTACCCCCATGCTTTAGTTTTTATCCACGGTTGGCTGAATAGCCGTGGATACTGGCAGCCTGTGATTTCTCGCCTATCAATAGATTTGCAGTGCTTATCTTATGATTTGAGGGGTTTTGGTGAGTCTCAATCCCAGGCAGAAACAGATTTTAGTCAGGCACAAGTTTCTGTAAGCCTGACTGCTAGTTATAGTAGTAGTGCAATTGACTCACCCTTCGATTCTCCTTATACTCCATCTGCCTATGCTCAGGATTTAGCTATTCTCCTACAACAGTTGAACATTACCAGTGCTTGGTTAATTGGTCACTCTTTGGGGGGTACGATCGCTCTTTGGGCGGCGGCTCAGATGCCTGATTGTGTTAAGGGAGTTATTTGTATCAATGCGGGTGGTGGCATTTATCTAAAGGAAGCTTTCGAGCAGTTTCGTTCGGCGGGACAGCGATTTTTGCAAGTCCGCCCTCGTTGGCTGTCCCAGATACCTTTGATTGATTTGCTGTTTACTAGAGCTAGTGTGGTGCGTCCTTTGGATCGTTTTTGGGCACGTCAGCGAGTGATTGATTTCGTTGTGGCTGATCCAGAGGCGGCGCTAGGAAGTCTCCTCGATTCTACGACTGAAGAGGAAATTAATCATTTACCTCAGTTGGTATCTCAGTTGCAGCAACCAGTTTATTTTTTGGCTGGAACTCAAGACAAGGTGATGGAACCTAAGTATGTCCGTCATTTAGCTAGCTTTCACCGATTGTTTCAGTACTGCGGGGATAATGTGATTGAAATTCCTGACTGTGGTCACTTGGCTATGTTAGAGCAGCCAGACGTAGTTGCTAATCATATTCGGTCGATTGTTAGTTGTTAATTTGGCATTTGGCATTTGTCATTTGTGAAGAGTCAAGAGTCAAGAGTCAAGAGTCAAGGGTCAAGAGTCAAGGGTCAAGAGTCAAGAGTCAAGGGTCAAGAATGATTATCCCCAGTCCCCAGTCCCCAGTCCCCAGTCCCCAGTCCCCAGTCCCTATTCCCATTGATATAACTTCATCACTTGGGTGAGTGAGAGCCTGGATTCGACGCCGAGGGAGAGGGGGGATGTATGACCGAGGGAGAGGTGGTTGGCGGCTGCACAGGCGATCATGGCAGCGTTATCGGTACAGAATTTTAAGGGGGGGAATAGGACACGTAGGTTGTGTTTATTTGATGCTGCTTGTAAATTTTTTCTCAGACCACTATTAGCTGCCACACCTCCACCAACAGCGATGGTGTCTAAACCGTGGTCGATCGCACAGGCGATCGCTCTTTTGGTGAGCGATCGCGCTACAGTTTCTTGAAAGCTGGCTGCTACGTCTGCTATTGGCACATTGCCCCGTTCTTTCTCTAGCTGTTGCACTAAACGCAGTACTGCAGTCTTTAACCCACTAAAACTGCCATCGTAGGGATGATATCCCCCACCTGGTAGAGAAACTTTCCCTTCTGGCAATGCAAAGGCTTGGGGATTCCCCTGTTGTGCCAATTTATCAATGACTGGGCCGCCGGGATAACCCAGCTTTAACAGCCGCGCTACTTTATCAAAGGCTTCTCCGGCTGCATCATCTCGGGTTTGTCCTAGGGTTTCGTAATTACCACACTCCTTGACGTAAATCAAGCTTGTATGTCCGCCGGAAACTAGTAAGCTAAGAAAAGGGGGATGTAAACTTGGTTCACTCAGGTAAGTTGCGTAAATGTGACCTTCGAGGTGATGAACTCCCAAAAATGGCTTTTTGTGTACCATCGCTAGGGTTTTGGCAGCAGTTAAACCCACTAACAGCGCTCCTACGAGTCCAGGGGCGCAGGTGGCGGCTATGCCATCAATTTGGCTCCAGTTTAGTTGGCTTTGCTCCAATGCTTGGGCGATCGCCTGATTGAGGGTTTCCAGGTGTTCGCGGGAAGCTACCTCTGGCACTACCCCACCATACTGCTGATGGATAGGAATTTGCGAGGCAATAATACTGCTGTAAACCTGACGATTGTTAACAATTGCTACGGCAGTTTCATCACAGCTAGTTTCGATGGCTAAAACGGTTGTCATTGAGAGTGCTGAGTCCTAAGTCCTGAGTCCTGAGTAGTAGGGAAAAAATATTGCTTGTTTACTACCCTACTACAACAATTCCTATGCTCGGCACCTGTTACTCAGCACTCGCTACTCAGGACTCAGCACTAATTTTGGTTGAGAAGCTTTAACTTTTATTTACTTAAACTTTACTCGGTTCCCAGCCAAGAGTATGATGACTTGCTAGTTATGCAAATTAAAGACTGTACAAGCCGCTTCGTTTTGTACAAGAAACTTTTTGTTTTGTAATAAAAGGAAACAACTCCATGCGACGATTGTTTGCTTTGCTGTTAGCTGTAAGTCTTTGGTTCAATTTTGCCCCACCAGCACAAGCCTTGGGCGCTAACTTGACACCCTGCAAAGACACTCCTGCATTCCAGGAATTAGCAGCAAATGCCCGGAATACCACTTCTGATCCCGAAGGCGGGAAAAAGAGATTCGAGCGTTATTCTCAGGCGCTATGCGGCCCTGAGGGTTATCCCCACCTGATTGTTGATAGTCGTCTAGATCATGCTGGTGACTTCCTAATTCCCAGCATTCTCTTCCTCTACATCACGGGTTGGATTGGTTGGGTAGGTCGTGCCTATCTACAAGCCATCAAAAAGGGATCTGACGCTGAACAAAAAGAAGTCCAGATTGATCTTGCTGTCGCATTACCAATCATTGCCACAGGTTTTGCTTGGCCTGCGGCTGCTGTCAAAGAATTCTTGTCCGGCGAATTAACCGCCAAGGATTCGGAAATCACCATTTCCCCACGATAATTCAGCTTCAGTCATTCACTGGTTTTGGAGACTAAAATTATGGCAGACAAAGGCGATTCAAAATCCTACTTTGTTACGTTTTTGACTACAGCACCTGTGATCACTACCATTTGGTTGACGATTACAGCAGGCATTTTGATTGAATTTAACCGCTTTTTCCCAGACCTCCTTTTCCACCCCCTACCATAAGTAGAATAGGAAATTTCTGAGATTTTGGTGCTTTGTCTTGCACCTAACATGATCTATTTAGGTTGCTTGACATAAGTGAAGTGAAACTATCACTCTAAATAGGCACTTAAAATGTTTTTATGAAACTCGTAATGCTGTTTACAGGTTGCGAGTTTCATACTTTGAAAAACAGGTAAATTAATTTTTCTAAACTTCTCTATCAAAAAGCTTCTTTGGCGACAATTATTATTAATATAAAAATGCTACCTTTCTAAATTTTAGAGGCGAACACAAAATATGGCGCAAGCAGTAGACGCATCAAAAAATCTCGCCAGCGATCCGAGAAATCGGGAAGTTGTTTTTCCTGCAGGACGCGACCCCCAAATTGGCAATCTAGAAACCCCAGTTAATTCTTCTCCTGTGGTCAAGTGGTGGATTAATAATCTGCCTGCATATCGCCCTGGTCTAACTCCATTCAGACGCGGGTTAGAGATTGGCCAAGCTCATGGATACCTTCTATTTGGGCCTTTTGCTAAATTGGGTCCCCTGCGGGATACAGCTAGCGCTGACCTAGCTGGGTTATTGGGAGCCATTGGCTTGGTTGTGGTTCTTACCGCTACCCTATCTATATACGCCAATAGCAATCCTCCCAAGGCACTTGCGAGTGTAACTGTACCTAATCCTCCAGCAGATGCTTTTAATTCCAAAGAAGGCTGGAATAACTTTGCCAGTGCTTTCTTAATTGGTGGTATTGGTGGTGCAGTAGTAGCTTACTTCTTGACGATCAATTTAGAATTGATTCAAGGTTTAGTCGGTTAATTTAGTAATTAGTCAATAAACCTACAGCAAAAGTCAATTTTTCAGAAATTAAACCACGGATAAATATAGATAATTCATCTCTGTGTTTATCTGTGGTTTCTTTTGGCTTATTCACTTTTTAACAACCTTTCCTGTCTCATATCTTGCACTCTTGCACTGGAAGTCGCGGCTACACAGGCAAAACCCGCCTATCGCGCTTGCGCTGCGCGAAGCGCACCACGCGGGTTAAAAACCTTGATTTGCCGTTAGTCCGCGCAGGCGGACTTTGTTTGTATAGCCGCGATTTCTAATCGCTAGGGCTAGGTGCAAGATGTGATCTGTCAGAGCGATCGCACTTGCTCATCTTACCGATCGCTTTTTTAAATTCAGTCGATGATTATTTAGACTTTTGTAGAGAACGCGGTGAAGAGCCTGATAAGCCGTTCTCTGGTAAGTTTATAGTCAGGATTAATCCTGACTTACACAAAATAATTGCCGTCAAAGCCAAAAAAGAGGGACAAAGTCTTAATTCTTGGATAGAAAAACGCCTGTGTGAGTATGCTAGATAACTGCTTGCTAGTTATGTTAACAAAGGACACATAGCTCTATTACTTGTGTCCCTTGCTGATTATTAAAAAATGGTCAGGTGTGGGGATAGGAAATTATCCAAATACAGCTGCTTCAATGGCATTCAAAGCAGTTTCAAAATCGTCATTAACGATTTGCATATCAAATTCGTCTGCAGCCTGAATTTCTGTTTGAGCGCAGCTTAGACGACGGGCGATCGCTTCTTCAGCGTCTTGGGCACGACCGCGGATGCGTTTCTCTAATTCATCAAAGGAAGGCGGTAAAATAAAAATGCTTTGGGCACTGGGGAAAGAACGACGGATTTGTCTTGCACCCTCTAGCTCAATTTCCAGCACTACCAATTTGCCAGACTTGACTTGATTCAACACAGCTTCACGAGGAGTGCCGTAATAATTACCAGCAAATTCTGCCCACTCCAGGAATTCACCTTGAGCAACTAATTGTTCAAACTTACTGCGGCTAATAAAGTAATAATTTTTACCGTTGATTTCTCCTGGACGGGGAGAACGCGTCGTCACGGATACAGAATAGTACAGTTCCGGATGACGCTGCAAAAGCGATCGCATTAAAGTACCTTTGCCGACTCCACTAGGGCCGGTTAAAACAATCAGCCTCCCCGGAGGCAAACATTCTCTAGTAGTAGCACCACTCTGGATGGGTAGAACTTGCATCATCCGCTAAACCTGTGAATTAATCAATAGACATTATTCATTAGTCTGTATCCTGGTGTTCGTTTTCAGGATAACTGTTGACTAAGGAATTTGTAGCACGGGTGACAGAAAAACCGTCTAATTCACATAGTACCGCTGAAATGTAGCAAATAGGGATAGGGTTATTAACCCACCCTAGTTAATTATCTACAACTTGATGCTCCCGAGAAATCACGAAGCGATTGGCTACCGTTTCCGGTTGTATCGCGGAAAGAATTACGTGGCTGGAATCAGTGATAATTACAGCCCTAGTCCGGCGACCATAAGTTGCGTCAACTAGCTGACCTCTGTCCCTGGCATCGGTAATGATCCGCTTAATCGGGGCAGACTCTGGACTAACAATAGCAACGACTCGATTAGCAGACACGATGTTGCCAAAACCGATGTTGATTAGCTGAATCTCCATAAAAAATTAGCACCAAATGCTGGTAAGTAATTTATTTACATGTTATCCCTAAAAAATGGGAGTTA